>JBBSGK010000043.1:0-2644 GCA_038254115.1 Candidatus Levyibacteriota bacterium | reverse complement strand
TCCAAGAAGCGTTATCTTTTGTAAATAAAGTTGGAGATCTGGCTGAAGCAGAAGGCCATCACCCGGATATACTATTATATATGTGGAATAGAGTTAAATTGACTCTTAGTACTCATGCAATTGGTGGATTATCAGAGAATGATTTTATACTCGCATCGAAAATTGATGCATAGCTTACATATATGATTACAAATATATTGACAAATATGATATACTTACAATTATATTTACAAATAGCTTGACAATTAAGTATTTTTGTGCTAGAATATGTCTATGTACGAGCCTAAATTTCAATTAACTCTCAAAATGCTTTCTACTCTCGGGACAATAGAGAGGCTTTATGGCCAAATTCATGCTGAAAAACTAATTCCATCCCTCACGATGAGGCTATTTCAGGAAAATCAGATTCTGGCGACTCATTACTCAACCAGTATAGAGGGTAATCCCCTTTCCCCTCAGGATGTCACCAATGTCATTCTTGGGGATCAGATACCTACAACCAAATCCGAAAAAGAAGTAAAAAATTATTTTGCGATTATTACATCGCTTGGTAATCTCGCCCGGCAAAACACTCCCCTAACAGTTGAGCTGACAGAAAAATTTCATTCTCAGCTAATGGATGGATTGGAAGAAAAGAAAAAGTGGGGGGTCCGCGATGGCGGAGTTTTTATCGGACATAAAGAAGGCGATGAGCTGGTGGTAAAGCACAATCCCCCATTTCATACTCGATCGGAAATCGAAAAAGCGCTGAATGAATTGTATGAATGGCTACAAAATGAAAAAGAAATTCACCCGCTTCTAAAGGCCGGTATATTTCATCATCAATTTGCATATATCCACCCTTTCCTTGACGGTAATGGTAGGATTGGTAGAATTTTAACGACTTATTATCTTATTCTTCAACATTATGAAGTCAGTAAGTATTTTATTCTTGATGACTATTATGATATTGACAGGCATTTGTACTCGGACAGTCTGCATCTGGCAGATAATGGCGACAAGACAGAATGGCTGGAATATTTTCTTGAGGGAATAGCCAATTCACTCCAATCTGCGATCGGGCGGATTTTTGAATTGAGAGCGGGAAAGATGGATGAGATAACAGGTGAAAAACGGGTATTGGTTACATCACGTGAAGAGGAAGTATTGCAGATTTTGATTGATAAAAAGGCCATAAAGACCTCAGATATTGAGAAGGCTTTCTCTGTCTCACGCCAGCAGGCGCATTTTTTACTCGCATCTTTGGTGAGTAAAAAGCTAGTTGAAAAATTCGGCAAAACAAAAACAAGTTACTACAAACTGGCACAAAAAGAAAAATAGTTATAGTTTCCATTCTTTTATTCGTTTAAGTCCTGCTTTTTCAGACGCTCCTCTCATCTCAGTATTATGCAATTTCAGCAGTCTATGCAAGCGCCATTGGGACACAGCCATCATGTCTTCAGCTAATAGGAAAGTATGGACCGCCGTTGATAAAATCTGGTCTGAGGTTATTGCAGGTATCGCTTTTCCTCCCTCAGTTCTTTTACCAGAATGTTTTATGTTAACAGCTGCAGTAAGTTTTTCTAATGCGCTAGTATCCGACATAAAACCATCCAATAGTCTCTTAGGAGTATAGCCATTTCCTCTGCAATTAAGTGAAATCTCAGCTGCAGGAAACACCTCAGAAGCAGGATATCTGACACTCAATCTAGAAAATAATTGAAATGATTTTCTCATAAGATCTTCGGATGGAATTACGCTTTCATTTTTTCGATTTTCAGCCATATTTGCGCTTCATTATAACAAAAAATTTGTTAATAATCAATGTTATAGGACATGTTAATAATCTATGTTGTATAATAGCTTGATGAATGATAAGCATAAGCTAAAAATTGGTCTGGCGCTTGGATCGGGTGGCGCGAAAGGACTTGCCCACATAGGTGTTCTAAAAGCGTTGGAGAAAGCAGATTTTGATATCAATTTTATTGCGGGGTCAAGCATAGGCGCTCTTGTCGGGGCATATTATTCCGCCCACCCTGATCTGAAAGAGCTTGAAGAGTTGGTTTTAAGTTTTAATAAACGGAAGGGTTATGCTTTATTTGATCCGACTCTCAGAGGAGGTTTACTCAAAGGAAACAAGATCGAAATATTGATTTCAGAAATTCTTGACGGCGCAACATTTGAAAATCTTCGTATTCCCTTTGCAGCGATTGCGACTGATATGAAGTCGGCCCAAGAAGTAGTTTTGGCAGATGGAGATTTGGTGAAGGCAATCAGGGCAAGTATTTCAGTCCCTCCGATTTTTCAACCCGTAGCTTATAAAAATAAAGTTCTGGCAGATGGTGGCCTGTCTGACCCTGTTCCTGTCAGGGCAACCCGCGGGATGGGCGCTGATATCGTGATTGCCGTAAATGTAGAGAGCGGGTATTTTAATGAGCCTGTTCCCAAAACTCCACCACTTTCCGGTCTACCCATGCATTCTGTAAATATTCTTCGCCACAATATCACGTTTCAGTCATTATCAACTGCAGATTATATCATCACACCAAAAACACCAAACATCGGACTCATCGGCTGGGATTATTTTTTTGATAACAAAAAAGCAAGCGCCATGATAAATGCAGGAGAAGATGCAGCAAAAAAAGCATTGCCGGAGATTGAGAGT
>JBBSGK010000042.1:0-2901 GCA_038254115.1 Candidatus Levyibacteriota bacterium | reverse complement strand
TTTAACGTGTAAGCTAACGAGATTAGTCCCCCATTTGAATGTCCCAATAAAATTACGGGTTCTTTTTCATTAAACAAAATTTCGCTTAACCAATTGACATAATCATCAATATCCCAAACCTCATCAAGTGGCGCAGTGAGACCAGGGATTTTAAGCATTTCGAGTTCTATATTGTTCCTTTTCAGATCATCAATTAAAGGATTCCATCTCTCGGTCGAATAAGCCCATCCATGCAATGCATAAATCATTTTCATAATCCAAATTTCTTTCTTCTAATATCCCAAATTTTTTCCCGCCGTGTAAGTTTATTTATATCCTCTTTATTTTTTAATAAATGTTCAATAATTCCCTCCATAAATCTCGCTCCTTTAAATAATATTGTTTCCCCACCTTTGATATTATCTATTATATAATCTAGCGTCTCTTTTGGACCCGCAAATTTTACAAGTTTATTTTCATCATTCAGTAAATTTTCAAGTTTGGGAAAAGAATATTTGCTAACTCGCGGTCCCATCAAAATAATTTTATTAAAATCATAACCAGATATTATTTTAGCCAATTTTTCATGCTCCTCTTTTTCGCTCTCACCTAACTCCAGCATATCACCAATTACTACCCACTTGTCCTTAGTAAAAAATTTATTAAACGAATCTAGCACTGCCCGCAAGGATCCAGGTGATAAGTTATAAGAACTATCTACAATGGTAATATCTTTAACTCCTTGAAATATAGATCCTCGACCGGGAGGCATACTAAGCTTTGAAAACGAATTATCAAACGATAAATTTAAATACTCAACAGCTTTTCTGCACATTTCAATTGAGTAAAATACTTCCTTAGGTAGCAAACAATTAAATCGGTATCTAGAATGCTCTATTTCAAATATTGTTCCAGATTTATCTACTTTATATTTTTTCAATGCATCTGCTTTCTTGATGGAGATAATTTTCGCTTTTGTTCTCTTCAGCTGATCGCTCATTAATTCCATATCGCCATTAACTATCACCGTATCCTGGGAGTATTCAATAAAATATCCAAATTCATATGCAATTGCCTCTTCAACAGTTGCAAACTTTCCCCATTGAACTAATATATCGAAATTCATACTATGTGTTTTTGATGTGGAAATCCACAAAACAATTTCCGGTCTTAATAATTCTGAAAGGAATCTACCTTCTCCCGGTCTATCACAATCAGCTTCCACAACATAAAGTTTTTCTTTAGAAGGATTTCTAAATGCAGCAAACGGTGCCTTGAGAATTAGACCTAACCACTCAGACTTAATTAAACTTTTTCGCTGAAGTCCCAGAATATCAAAAGGTATGCCAAAACTGCTATTGGCGTGATGAGAATATTTTGCTTGATCTCCAATTTGCGATTCAAGCATGTGCAAAAGTGTTGTCTTGCCATTTGAACCCGTCACAACAATAACTTTGGGGCTCCATCTTTTCAAACGGATAGAAGCAAAAAAACGGAAATAAGATGCAACTGGGAAATATAGAAACCTTTTTAAATTGGTCATCATTGTGATCTAATTGTAGCAGAATTGACCTCATATGGTATAATTATTTATATGAGCAGCGTAAAAGAACTGGGAGATCATTACATTAGACTCTTAGAAGAAAAGGGAGCAAATCCTGATTCCATTGCATCTGCCAGAGCAGCTCTTGCAGCTCCCAGTAGATCAGAAGGTCAGGCAAACACATCGATTCAGGGATTTCGTAGGAGACGAACGCTCCTACAATGGTCTATACAAAGACGAATCGATAGAAGATGACGGTAGGTTTGTTGAAATCTTATTCTTCCCGTTTCTTCTCAACGCTCGTGAACTTAATTCTGTTTCCCTGAAAAAGAAGATCTATTTCCCCTGTTGGACCGTTTCTGTGCTTGGCAATAAGTAATTTGGTCGGAATCTGAATACCTGATGCCTCAGCATCAGGCCTGTAAAGAAACATAACTACATCTGCATCCTGCTCTATTGCTCCTGATTCACGAAGATCAGCAAGTTGAGGTCTTTTTTCTCCTCTGTGTTCGACTGCGCGGGACAACTGAGACGCAGAGAGAACCGGTATATTTAACTCACGCGCAAGATTTTTAAGCGCCTGTGAGACCATGGAAACCTCCTGAACACGGTTGTCATATCGTTTTCCCGGATCTACAAGCTGAAGATAATCAACAACAAGAAGCGAAATATTGTGCTCCATCTGAAGCCGCCTTGCCTTACTCCTCATTTCAGTCAAAGAAAGTCCCGGCGTATCATCAATAAATATTTCAGCTTCCGCCAACTCCCCCATAGCTTGAGATAATTTGGAAAAATCATCCTCTGACAATCTTCCCGTTTTTAATTTCCACGCATCCACATCGGACTGCGCTATCAAAAGACGGTCCACGAGCTCTTCCTTACTCATTTCAAGAGAAAATATACCAATTGGGAGTTTCTGTTTGACTGCTATGTTCTGCGCAATATTTAGAACCATTGCAGTTTTGCCCTGACCGGGACGCGCTGCCAGAATAAGTAGGTTTGTTTTCTGCATTCCGGAGAGAAGATTATCAAGATCAATAAACCCGCTCTTTACTCCCCTCATTCCTGATCCTGTTTTTTGAAGTTCATCAATTCTGTCAAAGCTTTCAGTTAGGGTTTCCTTAAGCGCCACAAATCCACGTGTCAGATGACCCTGCGAGATTGAGAAAATTGCTGACTCGGCTTTATCAAGTACATCCTTTACTTCGCTGCTATCCTCATATCCAAGTTCAGCGATCGATGAACCAGCTTTTATAAGACTTCTTTTTGTTGCGTTTTCTTTGGTTATTTTTGCATATGAGTCTACATTTGCCGCAGTTGGTACCATTTCAACCAAATCGGTTAAGTAAGATGAATCTACTTTTTTTAGTAATTTATTT
>JBBSGK010000041.1:0-3743 GCA_038254115.1 Candidatus Levyibacteriota bacterium | reverse complement strand
GCCAGTTCTTCCTGATTCATTATTAAATAATACAGTTCCAAAAAGAGAAAAGCAATACTGTCGATTTTTTTCACATGTTATAATCTCGGAATGACAACAATTATTAAAGGGGATAAGCATGTTACTGCTTCTGTTTGGATTTTGACGAAAGCCTCTCCAAAAAAAGTTCTTCTGATTCATCACAAGAAATTTGATAAATGGATTCAGCCCGGAGGACACGTTGAGAAACTTGAAAATCCCCTAGAATGCGCCGTTAGAGAAATAAAAGAAGAAACGGTTTGGATTATTGGGTTTTTGAAAGAAAAAATAAAAATCTTAAAAGATGGTGATAAGTTCCTGCCTATTCCTGATTTCTTTATGGAACAAAGCATTCCTGCACATGGAAAAGAGCCATCCCATTTCCATATAGATATAAACTGTGTTGTTGCAATAGGGGAGCAAGATTTAAAACATAACCCTTCAGAATCACAGGGTATCGGCTGGTTCACAAAAAAAGAAGCGTTAAAACTTCAAATTCATGAGAACACTCGAATAATCCTTAATAAATTCTTATTCATTGATTTATAAGGTCAAAAGTCCTATAATAGGAGTATGAAAAGAATAGAAGAAGGCAGAACGGTAACTGATATGGCTGCTGCTGTTGTAAGAGTGCTTAATGAGGTAAATCCTTCAAGTGTAGGCATGCATACGGATGTCTACGAAAAAATGAGCCTGGCAAGGGAAAAAGCAAAGAGTAAATCTCCTGAATTGTGGGAGGTCACGAAATCTAATGGACCAAGAAGAGGTACAGCATTGGTATATCCTATCGATCATGTTCTCGAAATAATGGGAGAGTTTATGCAGATGGCTGCTATAGCATCAAGTGATTTAGATATCCCTGGAGATTATAGAACCTTATCTAAGGCCGGAGTTACTCCTGAAGTTGTAAGGGAAGCGGAAATAGTTTTGTACGAAGCAAAAAAACCTGAGGTTTCTTTACCTTTTTCTCAAGCTAGCCGTACGAGAAGGAGATTTTTGTCGATAAGAAAAGGTAAAGTCCGAAATGGTGCTGTTACCAGCTAGTCCTCACGTGCTTCATTGCAAATTCCAGATCTCCGTTCACTTTTTTATGAGGGTTGAAGATTCCCTGCGGGTCAAAGATTTTTTTGGTTTCTTCAAAAAGCTTTAGAATTTCTTTATTGTACTGCAGATGAAGATAGGGGGTTCTGATCCAACCGTCATTGTGTTCGCCGCTGGATGAGCCTTTATACTTTGTAACCAGCTCAAAAACTTCCTCACAGATTTTTGGGATGAGATGTTGCTCATGAGATTTTTTAAGATCAACGAGCGGTATAAAGTGGAAATTGCCGTTTCCGATGTGTCCTGCAAAAGTCCCTATAACTGATGGATATTTTTTCAAAATCGCATCAAACTTTGGCAAAAATTCAGGAAGATGCTCAGGGCGGACAACCAGATCATCAATGAAAGGGGAGGAGTACATATTTTTTACGTGTCCCCTCAAAAGCCCAAAGCTATCCCTCCGGATTTGCCAATACTCTTTTTCAGCATCATCGATCGCAATTCTCGTTACCGGATGAAGTGGTTTTAACTTTTCCATAAGCTCTTTTATTTTCTTTTTGAGATTAACCGGGTTGTTGTCAGCAAATTCTATTTGTATGATTAATTTTGGGAGATCCGAATCTTTAGTTTTTTTGAAACCCGTCAAAAACTCCAGAGCTTTTGAGTGCGAGTTGCGAACGCCAAGTTTCTTGGCAAATTCAGGAAAATATTTTATTGCAAGTTTTAGAGTTTTATCATCATACGCTTCCATGCTTTCAGGTTTGAGAGGAAGAACAGAATTGACAATCTCGGCAAGATTTTGGAAATCATGCATCAGAATTATCATCATTTCAGTATGTTTTTTTGTCGGAACTAGTTTAATCTTCGCCTCAAGCATCAGTCCGAGTGTTCCCTGGGCGCCGACAAAAAGCTGTGTCAGATCAAAAGTCTTTTTCTTTTTGTCAAAAACATTCCAGAGAAAATATCCTGCAGAATTTTTGGAGACAGTAGGTTTGGCTGTCATGATCAAATCATAGTTGTCTGCGATAAGAGCGCACATTTTTTCATAGATTCCGCCTTCAAAATCCTTCCTGGCAATTTTTGCCCTTAGTTCATGTTCGGTCAGAGGTTTTACTACATATTCATTTCCGTCAGAAAGAACCATCTTGAGTTCCGTGATGTAATCCTCTGTTTTCCCATATTCAAGCGATTTTTCACCGCCTGAATTATTGTTTACTATTCCTCCCATTGCGCAAATTTCCCTGGATGACGGGTAAGAGGGGAAGAGCAGGCCGTGTCTTAATGTTTCTTTTTCAAAATCACGGTAAAAAACACCGGGTTCTGTTGTTGCAATGTGACCTTTGATTTTTGGCTTGTGATTGAAATATTTTTGAAATGCAACAATTATTGAGGTATTCAGGCCTCCGCCAGACATGCATGTACTTGCGGCTCTGGCTGTAAGACTTAGATCTTTATTTTGAAGCTTATGGTCTGACACAAATTTCACCAAGTTCTGTACATCAAGATCATTTTTGGGGAAAACAACGACTTGAGGTTTTATCTCAAAGATACTTGCGTCGTGGGAATATTTGCTGAGGGTTTCTTCGTCCACAACAACATCACCTCTTATTATTTTTCTTAGTTCTTCGAGTAGGGCAGGATTCATGGATTATTTCTTCCTTTCAATCACCTTTTTGACGGCCTCTTTAATATGACTTACTCCCATTCCCAATATTTCAACCAATTCTTTTGGATTTCCTGTTTCGCCAAATCTATCCTGCAATCCGATAAATTCCATCGGCAGGGGATTATTTTTGGCAAGCGATTCAGCAATTGCGGATCCCATGCCTCCTGCCACCTGATGATCTTCAACTGTGACAACTGCGCGTGTTTGATTTGTAAATTTTAGAATTCCATCAACATCTAGGGGTTTTATCGTCGCTACATTTACAACAGTTGTATTTATCCCTTCTGCTTCCAGTTCTTTTGCAGCAACAAGCGCATAATGGAGCATATAACCTGTCCCAAAAATTGTGACTTGCGGATTTTCACTGACCCAGAAATCCTGCATTTTTCCGGGAGTAAATGGTGTCTCAGCAGTTGTCATAAAAGGCGTTTTGTCGCGGGAATAACGGAGATAAGTGGGCGTAGATGTTCTACCTGATGCAATAGTTACTTTTTCTGCCTCAATCGCGTCACACGGAATAAAAATATCTATATCAGGCCAACACCTCGTTATTGCTATATCTTCAGTTGCCTGATGAGTTGCACCGTCCGGTCCTGTCATGATCCCTGCATGATGTCCTGCGATTTTGACATTGGATTGGTTGTAGACAATTGTGGTTCTTATTGTTTCCCAGTTCTTACCAGGTGAAAAAGTTGCGTATGAGGAGATAAATGCTACTTTGCCTGTTACGCCAAGTCCCGCTGCAACAGCTGCCATATTTTGCTCGGCAACCCCAACTTCAAAAAATCTCTCAGGAAATTCGTTGGCAAAAAGATGCGCATTGGTTGATTCCGTCAGATCAGCACAAAGCGCGACCACGTTGGGATTCTCCTGGCCAAGCGTGAGAAGGCCTTTACCATATCCGATGCGTGTTGCGTCTTTTTCAACATCTTCATCAAAAATTTTTGGATTTAATTTTAGATCTGGATTTAACATATTAATTAGCTTTTAGGATTTAGCGTCTAGTTAACTAATCGCT
>JBBSGK010000040.1:0-4094 GCA_038254115.1 Candidatus Levyibacteriota bacterium | reverse complement strand
TTCAGGGTAGAGGGATTTGGTGTGCAGGAGATTATCATAAATTGTTTCGTGTCTCTGAGGCAAGCTAATCCGCTCTATTTTTACGTTCTCCTCATTGATTCTTGTGTACTCGGTTCCGACAGCTACAGTGCCGGGATTCTGGAGTAACTAGCAGTTAGAGCAGTTATTATTTGGACCCTTTCATAAATATTCTCCGGAATCTCTTTGTAAGACAGAAAGGAAAGTTTATCAATGGAGCGTCATTTGTCAAACTCGTGCACTGAGTAGCAAATCTAAGATAGCCCATGTAATCTGGCGCTACAAGAATTTAGAGACATCATGTATATGGCTCAAACGCTTATGTTTTATACTTACTAGTCAAACCAGATACAGGTACTAATTACTGATCGCAAACGATCGTCAGAACATCTCCCGGACGAAGAGTTCTGTTCTGGTATCCGTTATACTGTTTGATAGATAAATAATAAACTCCAGTTCCGCACATTAATTTGGAAATTTTCCAGAAATTGTCATGCGCGCGTACAGTATAGAAAGTATCACCTTGTGTATTTGGCAATTCTTTCACGACAAATTTAGGTTTATCACTGGCACTACTATTTTCCGGTGACTTTGAAATTGGCGTGGAAGTTGCTATTGGCGTGACTATTTTTTCGTTAGTTTCAACTATTGCACTTCGAGATGCTTGTGCATTTTTTGTTACAGCATTATTTCTTGAGTTCTTCACGTATCCTATCGCTCCAAAACCAATAATTAACAACGTTACTGCAAATACAACCAAACCTAATATGAAATTTCTATCATAAACCAATTCGGATATTTCCTCTTTATTTTTTTGCTTAACACTTTGTTTTGTTTTTTTCATTTTTCACCTCCTTTCCGTTCATTTTCAAGCGCATATAATGAATTATTTGCTTTTTCCTTAGCAATGTTATCGAGTACTTTTGTAACAACCGTATGCATTATGTTGGTAGCGCCTACATATCCTGACGCAATATTATCCATACTTTCTCCATTATTATTTCCGACCCAAACTCCTACAACAAAATCCTGAGTGAACGCCATGGCAACATTATCTTTATTATCATTTGAAGTACCTGTTTTGATGGCAACCTGGTTGGCGCCAAAGTCAAAATCCGCAGAATGCCCGAATGCCGGGAGCTTAGCATTTGTGTCTGAAAGAATATTGAAAATACTTTTTGCCGTATTCGGACTTATAATTTGCTGATGCGACTCTGATTTTGTTTTATAAATTATTTTGTTGTCATAATCAGTGATCGATTTAATAATGTGTAAATTTACCGATTTTCCATTGTTTGCAACGACGCTATAAGCACTTGTCAGATGCTGAAGCGGAAGCTCTACGCCACCTATTGCAAATGAGAGTGGAATATTATTGTCTTTAAATTCAAATTCCGGAATACCCATAGCAACGCCTTTATCCGCGACATTCCTAAGACCCAAATCGTATGCCAGTTTTAAAGCCGGAATATTGTATGAGTTAGCAAATGCGTTCTTAAGACTTACTTTTCCATGAAATTTTCCATCATAATTTCGCGGTTTATATCCAGGAAATTCTTTAAAACTGGTCTGACTGTCACTGAGGGTTGAGGCAGGAGTATACAAAGTATCCAAGGCGAGCGCATAAGTAATAATCTTTACGGCAGAGCCCATTTGACGCTTAGCAATAACTGTATTATACTGACCGGAATTCCCTTCAAAATAGTTGGCTGATCCAATCATTGCCAAAATTGATCCGCTCTTGGGGTCTACCACAATAACCCCTGCATTATTTATATTATTCCCTGTCTCTTTTGCTATATACGTCAATACGTGTTGCTGGATATAATTCTGAAGCGGCAAATCTATAGTCGTCTGAATTAAAAAACCTTTTGAAATATCTTCTGCGTTTGCAATGTATTTGGGTAACTCACTCAGTGTATAGTCAACAGCATGCGGGGCACGCTTATAGGTCGTCTGGTTAGAGAAAACCAATTTTTCATGACTAATTTCATTACTTTGTACGGGTGTTATGTCTTTATTGGTAACCATTTTTTGAAGGATTATATTTTCTTTTAATTTATAACTATTGTTACCCACGCTTGTTGGGCCGTATATACTTGGCCCTGAAGTTATGGATGCAAGATAAACTGCTTCTTTGGAACTTAAATCTTTAGCTTTTTTACCGAAATATCGCTCAGAGGCAGCTTCGATTCCGACCGTATCTCCTCCATACGATACTGCGTTGAGATAAAGCTCAAGAATTTGCTCCTTGTTGAAATTGTGCTCAATTCGAATAGCCAAAACTGCTTCCTCAATTTTTCTTTTGAATGACTTTTCATCCGTTAGAAATACATTCTTGGCAAGTTGTTGGGTAATAGTTGATCCTCCTTGAACGGATTTGTGAGTTAAGTTATTAACAATTGATCTAATTATTGCGATTAAATCAATTCCAAAATGCTTATAAAATCTACTGTCTTCGGAAGAGATTGTAGCTTTTATCAAAATAGGGGATACATTGGAAAGAGAGACCGGGATCCTATCATCGTTATGGTATGAGTTAAATAAAAGAGTGTTATTCTTATCAAAAATTTGACTGCTTGAGGAAGCTGAAAAATAAGAAAGAGATTTTGGATTTGGAACGGAATTAAGAAAACTAAAAAATGCTAAGACTAGAATCATTGCATTTGTAATAAATAATATTGAAAAAAAATATTTGATCTTTCCAACTCTTGGAAAAGCTGAAAAACCATTTGATATACGGCTTGGGAATAAATTCATAGATCGCTTTATCATTAACAAGAAGCCTAGAAAAGATTTTCCAATCCTCTTTACTATCCTAACGATTGATTTAGCAATAAAATAAAAAATATATCCGATACTTTTTAATAAAAAGAATACAGAGCGCAGGAAATATCTAAAGGGCTTAAATAACAGCTTTAATATAAGCCTAGTCAAAAATGAAGTAAAATATCCTATTTTATAAATTTGGTATATAAGATTATTGAGTGTATTCATCACGGGTAAATCTTTTAATATATTTTTCATGTTAATTTCCACAAAAAAGCCCTATTTGTAATATATATAGGGCAGAATAATTGAATGAACGCAAATATACCATACGGCTATCGGTTTGTCAATTAGCACTCCCTATTCAGATTGGAGGAAATTTATAAAAATTAGCTGAAGTTAAATTATTTACTAATTTGCTAAGGAATCAAATGCACCGGGATCTGTAACCATACTTGCCTTCACAATATAACGCTGAGAATAATTCGTGCCGAAGCATGTAAAAAGTGTCAGTTCACGTGCTTTTTGTGATTCTAAGACAGTTATATTTTCCGGCTCGACAACCTTTGTTTCATAGACTTGGTAAACAAACCAATCTTTATTCGTAAATACGTGAATATACTCCCCTTTATTAATATCTGGTAAACTGGCAAACAGATTTTCTCGAGCATGGGCAAAAATAACTGTATTACCCTTTAATCCCGGGAGTATTGTTTGCGTTCCAAATGAGGCACCTATCTCACTAACTTCCCATGTTTCATAAGTAATTGGAGAGGCCGTGACAGGTAAACTCAGATGAAGAGAAGGAATAACAATTTCCGTGGGGGCCTCTGTAAATTCACTGGCATAAGAACACTGCGTGGTAAACTGAAACAAGAATAAAATAAAAAAAGAAATTGTAAGCTTTTTAAGCATATTAGTTGCAAAGTGTGATTATATAACAATTAAGAAAATTTTCATAATTGTGAGCATTTCACTTTTTAATATCTGTAGCTTCAAATAGATCAGATCATACAAGACAAGCTGAATTTCCGGATCTCTTTATAGGAGAGCCACAAATTGAAATAGAGTCTCCGCTGTCAGTAGCTTCTGGGAAGAGAGCCAAGCATTGGCCAGGACGTAGAAAAAGTTAGATTTCCTTAACCAACGGGGTAAAGAGGGACAGGAATGATGGGCGGTAGTCATGTTCTGCGCGCGATCTAAACCAGAGTTTAACAGTGTTTGCAATATGATCAAGCTTTGAGGCCTTTCTATAATTTCTTTTAATCCCAATCCGGTGGAAGTAAAGCGCGTGTCCGATATTGGCA
>JBBSGK010000039.1:0-4854 GCA_038254115.1 Candidatus Levyibacteriota bacterium | reverse complement strand
TTGAGGATTTATGCCCAGACATCCGGTGCTTGGATCTACGGGGTCAATTCCTGTAATCTGGCAAATAACTGCTGATAAGACCTCAATAGTTACCGCTTGAGTATATGTATGCTGATTTTGCGGAACATCAGAATCTACATTGGGGACAGTGAAAGCTCTGGCAGACGGTGTGTTGCTGTAGACGGTTTGGGCACGGGCCAGGGGGGGAGATATAAAAATAGCAAATAGCAAATAGCTAATAGCTAATAGCAATACGGAGCGGGCAGCAGAGCGCATAGTAATAATAGTTTGATTTATTTTGAGCGGGTTGTCAAGCTCTGTCCAACAGGGTAAATGTAGGGTTATTTCCTATATGCAAAAAGAAGCTCAAGCATCAGAAATAGCGCAGCAAGAAGCAGGAAAAAAAATGGGTGAGTGAGATTGTTTAGACGGAAAACAAGAAAGCTCATTACGAATAAACCTAGTAGAATTCCATGAATTATGCTTTTTGAAAAAAATGTAGTAAAAGAAAACAAAAATAGAAAGAGGATAGGGAATAATAAACTTATAACAGGCAACTGATAACTAATAACTTTAAATTGGTATTCAGGAGGGAAACTATAAACAAGAAAGACTAATAAGGGTAAAAGTATTATGCCGGCAATTAGAAATTTAATTGATCTTTTTCTCCGGTTCATAAGTAGTGTTAAATTTTATTGGCAGCTTCCGCCTTTACCTCCGCCAACTGATTTGCATGTGAGTCCGGGTGCACAGTCTTTACTACTAGATGCATCGCATTGTCCTCCTGATGGTACACTGCCTGCGCTTCCAAATCCCGGAACCTGCAATATGTCAACTCCTATTGCCTGGAGAAAGACAAAAGAAAAGATCAAAAAGAGTAAGCCGACTATTGCCGCAATCAATTGATCTCTACCTTCTTTTATTCCTTCAGGCTTGCCCTCAGATGTCATGATCTTGTAGCCGGCCCTTATGATAAGAAGCAGCGCTATTGCCCCTGCAGCAGAAAGTATAATACCAAAAATAGTGCTTATAAATTGCCCTGGATTTGTCGCTATGTTCCCAAACGCTGTATCAAAAGAAAGGCATAGCTTGTTGTCTTTAGTCCACTCGGAGCAGGGAGGAAGTGGGGGAGGGGGAGGGGTTGGTTCAGAATCATCTGGTTTCTGGCATGAATTTTGTTTTGGATCATTACCTTTTTGCCTACATTCGAGTCCATCGTCACAATGGGGAAATTTAGGGTCGCAATCTCCATCAAGCACTATTTTTTTAATAGATTCCAAACACGTCTTGGGTAGACCTGCTACATCTGATCTACATTCAAGCCCTGCATTGCAGGCCTTATACGGAACATCACATAATGCGCCAGGTTCTCCTGCCATTGTACATTTTCCCGTACCTGTATTTGCTAGATCTTGGCAAAATAAATCAGGGCTGCATTGGCCCGATAGTTTTGAATTACATGGATCACCCTTGCCCCCAGGGCCAGCAGTAGGGTTGTTGTAACCACAGTGACCCTTTTTTGCATCAGATGAGCCTTTTTTAGCGCTTGGAACATCCGGGAGACACTTAAGGTTATGAGCAGGATCTGGACCGTCGTAACACGTATTTAATGGCGCTGTTGGGTTACATGTTGATCCTTCAGCCGCGGTCGCTGTATTAAAAGTAGGGATTGTGAATAGCAGCGTTATAAAAAAAAGCGAAAATATAAATAAATAATAAAAAACAACGAACTTTCTCACACTTTTAGCATTGCATGTTCTTTTCTAAAATGCAAGCCTATGGCGTGGTTTTCAAGGGCGGAAGGGGAGGGATTTGAACCCTCGGTCACCTTTCGGCGACACACGCTTTCCAAGCGTGCGCACTAGACCACTATGCGACCCTTCCATTCCGAAATTATTATGTAAGGTAAATGTCAAGTAATTATAACTGAATAGTAGTATATTTGCATAAAACATGAGGAGGATATAAAATGACAGAGAATATAAATATGCCAGACGGAAGTTATCCACCAGACGAAACACCAGGAGAGGCAAGCGCGCCGGATACTTCGGGGGGCCCTCCTCATTTGGAAGGGTCTTCGGCAACGCCGCAGGGAGCGCCTGATGGGGAAATACAAGATGCCTTAAGAGGAGGAGATGGCCCAACAGATAAAGAGCAGGCAGAAGCACTTGTAAACCAAGCTTTGACTCGGATGCGCCCGCCCGAGACAGGGGATCGGGAACCGGAAGGGGAAACAAGTAATGAGCCGGGAGAGCATACTCCAACGGTAGAAGAAGCCATGGCAGCAGGGCAAAATACTAAATCCGGAACGCCTTCAGAACATGGAGAAAGTCCGAAGATTAAAGAGCAACAAAAACGGGAAATAGATTTAGGATTGAAATTGATGGATCAAGATCTGAATGCTGGTGAGCTTATTAACACGCTCAACGAATTAAATGTTTCCAAAGAAGATACTCCAGGTGTTTTAAAAGACTTTGGTAAACAAAGCGATGAAAGAATTGCAGAGGTGATGGCCCTAGCTGATGAGCTCACGGGTGAGGAGATGTCACAGGAGGAGAAAGATAAACCTCTACCTGAAACTACATTAACAGAGGAAGAGGTAGGAAAGGAAGTGGATGAACTTGATGTATTCAGGCAACATATAGCGGATAAAAAGCCCGGCGAAAAAATAACGGAGGAAGAAAAGGGAAGGATTGGAAAAGCCCACGATAGATTCCAAGAGCTTTTGTTTAACGAAGAAACAGGTGTATTGAGAAAGGGAGAGCGTTTCAGAAGACTTTTCGTGAAACCGGCTGTCACCGGGTTAATTGCTGCCCTGATTGCTTATGCAGCAGCGCTCCATGCGATTACAAAAAGCACAACAACTAGAGTGGGTGGACATTAAGGGTGTTCCCGGCGGGATTCGAACCCACGACCTTCAGGTTCGGAACCTGACACTCTATCCAACTGAGCTACGGGAGCAAGAAGCGGGCAGAATGGCATAAATTCCGCACTGCCAACTGGTTAGATATTATAGAATATCCAGAGATAACTTTACAACAAGCACAAGAAATTTGCCAATAATTAAATCAACTAAATTCTCATCTGCTATACTCAGTCATATGATAAACGAAAATTTTGTAATTTTTGGTGCTCTTCTTAACCTTATAGGAAGTACAGGCTATGTAATAGATACTGTTAAGGGCAAAACCATACCTAATAGAGTCACATGGTTTTTATGGGCTTTAGCCCCTCTGGTGGCATTTACTGCAGAAATTCAAAAAGGCGTAGGCATAGCAGCTCTCATGACTTTCATGGTAGGATTTGGACCCGTTATGGTATTCGTGGCATCATTTGTCAACAAAAAGGCAGTATGGAAGATTTCAAAACTAGATATTATTTGTGGCTCATTGTCAGTTGGCGGGTTGATTCTATGGTCTATAACGAAAGAGGGCAACTTGGCGATATTCTTTAGCATCTTAGCAGATTTGTTCGCTGCTGTCCCAACGATTATTAAATCATATAAAAACCCTGAAAGCGAAAGTCATAGAATATTTCTTTTTGGCTTATTAAGCGCAGGTATAACTTTGCTAACAATTAAGCAGTGGAATTTCGCACATTATGCTTTTCCAGCATATATCTTCAGCATTTGCTTACTCTTATTTATTCTTATTAGATATAAGATTGGTAAGAAAATAAAACTTTTATAAAAATCATATAAACTCTCTCATGATAGAAAAATACTCTTCTCTAATCTCTCTTTTTATCCAACTCTGACTTAATTTTTCAATAGTTCCATTTTTACTTGTTATTTTCTGCACACTCTCAAAGTAAAAATTATCTTTTGAAGCAACAAAAAGAAAGCAAGGTTCCCAGGAGTGTAAATCTTCTGCAATCTTTAAAATCTCGTTATTGTCAAACTCAGCTCTATATTTTACCTCAACTAAAAATACTTTTGTTTTGTCTTCTGATATAAGGGCGAAATCAGGCGCATGACGGATATTGTCTAAAACTTTCTGTACATGGGCTAAATGCTGATATTGAGCAAGAATGGGTGTCGTATGTTCGTATCCAAGTGGAATAATTGTAAATTCTCCGGAAACTCTAAACATTTCTTCGAATATAACCTCTGTTATTTTCCCTTTGATTAAATTTTCTGTATATTTTTTATCCATAAAATAAGGCTAGTATTTGGCATCCGTACCATAGATACAATATGGCATAAAAGCCATAATTTAGCAATAAGACTATGGCAAGTATTTACGAAAAATTAGGTTCTGAAATTAGGCGTTTAAGGAAAAGGCAGAATTTGTCTCAAGAGGAATTAGCAGAAAAAGCCAAATTGGATTTAACATCAGTTAGCGAGATAGAAAGTGGGTTAAGAAACCCCTCACTTAAAACAATTTATAAAATTGCACTTGCTTTAAAGGTTAACCTCAGCGAATTATTTTTTTAAGGCTAACTGTGCTACAATTACCCTCAATTATGCTTAACTTTCTGCGTAAATCACAAAAGGTAGGTCGCAAAGAATATATTGAAGCCATATCCGGCTATCGTCATTTGGCTCTCATGAAATATGAGGTGTTAAAAACAGTGTTTGGATCTGGTAAATCTGGATATCTTGAGGTCAATAACCTCTTTAATTTAGATTATGTAGATTTGATAAGACGCATGAGGAATATACAGGAGATATATAAATTGAATAATCTCCCCAGCTTTGAATACAAGGAGTACATAAATCTTGAACTCAACAGTGATACTATGATTTTGAAATGGTCTGAAATAGAATCTGTTATTCTTCAAGATTTAGCAGAATTAGAAACAATATATCTTCAAAAAACACGTGGAACAATCAGACCCTCTGAACAAGTGATT
>JBBSGK010000038.1:0-5659 GCA_038254115.1 Candidatus Levyibacteriota bacterium | reverse complement strand
TTCACTCCAGCCAAAACAGAGTCCTTCATCAAGTACCTCTTCAAATGTTACGCTTTTTACTCCGGAGTCCTTTTTATAAATCCGAATCCACATTCCTTCGGATAACGCATGGTTTTTTGTAAGCCAAGTCCGTAATTCAGTTACATATTTAAATGCTAGAGTAGGTAACTTATTTAATTCTTTTTTCACTTTTGTAATTTAATATTGTGAAATTTTGCCAGTTTTAGGCTTACTTCCCAGAGCTTTTTTTCAGGAGATATCTGCCCGCAAGAATAAATAAGATTGTCAATATAAGTGGGGCAAATGTTTGCATGGACTCCTTATGTATCACTCCTATTACGGTGTCAATTGCCTGAATAAATCCATTTAGAAGTAAAAAAAATGCGAGCGCCTTCTTGCTTCTTAAAACAGCAATAACAAGTAGCAATAAAATAATCCCAATATTTCTCGCTGCCATATACTGGGCGTATATATTAGCGGCTTGTGGCTGCTCGTGTGGAGGCAGAAAACCAATGGGATTCATAATCCCCATAAGTGCAAAAAACAATAATCCAAATGAGCCAAAAATAACAAGTGCAATAATTAGTCTGTAGATTAACTTTTCCGACATATTTATCTCAAATGATTATATGCGAGAAGAGAGAAAATTAATACACGCATTCAAAGTTAACTTATTTATACTCGTCTTTTACCTTATCTTCAAAGTGAGTCAGGAGTTTTTTTATTTTGGGGTCAATTATGAACATGCAGTAGTCAGGGCGGTTGCCGGATTCATAAAAATCTTGGTGATAATCTTCCGCCTCATAAAAATTGGTAAAGGGTACAATTTCAGTGACAATTTTGCCGATGTATTTCCCCGATTTATCCAGTTCTTTCTTTTTTTCTTCAGCAATTTTTTTCTGATCCTCATCCATATAGAAGATTGCTGAGCGGTAATCTGTCCCAACATTTGCCCCGTCACGGTTTAAAGTCGTTGGATCATGGGTTGCGAAAAAGACATCAAGAATGGTATTGAAGCTTACCTCCGGGGGATCGTATTTTACCTGCAAAGCTTCAGCAGCGCCTGTTGTTTTGGAGCAAACTTGTTCATAGGTAGGATTTGGTACGTTAGATCCTGCATAACCTGAAGTCACAGACTCAACGCCTTTGAGCCTTTTAAATATCGCCTCCGTGCACCAGAAACACCCATTTGCAAGTGTCGCCGTTGAAAGATGTTGGTCCATATACCACTATTATATATAGCAGACAGTAATTTGCAAGCGGGTAATATTCATTTGGATGATGTCTTATGATAGGGGTTGACAGCCTCTATAGCCTGTGTTATTATAGCTTTTACGAACTGAAAAAACGTTTGTTTATGATAATTTTTGAACATATACTTTACAAAACCCCACAGGGGGATTTAGTCTGTTCTTCATAACCACATTTTCTTTCGGTTTCGTTTGACAATTTTTATTCGTGGATTTGAGCCTGCCTTGCGCAGGAAACACCTTAATGGGCCTGTAGCATAGCTGGTTATTGCGCCTCATTTGCAATGAGGAGGTCAGGAGTTCGAATCTCCTCAGGTCCACCAGTTTCGTACTTTGGTACAACCCTCTAGTAAGAGAGGGTTCTACGAGAGTTATGAATGGATGATTTGGCTCTTTGACAAGTGAAGAGAAGATCCTGTATGCTCCGTCAAACCGGCGGATTGTACGGGATTTAAAAACGTCTTAAACACGTTCATAAATGAACGTATAAAAAATTTATTATTAATGCCAATAATGGATGCCTAGGAGATTTTGGCCGAGGAAGGACGCAGACGACAGCGATATTCGTCGGGGAAGTGTCATCAACTTTTGATCCGGCGGTTTCCGAATGGAGCAATCCACTCTATTTATAGAGGAACCACAAGTGAAGTTAGTTCCGTAAGGGATTATATTAGCTTATGGTTGGGAACGGCGTGAACTGAAACATCTTAGTAACGCCAGGAAAATAAATCACAGAGATTCCGTTAGTAGCGGTGAGCGAAAGCGGAACAGCCTAAACCAAGTCGCAAGATTTGGTGTTGCAGGGCAGACGATATTCGATCAAGTTTTTGTAGCAGAAAAATCCGGAATGATTTTCCAAAGAGAGTGAAAGACTCGTATGCGAAATGAAAATTTGCGATAGTTTGTACCTAAGTACTATGAAGCACGATAAACTTTGTAGGAATCCGGGCCGACCACGGTCCAAGGCTAAATACCAAAATCTACCGATAGTGAACTAGTACCGTGAGGGAAAGGTGAAAAGCATCCCGGAAGGGAGATGAAATAGAACTGAAATTATTGGCTAACAAGCAGACAGAGTCTCAGCAATGGGATGATGTCGTGCCTATTGAAGAATGAGCCGGTGAGTTTTTGATTGCTGCGTTAGTTTAACCAATTACATTGGGAAGACATAGTGAAAGCGAGCCCTAACTGGGCGAAATTAGTAGCAGTCATAAAACCCGAAACCAGGTGAGCTTACCTTGAGCAGGTTGAGTCTCGAGTAAAATCGAGAGGAGGACCGCACCCGTATCCGTAGCAATGGGTTGGGATGACTTGAGGTAAGGGGCAATATGCCAAACGAACCTGGAGATAGCTGGTTCTCCCCGAAATATATTAAGGTATAGCGCTGTAAATTACGTCAGGGGGTAGAGCACTGAATGGCTTTCTGCTGCGCAAGCGGTAGCAGCCAACCAAACTCCGAATACCTGATATCATTATTACAGTAGTCAGACTCGTCGGGCTAAGCTGATGAGTCGAAAGGGAAACAGCCCAGACTCCCAATTAAGGCCTCTAAATAATAGCTAAGTTTTTAAGGAAGTCATGATCCAGAGACACCCAGGAGGTTGGCTTAGAAGCAGCCACCCTTTAAAGATAGCGTAACAGCTCACTGGCGGATGGTTCGTGGCGCCGAAAATTTATCGAGGATCAAGCTATTTGCCGAAATTGGAGACTTTATAGATTTCTATAAATTGGTAGGGGAGCGTTCTATTTGCAGTGAAGCTGAATCGTAAGGTTTGGTGGAGCGGATAGAAGTGAGAATGCCGGCATGAGTAGCGCAATGCGACTGAGATGGTCGCACACCGAAAGCCCAAGGTTTCCTCCGCAATGTAAGTCAACGGAGGGTTAGTCGACCCTAAGGACCTTCCTCGTTAAAGGGGATTAGTCCGATGGACAAGCTGTTAATATTCAGCTACAGGGTATGCGTATTTTAAGGTGGTGACGTAGTTGGAAGAATCAAGCCAGCGTTAGTTGGTCTAAGCAATAAGATAGTAGTGATTGGTAAATCCGTCATTGTGTTTAATTAAGTTGCGATGGAAAGTTTCTTAGCAATAAGGAACGATTTGGTACATTTCAGTTACCAGGAAAAGCCTCATTAAGGTGACCGCAAGGTTTACCAAAACGTATATTTTAACGTACCGCAAACCGACACAGGTGGGCTGGTCGAGCAGACTAAGGTGAACGGGAGACAGATGATTAAGGAACTCGGCAAAAAATCTAGGCGTAACCTATGGGAGATGCCTTACCGCGCGTAAGAACGCGGTTACAACAAAAGAGTACTTGGCGACTGTTTATCTAAAACACAGGTCCCTGCAAAGCCGAAAGGCAACGTATAGGGGCTGACACCTGCCCAGTGCTGGTAAGTCAAAAATCTCGGATGACACTCGCAAGAGTCAGTCTAGGATTTAAGCTCCAGTAAACGGCAGCAGTAACTATAACTGTTCTATGGTAGCGAAGTTCCTTGTCGGGCAAGTTCCGACCCGCACGAAAGGTAGAACGACCAAGTAACTGTCTTAATCATTTACCCGGCGAAATTGAGATGGCCGTGAAGACGCGGCCTAGGTATACATGGACAAAAAGACCCCGGGAGCTTTACTGTAGCTTGGCATTTGCAAGCTTATTTCGATTGTTTAGAATAGGAGGGAGATTCGTCATCAGTGAAATACCTCTCTTTGGAATGAGTAAGCATCACTTCGACCCGCATAAAAATACGGGCGAGGGACATTGTCTGGTGGGCAGTTTTACTGGGGAGGTAGGCTCCTACAACGCAACGGAGCCGCACAATGGTTGGCTTGTCATGGATGGAAATCATGACGTAAGCGTAATGGCACAAGCCAGCTTGACTGCGAGACCCACAAGTCGAGCAGGTACGAAAGTAGGTCATAGTGATCCTGTGATGCATAGTGGTATGCACACAGCTTAACGGATAAAAGCTACCCCGGGGATAACAGGCTGATCGCATCCAAGCGTCCACAGCGACGATGCGGTTTGGCACCTTAACTCAACATTGGGGCGCCTAGAAAGTAATTTCTAAGTCTGATTATTCAAAAATGCATTTAGAGAGTGCAGTTGGATAACAAAAATACTAGTTCAAATCGGTGGACGCCAATATTGCGAACAGATATTGGTCAATACCGAGGGGTTCATCAATTGATGGATTCTGTATCGACTTGAGTTTAAGTAAACTCAGATAGAGGTTCTTGTTTGAGCAATCGGACAAATTTATAACTTCTATAATACGACTAGCTCCCGATCAAATCGGGATGAAGGTATAGTCAGAGCACATGGTAACATGTGATTGATAGCGATGTCGGCTCATCACATCCTGGGGCTGGAGAAGGTCCCAAGGGTCCGGCTGTTCGCCGGTTAAAGTGGTACGCGAGCTGGGTTCAGAACGGCGTAAGCCAGTTCGGTCTCTATCCTGTATGCCCGTATGAAATTTGAGGAGATCTGACCCTAGTACGAGAGGACTGGGTTGGGGGAATCCCTGGTGTGCCGGTTGTTTCCCAAAAGGAGCACCGCCGGGTAGCTAGATTCCCAACGGATAACCGCTGAAAGCATCTAAGTGGGAAGCCGCCTCCAAGATAAGATTTCGATGGATCGTAAGATCTGAAAGACCCCTCGTAGACTACGAGGTTGATAGGCGGACGGTGTAATTACTGTAAAGTATTTAGCCTACCCGTACTAATGGTTTACTATAAATTTTTTAAGACACATTTGCTCTCCCCGAGCTTTCGAAGGAGAGTTTCTCTTCACTCGTCGAGGAGCTAATCAAAAGATTAGCGTACTTGAACATTGATATTTGAAGACAGAAATTTTCTGGTGATTTGTGCGATTTGGCACCACCTCTTCCCATTCCGAACAGAGAAGTGAAACGAGTCAGCGCCCACGATACTGTATTTATTTATGGGACAATAAGTCATCGCCAGGAATTTTCTTTTTTCAAATCTTCAGCTTTTTGTATGGACATGTCCTGCAGACTTAGCTTTTGGGCAAAAAAAGAATCCAACAAAACCGCCAGCAAGGGCGGTTTTTTGGTGATTAACCCTCTTTAAGACACTTTAAAAGACCCATAATGTAGACAAAAGGCACAAGCTGTGATATAATTTGTGTCAAAAGCATAAAGCCTGTAGATATACATTATGAGTCCAGAAGCAAAATCAAGAGTAGGATCTAGATTAGATAAGCCAAAGCCACCTTTGTCAGGTGACCAAGCAAAAGTTAAAGGTATTAGGAGTAGTGATTTACTAACCGAATCTCTGGCCGAGAAAGCGTTGGGTTTTTTGGGTAAACAAGGGGCGCGAATTGCAGAAATTACCCACAGGTGCAGATTGGCTGATTGGAATTTTATTGTAGATAGTAGTCCGGAAAAT
>JBBSGK010000037.1:0-6165 GCA_038254115.1 Candidatus Levyibacteriota bacterium | reverse complement strand
GAGCAAGAAGAGTAAGAGTAATTACAGAACCTTTTAGTATTGATTTATTCATAGGTTTAAATTATTTGTTACAAGTTATAAGTGATACCTTATAAGATGCGAAGAGAAGAATAGCATACATTATAGGACTTTGTCAAGGGGCAAATTTAATTTTGAGATGAGGAGAAAAAGCCCACTATAAGATATTTCATAATCGGATCATTGAGGACTAATGATTTACTACCCGGGAACTTTCTCCGGAAATATTTGCTGAGTTAAAAGCTTTGACACTGATAGTATGACTTCCTCGTGCTATCCCCTTTGTATTCCATAAATAAGAAATACTGGAATTTGATGAAGTGGCCTTAAGAATACCGTCAATATATACCTGCATTTTCGATATCTTAACTCTGTCCCGGGCCGTAGCTGTTATAGTCGTAGAAGTAGGAATGTATAATCCAGTTGCAGGCTTGGTAATGGTAACTATGGGGACACTTGCAGAAGGTATAGGAAATTTTGTAGGTGTGGACGTTGAGGTAGGTATGGGCGTAGGAGTTGACGGAAGGGTTGGAATCGAGGTAGGCGTAGGGGCACTACCGGCAGCAGTTAACCCGGTACCGCCCCAAACTCCCATATCACCTGTATTACCATCATCCGCATCACGCGTAACCAGCTTTAATTCATTTTTGCCCGCTAGGCTAATATCTATTTTTTGGGTGGGGCTGGTACCTGTCATCAATCCACTGTCAAAAACCTTGGTCCCATCAGTCCAGACTTGGAAGATTACGGACCCTGTGCTTCCACTGCTTATGCCAACATCAGAAATGAATCTGCTGTATCCACCTGCAAGTTTATAAATTATTTCTGAAGGAGCGTAAACTCCTAAGCCCTTGGGGTAAGTAACACCCTTTAGTGTTAGGCCGCTTCCATCTCCTGCAACTGGTCCCCCGTTACTTTTGTCTATTTCAAAAGGTCCTAAACCATTTGACGAATGAAAAGGTATCAACTCAGAAAGATAGATGGGTACCATACGGGCGCCATTCCAATTGGCAGAGTCTCCGGTATTTCCGTTTCCGCCATCAGTTGTGACGAGTTTCAATTCCTGCTTTCCAGCCAGATTAACATCAACAGTTTTTGTTGCAGAGCCACTTATTACTCCGCTGTCAAAGACCTTGACCCCATCAGTCCAGACTTGGAAGATTACGGACCCTGTGCTTCCGTCGTTTACGCTAATATCAGAAATGAATCTGCTATATCCTCCGTTCAGCTTGTAACGAATTTCTGAAGGCGCGTAAACTCCCAAACCGCGGGCGTATGGAGTGTTGCTTGATCTCAATACTGTTCCGTCATATCCATCTATTCCACCATTATTCTGGTCTTTCTCAATTGGCCCCAATCCATTGGTAGCGGACTCCCAGTTAAGATCTGCGAGATATGTAAAACCATCTTCTGGCGCAGATGGAGCCGGAAGAGGTATGCTTTGCTCCTGCCGCTGACCGGCCGCTATATCATATATTGCTGAATTTGTGCAGCCCCCAGGATTTGGAGATAATACATCAATACTATGACTCGCAGCTGCTTTTGCTCCGTTATCAACCGTTGGAATACCAAAAATGACCTTTGAGTATGGAGCATCACATGCAGCGCGGCCCCCACTGTAATCCTCGGTCCAGTTGGCCAGAGCCCCTTGCATAAGGCCATGAGATTGAGTTTTTAAATTCCCTATCGTTTGCTCCTGACCTGTCGCCATATCTTTTACCCAGGCTGTCCATGTACGTCCCTGCGCGTCGTCGTTAGTAGTAGCTATACGTAACCGGTAACTATCCCCTGCTTTCCATGGAAGCGGAATACGACACGTTGCTCCATTGGCAGTTCCACCGTCAAAACCCGATTTCTCAACTCTACACCAACCGTTTTCCTGCCCAGGTGTTGCTTCATATGCATCCCATATAGAAAAAATAGCGATTTTACCAAAAAATGAACCGGCGCCTCCATTTGTCTGGATACCCATGTATCCCCCGCCTCCTGGTCCCCAGAATTGGTGCGCCCAATAATATCCTATTCCGGGTTCCGTCTTTGTCGGATCCGACTCAATCGTTATGAATCCTTCCATACTGGTATGATTACTGGTGGGATAATCATCCCAATACCAAGTAGTGCCGGTTCCCAATGGCTTAAGAGTTCCTTCGGCAGCTTTAGATTTAATATTTGTTTTTTGACTTATGACAGAAACGGCAAGTAATGAAGCGATGATGGAAACGGCACTTACCAACACAAGTAAAGACTTATGCTTATTATGCTTTAAAAACGTCATCTATTTAAGATTAGTAGAGTGATTCCTAAATGTCAAGAAAAAAGCTTAATTTATCAACCTAAGTATTTCCTTATTGAGTTATAAACTCAAGCTCAGATCAGGCCTTAGAGTTTCTCAAAATCCTCTTTGATCAATTCTTTAAGCGGAGGAAATCTTAGGGCTGCTGCCGGATGAAGTGTCACCAAATATCTTTTTCCTTCCTGTTCAACTACCTTTCCATGCTCAGACTTGACGGGAATTTTGTAGCCTAGAACTCCCTGAACTGCTACGTTTCCAAGAAGGACAATTACTTTGGGATTTATAATTTCCAATTGCTTATCCAGATGAGTTTTGCCGTGAGCAATATCTGAGGATTTTGGTGTCCCGCCAGGAGTTCCGTCAGGACCGTTTGGGAGATATTTTACAGGACTTGTTATGAATACATCTTCTTCATTCAAACCGGTTTCTCTGATCAATGACCTAAGCAGCTGTCCCGATCTACCTATAAAAGGACGGCCCGATTTTGCCTCCTGTTTTCCAGGCGCTTCGCCGATAAATACAATATCCGCATCCGGATTTCCCTCCCCCGGGACAGATACTCCACTTTTGCCTATTTTACAGATTTTGCATGTGGCGATTTCCTGTGCAATTTTTTCCAGTGCTAATTTTTTATTCATAATTTAATTCAATCTAAAATTAAGTTAAAAACATTTTATCATGTTTGCAATTACCTGTCTTTCACTCATGACATGATCCATTTTGCTATATTGTAAACTAAAAAATTTGGGTTATAATTAAAACTTCGCACTCAAATAATTAACCAATGCCAACTGTAAGAACGCAATCAATCTCTACAATTCCCTACAATTACGATGTCCCTGCGTTGCCTACCCCCCAAGTACGGAAAAAAAGTTATGCTGAGACTTTCCGCAAGCTTAATGCTATGCGTCAAAAACTTTTTGAGAGAAGACCCGGACTTTATAACATAACTCAGAAGCTTGGCCCTATGACCATGTATCAGATCTCAGAAAGTTACGCAAAAACCTCCATACCCGATGTTTTAACCGAAAGAAAAAATGAATTTATACTGGCATTTTCGGATGAGGTTGCAAAAATATTGGGGCAAGGTATTGCAGCGAGTGCTGCCAGACAGCTTGCGGAGCATTATTATGTTTCAACTGCCGAACATCACAGCCCGATAACCACTCCGGGTTTTTTCAATACAAGTGTCCATTCTGCTCTGTATGCCGCAAAGGCGAGAAATTCAAAGCTGGAAAACGTGATCGTTCTTGCATGTGCGAATATTTCCTTTGACAATTATTCAAGCCCGAGAAGTTTGGTTTTTAATAGCATTTCTGAAAACAAAGCTGAACTAAACAATATTCCCCTCTTCCCCAGAAGCGCTCGCCCATGCCCGGTTATTAATTATTCGGGATACACACAGCAATCAATTCAAAATGCAAAAATACGTGTTGATAACCTGCTGAGAGGTGAAACAATTACTCGTAAAGTCGCTGAAAAGCTTTACTTTTTGATAGATAAGATTTATGGCAGAGCCGATATTCTGAGTCTTCCTTCATTCTCTGATCAGATAACAAAAACGAACTCAATTCTTTGGAACAAGCTTTTTTTCTTTCTCGGAAAATATATCCCCAATTTAATCTATCTCGAACAAGAACGTTTAGTAAACCGGCTTTTGCTTGCTCATCATATACACAAAAAAACCCCAATACATAATTTTATGTTTGATTCCAAGTTTCATGAGCTTATGGAGAAGCATTTCGATGGAATTGGTGGAGCTTTCTCGCTAAAGGAAAAAATTGGAACATATCTCTTTTGGGGTCTGCCACCCGGTCAGCGATATCGTGTAAGCCTTTGGAAAGAAGGCAAAAAGCTGATTTCGGAGGACAAATCATATGAGGTCGAACTCACACCAGCGGGCATCGCTCAGGCGATTGAAAGAAAAGAACTGATACCCTCAACGATGCTCGACTACATATTGCTTAGCATGTATTATGGCCTGCGACTTCACGGTGGGGTAAATCAGACTACGACTCTCACAAAAACGAAAACTGCTTATATCAGCGTGCTGAAAGATGCGGGAGATATTGAAAATGCCAAACAATCTAAGAATGTGGTTACAACCGGCTTATCAATGACCCGGCCATCCCTCGCGTTTCTTAAATCGCCTGACGGCTTACTTGTCCCAGCATCCAGCTTGGATATTTTACTACACGGCGACGAGCATTCATGGCAAGCTATGAAACAAAACGCCAAAAATATAACCTATGAAGAAACATTTCTCAGGAGTCTCCCGAGCTTTTATCGTTTTGTCTACAAGAAGGATGAGCAGGATAAAGACTTACTGAGCTTGTCAGAACTTGATATAGATAAATTCTTGGGGCTTGATAAAAAAATTGTTCCCTTTGCAGAAATAAAATAAACTACTACTTCAATTCCTTAATTACCTCATAAAGAACTATTCCCAAACTCACCATAACGTTCAAGCTTATATTTACCCCATACATAGGTAATTCCACTATGTGATCTGCCATTTTTAAGACTTCCTCTGACACGCCGTCCGTTTCATGTCCCACAACAAGAGCAATAGGAAATTTGTACTCAACTTTATCATATGGAACAGCGCGTTTATCCAATTCTACTGCGACAACTTGCAAATCTTTAATCTTACTTCTTAAATCTTTAATCGCAGCTTTTGCATCAGCAAAATACTGCCAATCCACCCATTCCGTAGTATTGATTGAGGCTCTTTTGATACGGGTGTTGGGGGGTGTTTCAGACCCGGCACACAAAATCACTTTTTCGGCTGCCACAGCATCAGCCAAGCGGAAAACAGCTCCGATGTTGTAAGTGTCCAGCACATCATCAAGTACTATATATATCGGGTTCTTCTTGATCTGCTTCCTATGTTCATCTTCTGGAAGCGAGTCCCTCAATTGCCTTGCTTTAAGCTTGATCATAGAGGTATTATAACATTCAGTTCCACAATCTTGACACAATGGATAAATGATGATATTTTACACTTGATGGCAGTAGAACAACCACCTAGTAGATTAGAAGCCGCACTTAATTATGCGGTTGATGTAAGAAGATCATTAGAAGAGAATAAGACCCACCGCGAACGTACTCCCCGTGCTAGAGGCACAGGCTGGAGAACAAGGATAACAGATCTAAAAGAAACACTGAAGGGCCCGAAGAAATAAGTTTGACCTTGCGCAAGCATCATGCTTTATTTCAGCCATATTTTGTGATATAGTGCGGCTATGATAGGACGCGGAAAAGAACAACCCCAAGAAGGAGAAGATCCAGAAGACCATTATCTAAGAGATAAAGGAGTTCCAGCAATTAGAAATAGATTGCATCAGGTCGAAGCGCTTATACGGTACGGGACACGCCGTCACGATTTGTCCAAATGGCTGAGGGAAAGATCAACGCTTAGCAGATTACTTCCGCCTGAAGATGAACCCCCAAAAGATGACGTAAGACGCTGGCGCAAACCAAAGCCGTAAACATCATAAATATGCTACAAGCAAGCTTCATAACAGGCCAGACAATTATCATTTACGGCTGCTATTCCATTTCAGGAAAGTAGTAATTATTATCTCCACAAATTAAATAACTATAACTTTTTTGTCTTATTGACATATGCATCTATTATTCAGTAGTCTAAATATGTAGGTTATTTATATGGCACGCAAATCATCACAGCAAACTCATATCCCAACCAAAATTGGTGTAACTATACTTGGATTCCTTGTAATTGCAATGATTTTATTAATTCCTCAGCTTAAAAAAATTCAGGATAACAGAAGCCATGCTTCGGCATCAACAACTCTTTACCTAAAGCCTTTAACTACTACTTCCAACCCAAT
>JBBSGK010000036.1:0-7111 GCA_038254115.1 Candidatus Levyibacteriota bacterium | reverse complement strand
CCCTAATTCCATGGAAACAAATAAAACGGAACGATTTTTATTTTTTGCTCTACCGTTTTTCCGGCGTACCTGATTGTAAATGAACCATCTTTATTTGTCAAAAAATTTTGACGGTCAAACACAACTTCATGCTCTATAGAGGAGAAGGGTGGGATAATCTGTGTTTGATACCCGCGGTTTGATGGCGCTATGTTCTTTGAGGAAACATACATAAGCTGTGAATCTATAGATCCCGGGCCATTATTGGTTATAATAACTTTATTAGAAATAGGAAATCCTGCAATCTGGCGTACAGCTAAAGAATTTTTTATATCTACTTTAGCTTGTTTATTACCTGACCTATCGCTATAAGTCACACTTACGTCTTTTGTCGTTTTTGTGTTTGAATTTTTATATCCTCCGGCTGGCACAGGATAGCTATCGCTTACTCCTTTTATTGCAAAAGCAAAATGATCAAAATCCAATACATTGAAGTAATCAACTCCGCCGGTTGTACTTCCCCACGTGGGATCAATCATAATCCAAGTCTTGCTTTTGTTATCATAAAACTCAGGCCACGCATGGAGTATGTCTTGAGCAAGAGAAACCGGGCGCTGTTTGCTATTTTCTGTATAGGCAAATCCGTTTACCTCACGGGCTGGAATACCTGCCGCACGTGACAGGGTAATGAACAAATCAGTAAATTCACGGCACGCTGCTGAATTAGGATTATTCAACACATTTGCTCCGCCAAGACGCTCTTTGTTTTGAGTAACTCTCGCAAAGTCGTACTTCAAAGTCTTAGCGACAAATTCATAAATTGCCTCGGGTGTTTTTAGATTGGAGGCAGTTTTTATAATTTTTGAATCGTTACTCTGCCAATATTTAGTTGGGGAAGTGTACTCTATTTTTTGAGCTTTTGAGAGGGGCGAAGATGAGGGACTAAGAGCTAGCTCAACACTCCCCTTGACGGTTACATTGGTTTTTTGCGCCGGAGAAAGTGAATATTGGGCAAGCCAGTTTCCATCATCATCTATTTTCACATCTTGCGGCTTAGGACTAATACTGTCTATAAAAACCTTCTGATAATTTGTGTCCGAAGGTAAAGCAATCTCAGACTTAGTCGGAAAAAGATTGGTATTTTGGATGTGATACACCAGATCAAAATCGTAGATCTGCTTATCACCAAATGCAATAGATATGCCTGATTTTCCCAGTTGCTCCTTGTCAAATATCAGATCCTTAGTGCTCTGCGTAGGCTTAATAAGACTTGGCTTTCCAAATGAAGACGGAGCTTTTACCTCGACAGAAAATGTCTTGAAATCCGATGGAGTCAAAATGCCCGGAATATCTATCTCCCAAATTTTTCCTAGATTGTGAGCAACGCTATCAGTATCGAAAGAAAGCTTAAATGGCATTTTTCCACCAAGACCTACTGCTTTTTTGTTAAAAGCAAGTGTTACGTTATAGCCTTCATTAGTTTTTTTTATTGTTGTATTTACAGGTCCCTGCGGGTCTGAAGCTTTGATATTAGTGATATTGTCAAAACCAAGCTGCATCTGATATGAAGAGGCATAAAATTTGTCGCTAGCGTTGGTTATAACAATATCTAAATCGGCGTGTGTAGTACCGGCTTCATTCACCGTATATAAAACTTTATAATCTGTCGTAAAATTTGAACTGGCGAAAATTGTGGAAGGTTTAAATAAAAAAATAAAAAGTAAAACCAGAATTCTAGTGATATTTAGTAGTTTATGAATCATGAATAAGGAATTAGGAATCAGGGAAACGAAACCATAATTCATGCTTCACGATTCCTGATTCAATGTTATTATATTACTTTTTTCAAATACTTTCCTGTGTAAGATAGCGGATTATTTGCGATTTCCAAAGGAGTACCGCATGCGATAACTTCCCCGCCCTTTTCGCCTCCTTCAGGACCCAAGTCAATTATATAATCAGCATTCTTGATAACATCCAGATTGTGTTCAATAACAATTATTGAGTTTCCTGCATCAACCAGGCCCCTTAATACATAAAGCAGCTTTTCCAGATCCGCAAAGTGAAGCCCAGTTGTCGGTTCATCCAAAAGATATAACGCGTCTCTGCCTTTTTTAGAAAGCTCGGTTGCCAACTTTACTCTTTGCGCTTCCCCACCTGATAACGTCGGAGCAGGTTGGCCTAGTTTTATGTAGGACAAACCGACGTCATTTAGAGTTGCCAATTTGCGTGACAGTGACGGCACAAAAGAGAAGAAATCAACTGCCTCTTTAACGCTCATGTCCAAAACGTCTGCTATGTTTTTGCCGTTAAATAAAATCTCCAAGGCCTCATGATTGTATTGCTTTCCGTCGCAAACTTCACATGATATATAGACATCCGGCATGAATTGCATCTCTATTTTTATCTGTCCTTCGCCCTCGCATGCCTCACAGCGGCCGCCCTTGACGTTGAACGAGAATCTCCCCGGACCATAGCCGCGCAGTTTTGCCTGCTTTGTGGCAGCATACAATGTCCTTATATAAGTAAAAGCCCCTGTGTATGTTGCCGGATTGGATCTGGGAGTCCTTCCGATTGGTGACTGATCGATTGCAAAAACACTACGGACATTCTCAGCTCCTTTAATAGATGCAAATTTTCCGGGTTTTTGTGGGTGATAGGCATTCTTCATCTGCATTAAGGCATGATAAAGAATATCGTTTATGAGGGTTGACTTACCTGATCCTGAAACTCCCGTAACCACGATTAATTTGTTTAAAGGGAATTCTACGTCTATATTTTTGAGATTATGTTCTGATGCGCCAATAAGCTTTAGAATTTTCTGATCTCCCAATTCCTGAATTCCCAAACCTTTGTTTACTTCTATTTTTTTTCTCCCTGACAAATACCCTCCTGTAATAGAGTTTTTGTCTTTTTTTATTTCATCTATTGTTCCATGAGAAATTATATTGCCTCCAAGCGTACCGGCTCCGGGCCCAAAATCAAAAATATAATCGCTCGCTTCCATCGTATCCTGGTCATGCTCCACAACCAGAACAGTATTTCCCAAATCCCGCAGTTTTTTAAGGGTTTCGATTAGTTTGGAGTTATCTCTCTGATGAAGACCGATTGACGGTTCATCCAGAACATACAACACCCCTGTCAAACCGGATCCTATTTGGGAAGCAAGCCTTATTCTCTGGGCTTCGCCTCCCGACAGACTTCCCGCAGTTCTGCCAAGAGTCAGATATTCAAGCCCCACATCTTTTAGAAAAGATACTCTCTCAATTATCTCGCGGAGTATCATTTTCCCTATCTCTTTTTCACGATTACTCAGGACATTATTGAGATTTTTGATAAAGTCCAAAGCTTTTTCAATTGACATGATGGATACATCGACTATTGATTTATGGTCGATGGTAACTGACAGCGCTTCCTTTTTAAGTCTTCCCCCATCACACACAGCGCAAATTTCATATCTCATGAATTTATCTATTTGGGAGCGCAAAAACTGTGAATCCGATTCGTTATATTTCTTTTTTAGCTCGCCGGCAATTCCTCTAAATGGTTCGCGTATCACGGTCTCCCTTCCCCATCTGTTTTCTCCCTCGACAAAATATTCCTTATCCCCAGTGCCATTTAGCAGTAACTCTTTTTTTTCTTTTGATAATTCCGAGAACCTTTTGTTGGTCGGAATTCCGTTCTCCCGACAAAAAATTTTCATAGTCCTTGCAAACCATGTATCATTATTTGTTACATTAAAAAACGGAGTGATTCCCCCTTCATTTATTGACAAATTGTCATTGAACACCAAATCCTGATCAACATTAAGAACTCGCCCCAATCCTGAGCAATTTGGGCAAGCGCCATGTGGAGTATTGAACGAAAAAATTCTTGGTTCAATTTCAGGAAGTGAGATATTACATATCGGACAGGCGAATTTTTCTGAAAAAAGATGATCTTCAAGTTTTTCAGGTTTTTCAGGCATCATGAGAGAAGCGTCAAGAATTCTTGCAACTATCATTTCTCCCTCGCCAAATTTCAATGCCTGCTCAACATCGTTGGACAATCTAAGTCTATCCAAGTCTTTTGAAATGGTCAGAGAATCGATAACCAAATCAATACTATGCTTATTCGTCTTAATCAGGACTATTTCATCGGACAAGTTGTAAATCTTCCCGTCAAGCCTTACTTTACTATACCCTCTTTTTCGAAGATCCTTAAATAGCTCTGTGTACTCTCCCTTCCTGTCTTTAACGAGCGGCGCAAGAATCAATACTCTGTGCTGCTTGACGCTTTTGTCTTTATATTTATTTGGAAAATCTAAAAGCAAATTGACAATTTGCTCTTTTGAAAGGCTTGCAATTTCCCGTCCGCAATTTGGGCAATGCGGGTGCCCGATACGGGCAAACAATAACCTCATGTAGTCGTATATTTCTGTAACAGTCCCCACTGTTGATCTGGGATTATGCGATGTTGATTTCTGATCAATTGAAATAGCGGGAGAAAGTCCTTCGATTAAGTCCACATCGGGTTTTTTCATAGTGCCCAAGAATTGTCTTGCGTATGAGGATAAGCTTTCAACATATCTCCTCTGTCCTTCTGCATAAACAGTGTCGAAAGCAAGCGAAGACTTACCCGATCCGGAAAGCCCTGTGAATACAACAAGCTTATTTTTAGGTATTTCGAGATCTAAATTTTTGAGGTTGTGCTCCCTTGCACCTTTTACGATAATTTTATCCATTTATCTGAAGATCATTTATTATAGAGGATATTTTTATCTTTGGCAATAATTACGACACTGATGCACATATGGTTGTTTGCAAACAGGGAATATATTGCATATAATTCAATGGATGGTAGTTAAATTTCATGAGCACCCTTTGAGCTGGAGTGCGATTCTCCGCTTAGTGACAGTTTTACTGGCAATTTACCTCATCTGGAAAGCATCCGGCGTTCTGGTGATTATTATCATTTCCATTATGCTGGCTACTGCTCTTCACCCGATAGTTACGAGGATTAGCGCAAAAATGCCTTTGGTTATTGCTGCAATACTCACAATGCTTATACTTATGCTCCCGTTTATTTTGATTGGCGCGTCTGTCATACCCACATTCATCGATCAACTTCCCCATTTATTAAAGACGGTGAACAAGTTAGTTAACAATTCCCAGCTGCTTCCTGCAACTTTTAGAAATATTAATCTTAATCAATACGCGGAAAGCGGCGGTAGATATATTATCCAATCAACAGGTCTTATTACAAATATAGTCACTTCAATCCTCATTGTATTTTTCCTGACTTTTTATCTGATTGTCGACTCGGAGAGATTAACTCACATTTTTCTCTCAATGTTTCCGGGTGTTAAGCGGACAAGATTAAAACATCTTTTGGTTACTCTTTCCGATATAAACGGGCAATACATTAGGGGTAATTTGCTTATATCTATTATTTGCGGTGTGATTATGTTTACCGGTCTTGTATTTTTAAATGTACCGTTTGCCATGCCTCTTTCAATTTTTATAGCTATTATGGATCTACTTCCGTTGGTAGGCTCAACAGTAGGGGCAATTCCGGCAGTAATAATAGGATTCTCAATTACTCCTGTAACGGGACTTTTAGTTCTTGCTTTGATCCTTTTTTACCAGCAAATAGAAGGAGCGATACTATCTCCTGCGATTTATAATAAGGCTTTGAAACTCTCGCCCGCCTTGGGGTTTCTTGCAGTTCTTATCGGAAGTTCATTGTTTGGAATTATAGGAGCCTTTCTGGCTCTTCCTTTTGCAGCTAGTCTTCCTGCAATCATCGGCTATGTATACGAGGATAATTAATTCCACCTCCCCTCCAGATGAGAGCGCTCAGGCGACTCACCTGGATTTTACCAATACTTGTTACATCTATGCATCTTTATGCATGTCGCTACTGACCCGCGAATCACGCGTATCAATTGATTTCACCTGTTGAGCGTTATTTTCACTCAAAATTGCACTCGCTTCCCGATGCTCACCCGACATAGCAGGTACAGCAACAAGAATAGCTCCTCTTTTTACATTATCTTCGTAGATGCGCGCATCTTCTTCAGGAACACCGATACTTACCAGTGCGCCTATCAGTCCACCAGCCAATGCGCCTGTCGTCGCGCCGGATACTGTTGCAGCCGCTGCTCCTGTCAGACCAAGAGCTGCAGCTAGAGGTCCCCCAATCAAAAGCGCTCCTATTCCGGGAACCGCAATTGCGCCGAGACCAATAAGAAGCCCTGCCAATCCACCTACGACAGCGCCTGTCGTCGCGCCGGATACTGTTCCTTGTGCAACACTTGCGCCTGTGCTATCTGCAATTGCAGCTGCTTCTTCTTTGTTCTGCATGACTATAGAAACGTCCTTAGGATTGAATCCTTGGGATTCTAGCTCCTCAATTGCGTGTTCAGCATTTGCCCTGTCATTAAATATTCCAAATACCATTTTTGCCATAAATATCACCTCCTCTCAATAACATTTTTAAACTATATAGGACTGAAGTAACAATGGCGTAAATCTAAAGTAAAAAAATTGTAATAAAATCTGAGCATCGCTTACAATACTCTTACTAGGTTAAGGTGCGTGCGTAGTTTATAATTTATATGATGAATAAACTAAAAATTGAAGATGTGAAGGAGGGAACAGGACCCGAGGTTAAAGACGGCGACCTTGCTGTAATGCACTACACAGGTTGGCTGATGGACGGCACCAAATTTGATAGCTCCCGCGACCGTGAAACGCCTTTTGAGGTTAGAATAGGTGCAGGGTATGTTATAAAAGGATGGGACATGGGAATACCCGGTATGAAAGTTGGGGGAACGCGGAAATTAACTATTCCTCCTGAATTGGGCTATGGCCGCTATGGTGTGGATCCGGGTATCCCCGGCGACGCAACGCTTCTATTCGAAGTCGAACTTCTAAAAATTAAGTAAGTTATTATTGTTCTTTGTCTGGACAAAGAACCAAAGCCACCGCCGGGTCTAGCTCCAACTTTCGAAATATCACTCGTTCATTAAAAGAGCCAGTCTTCGCTGCGCTTGCTTTTCCTCTTTTTCTGCCTAGTGGCAGACATTCTCTCGCTTATTTCTCATGCAGTCGCTCGAATCGGCGGTAAACAGTTAAGTTCTCTGGGATTG
>JBBSGK010000035.1:0-7353 GCA_038254115.1 Candidatus Levyibacteriota bacterium | reverse complement strand
TTCAGGGTAGAGGGATTTGGTGTGCAGGAGATTATCATAAATTGTTTCGTGTCTCTGAGGCAAGCTAATCCGCTCTATTTTTACGTTCTCCTCATTGATTCTTGTGTACTCGGTTCCGACAGCTACAGTGCCGGGATTCTGTATGAGGAAGTTTACTTGGCGCTTGATTCTGACCGGGCTATTGAGGTCGTGTGGATTTGTAAAAGCGAGGAATTGTCCATGTGCCATCTTAAGCCCGCGGTTGTAACAGACACTTGATCCATAATGCTTCTTATTTCTGGATATTTGCAGGCCTTTTATCTGTTTTTGATACTTTCTAAGTATTGTCCATGAATCGTCGCTGGATTTGTCATCAATAGCTATTATCTGTAGATATTCGTGGGTTTGTGCTGCTAGGCTTTCAAGGCATTCGGAGAGGAATTTACCTGAGTTGTATACGGGTAAAATAATAGATACAGTATTGTTTTTTATATTCATAGGTAATTATTTATTCTGAAGCGAGAGCAGATCCTAGAGCAGAATTTTGATGTATTCCCGGCAAAAATTCAGCCGGGCTCCCATTATCGGGAAGGTTTAAAGCTTATCAAATGGAGCATCATTTGTCAACCTTATGTCTACGGGTTTTTCTATTTTTGCTTAAAAGGATTATAAAAGTCGTGGCTAGAAGGGCAAATCCCAGACATTCCAGATATTGGGGGAGGTAGAGGATTACGACCGTTAAGTTATCAGACTTTTTTACTGTTTCTTTGTCCAAATTCCATCCATTTTCCCAGTTATTTACCATAACATGATCTTTGATTTTATGCCCAAAGATAAACGGGAACGTCCGGGTGAACCAATTATTACCCGGTACTTCGTACGCATGCCAGCCGGGATTAAAGGATTGGGAGAGGACTACGGTCGGGTTTAGGTTGTAGGTTGTAGGTTGTAGGTTGATGATATACAGGCTTTCGTTGGGATGAGAGATTTTCATAGCGGAGGTGTCTATTGATTTTCCAATGGCAGATTTTCCTGAAGTTGCGCGGATTGATTTGAGATAATTATAAAATATCGGGTAGGCTGCGAAGCTGTTTAATTCATTTACACTCTTTTCAGAACCGAGTGAAGAATTATAAAAATGAAATGCATAAGAGTTGCCAAATTGTTCCATCGGAGGCAGTATAAACGAGCTTGTTTCCTGTTTTGTATTTTTTGGTAAGTAAGTATCTATAGGGATAGATTTTTGATCCGTATTCTCCACCCAAAATCTTAATGCCTGCCCCTGAACGTATTTGCTTTTTATAAAAATTGCAAAACCTTGATCATGGGATAGATTTGGCGCAAAGAGCGTGGTGCATGCAGTCGAGTCAGTTGAGTCCAGGCTCAGGAAGTGGTCATTTGTAAATTTGCCTGAGAAATTATTACTCCGGAAGTTGTCACAATTTTGGACCTTGCTTGCGTCGATAAGGGATGGATGGAAACTTGCCGAGCTTGCGTCAATTTTGGGAATATTTATTGTCAGGATTTGCGGCCAATCTGTATCCGGAATAACTGCACCGGATATTTTTTGTGTTGATGATAAAGCATCGGGTGGAAATGCTATTTGTCCGACTGTCTGTTTATTTTTGTCTGAAACAGTTAATACATTTGATGATTTAGAGATGAAAAACGCTACCCCTATGTCTTTATCAGAATTTGCAACGGCCGGAAAATTGGATCCGTTGAGATTTAATCTTAACGGATATTGCTCAGGTTTTATATTTGGAAATTGTATTTGAAAAGTCGGACCGTCACTTTGGGTAAGTTTCTTATCTCCCAAGATGACTTTTGGGAAAAGTACCTTGGCAATGATCCTTGCTTGGCCGGCATCAGTTTTTTGAGTTTTCAAATAAACGGGGATCAATTTCTCTTTTTCTGTAAAAGTTGGAACAGTAATGGTTCCTTTAAAATGTGGGGGTATTTGAGCTATAATTTCGATATTCGCGCGTTTTTCAATAATATTAAATTCTTTTTCTTTTTGGGATTTCTGGGAAAAAAGTGAGCGGAAAGGATAGTACACCGAGTTTCCAATTTCCAATTCCTTCCTGCCGGCAGGCAAGGTCCCATTTCCAATTACAGGTTTACTAAAATAGTTACCGTTGTCAGTATAGGCATTGTCATCATTATTCCAGTTGTATTTGTTGACCGAGGGCAGGCCTTTTGACATAAAAACAAAATCTTTGGGTTTATCGGCCAGATCAATTTTGTAAACTTCCAATTTACCAAAAACAGCTACTTTTTTGGCAGCGGGTATATTGTTAAGTATTACTTCAAGTTCCGGAACATAGAGTGTTTTATTTGATGAAATATCAAAAACATTTTTATCAACCAGCAGCCAGTTAATCTGATATTTATTTAATATTTTTTCAAAAAGATGTTGATTTTTGCTATAGAGCGCTTTGGATATCTCAAAGTAGAAATTCTCATTTGTTTGTGACCAGACATCAAAGTTGCGGTCCACAATCGGTTGTTTTATTCCATACCAGAGAAATCCTGAGCCTCCATATTGTCCTCCAGCCCAATTATAAAAGTTCCATCCCCAGAAATTAGATTGAGGGAAATTGGCAATTCTGGTGTTCTGATCCTGGGATTTGAAAAACGTGAAAAGCTGAGTATATTCAGACGGAATCTTTGTCCGTTCCTTGTCATAGATTAGATGTCCTGCAAATGCGGGAGCTGTAAAAAGTACAAGAAGTACGAAGCAGGAAGCAAGAATTATGGGTGATAATTTGCGGTTGCTCTTGATTACCGTTTGAATTCCAAGTGCGAAAAGAATTGCAAAAACTAGGCTTGCTAGAGTCGAAAATTTGGTATAAGGAAAGCGGAATATTTGATTGACTAGAGGTACGTAATTTCTGAGGATACTGCTTATAAACGAAAAAGGAGGAGTGTTGATGCAAAGCGCTACAAATGAAAGAATAAATAGCCAGGCAAACCCTCTCAATAGGGGATTTTTACTTTTAATGGTAGTTACAAAACCAATAAAGACTATGACAAAAAGTAAAAACCCACCCCCTGCGACAAGGGGATTATTGAGATGATCAATCCATGGTTGTAGCATATAAGCGACTTTTCCTGTCGCATCTGGATCAACACTTTTAAATGAAAATCCCTTAAGGAGCATAACGTCAGGAATTGTTCCAAATTCCTTGTTCATAGCGACAATTGTGTCTGTTCCCATTTGGTTAATTTTGGAGTTGACATTGACACTCGCGCTTGTTGCTGAGAAATAAATCACAGGAAGAAGCCAGAAGCTATTTATAAGAAAAATGATCCCGTAAAGCTTTGCTGCTTTAAGAATAGAGTGTTTTTTGGGAGACTGAAATATAAGGCATGCAACAATAATACTAATTGCCATCAAAAAGACAATAAAAAATGTCTGCACATACCAGGCGGGAGTTGCCATTAATAGAAGTGCAATTAAGAATAATAGATTCTTAAAAGATTTTTTTTGCTCAGTCAGATAAAGTATACTTGCCAGAAGAACCCATGGTAGAAACCCGTAAAACGTAGAAAATGCCTCATACGGCACATAAAACATCTGGACAGTTGCGAGATTAAAAAGATAAAAACAGGCGCCGAGGAAGGGAATTAATCTATGGGTGTTTTCTTTTTCGGAAAACTCAGAATACTCAGAGGACAGACTGTCAGAATATCTGACGATCTGATTAGTCTGAATTTCAGGTTTGCCGAGTTTTCTGAGTGTTCTGAAATTGAGAAGGTGTTTTATTAAAAAATAACTTCCTGCTGGTCCTACAAAAAGCATCATAAATGTCCATATGTAACGCAGAGTTTCGGTTGGGAAAAATATAGATAAAATCAGAAGAAAAAGCTGGCGGGGGAGATCGCTCGCATGGGCCATCCCTCCTAAGAGTCCAAGTCCCTGATGCTCCTGCCAAACAGCAAAGAGAGACCTACGGATATTGAGCCAAAAATCAAATTCAGGATGGAGATTGTCCCAGCCGGAGAGAATTGTTCCTGGTTTGTAATTAGTTATAAAAAGAATTACGGCAAAACCTAAAAGTATAAATACAGGTATTGCGTCTTTGCCCCAAATTTTCTTTATAAATTTCATGCAGCTTTTCTAACGGCACTCAGAGAAAATCTGCTGACAGGAAGAATTGATATTCTGTGATACAGAGTAGTTTTGCGCATAATGCTATAAATCCAAAAGATTGTTTTTGATGATAAAGTAAGTACCATAATAGCCTGAATTAGTGTTACAGATATTCCCAACGCTGTCGGTCTGTATTTGTAATCAAAAACAGCCTGAACACGTGAAATAATTGTCAGGAAAAAAGTCTTTTTGATATTTTTAAATGACGTATTACCATTATGCACTCTATACATCAATAATACATCAGGTAAATTCTCAACTTTTCCATACATAAATAGCTTAAAAATCAGCTCAATTTCCTCAGCGGTATTCATCCCGTCACGGTAGAACTGAAAGTCTTCAGGAAGCAGTTTTCTATTTATCATAAGTGTTGGCTGCTGGAGCGGTACGAACTGAAAGATATATTTGTATATTTCTTCAAATTCAGTCGGGAAGTTTTTTTGGCCGATAATCGTCCCGTCTTTATCTATCAAAAGACATTGCGCGCCAACGGCTACTGTTAAGGGATGAGACTTGAGGTATTTTACCTGTTTGGCAAAACGCTCGGGAAGGGCGATATCATCACCATCCATACGGGCTATGAATTGGCCTGTGGAGTACGAAAGCGCCCGCTTGGCAGATATTGAAATGCCGGAATTTGTCTTATTCCTGTAAAGTTTTATGCGTTTATCGCGCAATGCATACTCTCTGGCGATTTTGTAGGAATTGTCAGTTGATGCATCATCGATGATGATAAATTCTATATCCCGTATGCTTTGGGACAGGATACTGTTTATGGCCTGTGACAAATACTCCCCAACATTGTATACAGGCATGATAACCGAGATTAATGGTTGTTTATTATATTTCATATATTCTTTACTTAAATTTCAAATTAAAAATTGTCTTTCTATCTATTTCGTCCTTTGCCGTTTAAAATGGCTAGGTCTCATCAGTACCGGCTTTACCGGTAGATAGATAAGGCACACAAGAGTGGGGATGGAGAAACTCCAAGGGATGTCACAGGACAGAGAAAAAAAGCGCGAACGCAAAGTTCTATGTACTATTCGTACCCTTGATGTATCCACCTCCATGACAGTCGTGTCAGCCTTTATATGTTTCCCATCACCATTGATGAGAACATTTGAAGCCTTGCGACTATCATTTTGCTTTGAAGAAACAAAACCGTGGGGAAGCGTAGCGGCACCCGAAACGTTACTATCTGCTGTAAAAGCCAGACAATCACGTTACGGATTAAAACCGCTACACTCCCTTTCAGGTCCAGATCACCTCACGGTGAGCTTATGGTGTGTATGCACCGTTCCAAACCTCGCCGGCTCCAGCTGCCCTGATGGGCGCCGAGACCTCGTTGGTCCTGGTTCCGGTACAACCCGCTGCTCCCTGCTTGGGAGTGTCGCCGTCGAGGACGATCTTGCCGTTTTCGCAAACGACACTACCCTCGACGAGAGCACCGGCGGGAAACGCCTTGACCTGCTTGGGTCCGGTCTCCACTCGCGCAGAGTTGTTCGGAGCCGAAGCTGCCGGTCCACCGTTGCCGGTGTTGTTGCTGGATGCAGCTGCGTCGGCCTTGGCCTTCTCGATGAGTTGCACGGAGCAACCTTTCCAACCGGTGACGGTCTTCAGGTGGTTTCCGAGCCACGAGTTGGCGGGCAAATGAGCCTGATCAAAGCGGGAACACCACTCACCTTCGGCGTTGGCCGAGGGCTTGATGACGTAGAAGCCATCGATGATCGTGTCGTTCCACGTGGTGTTGTTCTCCGCTGCGAGGAAACCGTCGGCGACATTGTACTTCGTCGAAGCGACTCCTCCAGAGATGACCACGGCGCCCTTGGCGATGGTGCACTTGAAAGTCCTGGGCGTCGAGTTGACTCCGCTGTCCCCGTAGGGGGGGCAGTCCGGGCTCAGGCTCGGGACAATCGTGGCGCTCTGGCGGGGGTTGACAGACCGACCGTCCGGGAGGAGGTCGACCATACCGCCGTCGCTGGCCGTGAGGCCACCACCGTTGTCGGTGTTCGACGTGTCGTCCTTCTTGTTGGCGTCCTTGCCATCACTGTTGCCAGTGGGGGCGGGTGTCACCTGGGACGCTGCCGCGGACGTGTTGACCGTCTGCTTGCCTGGGTGCTTGATTATCCAGACCACGGAGATCAGGGTCAACGCCGCGAAGATGGCGAGAGCCACGATCAGGCAGTTATTGCCGTTCCTGTCAGGCTGGTCGGCCTTCGGGTTGGCGTCCTCCATGGCGGCTTTGACGGCTGCCGCGATGTCAGCTTGGTTCTCCTCCCTGGTGGGGGGAGCCGTGGGCGGGTCGATCAGTTCGGTCGTCGGGACGGGTGTAGTCGGGTCGTCGATTGTCGGGTCGGGTGTTGCCGTCCTGCTTCGTCTTCCAAAGTCCATGATGATCGTTACCTTTCGTGTGTTTTTTCCTTCTTCTCGCTCGTGCGAATTGGGGCTCCGGCGGTTGCCGTGAAGGTTAGCCCTGAATCATGTCGATCCTACGCGCTTCTGTGGCTTGCTCGGACTTCCATACCTTTGATCGTGACGATCTTCGGGCTGGTTGCCAGAACAACACCTCGTCTGCCGTGTCGCCTCCTGCGTGATTGCTTACCATTTCCTTTCTTTGTCATTCCTGCCATGTCTTTTCACCTTCTCTCTAGTCTCGCGGATTGGGATTCTGAAAACAAAACCCTTGTCTTGTTTACAAAACCCCAATCTGCTTAAAAAGAAGAAAAGATTTTTTATGTTTCTTCTAAAAGCTAAGATACCCATAGTACGCAAAAGCGTGTATAGGTAAATTCTTGTGTGCCTTGTTAAAGTGCTGCCTTCTTTTAGGCGGGCATTGGGCTTACGGGCACAATACGGGCTATAATTAGAAAGCGACTTATAGTATCAGTTTTTAGCACATTTGTCAAGTGGCAATATAAGCCTATAGCGATCAATAAAGTAGATCAATTCAGATATAGTTACAGCCTTATTGGTATAAATGTCTTTATCTATTTGCGACTACTTAATTCTTTCTTTTTTGCACTTTTTGCAGAAAAAGTGGCCAAAACTGCCGCCAAGTCTAGCTCCAGCTTTTTGAAATATCACTCGTTCATTAAAAGAGCCAGTCTTCGCTGCGCTTGCTTTTCCTCTTTTTCTGCCTAGTGGCAGACATTCTCTCGCTTATTTCTCATGCAGTCGCTCGAATCGGCGGTAAACAGTTAAGTTCTCTGGGATTG
>JBBSGK010000034.1:0-8183 GCA_038254115.1 Candidatus Levyibacteriota bacterium | reverse complement strand
TTTTTCATCAATATCTCTCCATTCACTCAGTTCAGTTCTGAGATATGAACCATATTCATCAGGCGTCAGAGGCTTAACTCCACCCTCACACGGAACACACTTTTTACTTTTGAAATCAGAAGATAACTTTCCCACAAATACATTTTAACAATATTTAAGTATGTAGTAAAATACCATTATGAATAAGAAAGCGGTATTGAGAGAATTTCAAAAAATACCATCCGTTGGGAAATCTATCTCAGAGGACCTCTGGAATATGGGGTTCCACACAACTAAGGAACTAAAAGGTAAAAATCCCCAAAAGCTGTACGAGCAGTTGAATAAGCTTGTTGGGACAACAACTGACCGATGTATGCTTTACACATTCCGCTGCATCGTTTATTTCGTTTCCAACGACAAACATGACCCAAAACTTCTGAAATGGTGGAACTGGACCGATGAAACATTAGACAGCTCGAGGTAAATCTTTCCACTGGTCACCCCAAACCCGTAACAAGCTTCTGCGCACTGTACCTTTTACTTTTGGCGAGCGGTGCATTGTCATATTAGTCATTCGCACAATTGCAAAAGGGCTTGCGGGTACAATTCCAAAACTTATCTCGTTTTGATCATCTTCAATTGGCTCAACACCAAAACCTCTCGGACTTTGGTAATCACTAAGCTTAGGACCTTTTTTATACGCACCAACCCTTTATAAAATTCTGTGGGCCATGTATTTGTAACAATATATAAAGAGGAATGCTTACGTTGTAATCCTCTTTGAACTTCAAATCCACCATCAATATGAAAATCAGCAGCTATATGTACGGTGCCGTCTAGCAATATGGAATTATAGTAATCTACTCTGCAATCCTCAGGCGATAAATTAGTTCTCACTAAATCTTCCGATATTAATCTATGGGTTAGGGGAAAAACTTCGACTAATTCTCTTGGTAGATCAGATCTCGTTGGGATGTAGTTTTCAAAGCTTAACATTCTTGGGTGTCCTGATGAATCCCGCACTTTACCATTAATAAAGGGTTCGCGTTCTTCTTCAGGAACATAACCAATAACTTAAGGAGGTCTGAGCTGAAATTCATCTGTTTCAATATTAGAATCCGCCCAGAATCTGTCCAGAAATTCTCTCTCTCGTGTAAAATCTATTAAATCTTCCGGTAGTCCTCTGAATTCCGGCAAACTTAAAAGTTGCAAGCCGCTTCGTTCAATAGTATTGCCTAACCTTTTATCCGATTCTGTCATGTGGGGGATATAATAGCTTTATGTATCCTTAATTGTCAAGCTTGAAATGTGAAGATCATTTAGTGTAATATATATTAATAAATGGCAAAAGATAATTCCTCAACTCCTAACACCGAAGATTACGGTGCACAGCAAATCCAAGTACTTGAAGGGTTGGAACCCGTACGAAAACGCCCCGGAATGTATATCGGCTCAACTGATCTGACAGGCCTTCATGAATCACTCCGCGAAATTATAGATAACGCAGTTGATGAAGCGCTTGCCGGTTTTGCTCACAATGTTTGGATATCACTAAATAAAGATGGGTCTGCTACTGTTACAGATGACGGGCGTGGAATACCAGTTGATGTTGTCAAAGCGTACAAACAATCAGCACTTGAGCTGGTCATGACCAAACTGCATGCGGGAGGCAAATTCGGCGGCAGCGCCTATAAAATTTCTGGAGGTTTGCATGGTGTGGGTGCATCAGTTGTTAATGCGCTTTCCAAGTATGTTTGGGTGGAAGTCCTAAGAGACGGCAAAATTTACAGACAGGAATATAAGGTAGGAAAAGCCACGACAAAAGTTGAAGTTGTGAAGGAATCTTATCTGCCATTTGAAATTCCCAGAAAAACAGGAACCACTCTGACATTTTTCCCTGACGATTCAATTTTTCAGGACATTACATTTGATTTTGATGTTGTTAAAAAGCAAATCCGCGAAAGAGCATATCTCGTCCCCAAACTTTACTTCCACCTGGTTGACAGAAGAGAAGGGAAAGAGAAAGAAATAAACTATTACTTTGAAGGCGGAATTACAGCCCTTGTTGAGAAATTAAATGAAAATAAAGATCCTCTTCACAAAGCAATTAGAATCAACAAACACCAAGGAGACGTAGAGGTTGATGTAGCGCTCCAATACAATAATACTTATACGGAGAACGTCGAATCATATGTAAACGTTATAAATACTGTAAACGGCGGGAGTCATCTTACTGGATTTAGAATGGCTCTGACTCGCGCAATCAATAACTATGGCCGTAAAACCGGCGCTTTCAAATCAGAAGATGACTCAATTGTCGGTGAGGATACCAGTGAGGGATTAACTGCAGTTGTCTTTATCAAAATGCCCCAGGACAAGATCCAGTTTGAAGGTCAAACAAAAGGCAAGCTTGGTAATTCAGAAATCCAGGCAGTTGTAAATACAATAGTACGTGAAAGTCTTGCAACACACTTTGAAGAAAACCCAAGTGACGCGAGACGAATTCTTGAGAAAGTATATCTGGCAGCCAAAGCAAGACTCGCCGCAAAAGCAGCCAAAGAAGCAGTTATAAGAAAAGGCGCACTTGAAGGATCAACGCTTCCCGGAAAATTGGCCGATTGTCAGGAAAAAAATCCTGCAATTTCTGAGATTTACTTGGTTGAGGGAGATAGTGCGGGTGGATCGGCAAAGCAGGGAAGAGATCGTAAATTTCAGGCGATTCTGCCACTTAAGGGAAAGATTCTCAATACAGAGCGGGCAAGATTGGATAAGATGATAGAACACGAAGAAGTGAAAAATCTGATAATCGCACTTGGCGCCGGAATAGGGGATACAATTAATATGGAGAAGCTCCGCTATCACCGGGTAATTATCATGACTGATGCAGATGTAGACGGTGAGCATATTGAGACCCTCATTCTGACATTTTTCTACAGACATTTGCCTGATATTATAAAAAATGGTTATTTGTATGTTGCGATCCCGCCGCTTTTTAAACTCCAGCGGGGGAAAGAAGTACGCTACGCATATAGTGACGCAGAACGGGATCAGGCGATGATAGATCTTAAATCCGGAAATGCAAATATCGCAATTCAGAGATATAAGGGACTAGGGGAAATGAACGCAGAGCAGTTGTGGGAAACAACCATGAATCCCGCAAATAGAATCCTAAAGCACATAAGTATCGATGATGCGGAAGAAGCAGATCAGGTATTTACCATGCTTATGGGAGATGAAGTCCCGCCAAGAAAACATTTCATAACAACCAACGCAATAACAGCGGAATTGGATATTTAATTCATGTTATAATTAGGATGTAAACGACTATGCCAGATTACAATAAGCTACTTACTCCGGGCAATATAGATGAGGGATGGGTCAACGCAATTGTAGATATCCCACAAGGATCCTCTCTTAAAATAGAATATGACAGAGCGCATGGAATATTTATTTTGGACCGGGTAGAACCTGATATTTTCCTAAAACCTGTAAATTATGGCTTTATTCCGGCAACAAAAGATGAGGATGGAGATGAATTAGATGTACTACTTGTCTGCTCAGAGCCAATTCCCACAGGCGTACTCGTAAAGTCAAAAATTATTGGCATATTTAATTTCGAAGATGATTCGGAAATGGATTACAAAATAGTATGCGTACCTGAGGACGACCGGAACACAGGGGATAGCATTACAACGCTTGATGATCTGGGTAAGAGATGGAAACAAAAAATAGAATTCCATTTCGCTCATTACAAAGATCTCAAAAAACCAGGAACAACCAAAGTGCAAGGTTGGGGAAATACTGAAGAGGCAAAAAAAATTATTCACGAGTGCATTAAGCGCTTCAACGAGGAAGGGTTCTCCGATTAACAATTTGTTATGAGTCAAATCGGTAAATTACAACCAACAAATATCTCAGAGGAAATGAAGAAATCGTATTTGAATTATGCGATGTCTGTTATTGTGGCGCGCGCCCTTCCGGATGTAAGAGACGGACTCAAGCCGGTCCACCGAAGAATTCTATATGCAATGAATGAAATGGGTCTGGGACCGACGGGAAAATTCCTCAAGTCCGCCCGTATTGTCGGTGAAACCATGGGAAAATACCATCCTCATGGAAATATGGCAATTTATGACTCCCTTGTCCGTCTGGCCCAGGATTTCTCAATGCGTTATCCGCTGATTCTCGGTCAGGGAAATTTCGGATCAATTGACGGTGACCCGCCGGCCGCAGACCGTTATACTGAGGCCAAACTCCAGCACATCACAATGGAGATGCTTCATGATCTGGATAAGGAAACAGTTGATTTCGGTCCCAATTATGACGGATCTTTTCAGGAACCTCTCTATCTTCCGGCCAAATTGCCAAACCTTCTTCTCATGGGGGCTGAGGGAATTGCAGTCGGTATGGCAACCAAAATTCCACCGCACAATCTAGGGGAGGTAATTGATGCTATTACATATCTGATAGGCAAATCCAAAATAGAAGTTCCAAAAGAGACCGCGCCAAACGCGGCTGCGGCAAATGGAACAAATATAGAATCACCATCTGGCCCCTTTGTCCCGTCTGTCTCTTCTACGGCCTCCGTCTCCTTACATACCGATGTGACAATTGACGAGCTGATTGAGTTTATAAAAGGTCCTGATTTCCCAACTGCCGGTGCGATCTATGACATAAGTGAGATTAAAAACGCTTACATCACGGGACGCGGAAAAATAATAATCCGCGGGAAAGCAGAGATTGAAGACATAGGTCAGGGGAAGTCAGCGATAATCATCACAGAACTCCCGTATCAGGTTAACAAAGCTCTTCTGATCGCCCGGATAGCGGATCTTGCGAAAGAGAAAAAGATTGAGGGAATTTCAGATCTTAGGGACGAGTCAGACAGACGCGGAATGAGGATTTATGTAGAGCTGAAAAGAGACGCTTTCCCCAAAAAAGTTCTTAACAATCTCTTCAAACACACAAGCATGCAGACCAGTTTTCCGGTCAATATGGTGGCACTCGTAAATGGAACTCCACAAATACTAAATCTCAAACTGATTCTTGAAGAATATATCAAACACCGCTATATAGTTGTCCGCAAAAGATCAGAATTTGAGCTTAGACAGGCAAAAGCAAGACTTCATATCCTAGAAGGACTCAAAATCGCAGTTGATCACATTGATGCTGTGATTGCAACAATCCGCGCATCAAAAGATCAGGAAGATGCCAAACAAAACCTAATGACTAAATTCAAGCTCTCTGAGATCCAATCAGTCGCTATTTTGGATTTACAGTTGAGACGTCTTGCAGCGCTTGAGAGACAAAAAATTGAAGACGAGCTTTTGATGATAAAAGAAACAATTGCTTACCTTGAAGATTTACTCGCTCATTCTGAAAAAATACTGGATGTGATCAAAACAGAAATAATAAAACTAAGAGAGAAATACGCTGATGCGCGTCGTACCAAAGTCTATAAAGGAAAAGTAGGAGAATTTTCTGAAGAAGACTTGATCGCAAATGAACCAACCGTAATTACGCTTACCAATACAGGTTACATAAAGCGACAGTCCATGACATCCTTCCACACGCAACACAGGGGAGGAAAAGGAATAACAGGAATGAATGTAAAAGATGAGGACGGAATTGCTCACATCAGATCAGCCCAAACTCATGACAATATCATCTTCTTCACCAATAAAGGAAAAGCCTATCAGCTGCGAGCTTTTGAGATAGCAGAGTCCTCAAGGACAAGTAAAGGCTCGGCCGTTGTCAATCTTCTAAATATTGAGCAGGGTGAAAAGGTAGAATCCTTCCTTGTTCTTAATAAGAGTCTAAAGGCAGGATATATCTTCCTGACCACCAGAAACGGAACTGTCAAAAAAAGTAAACTGTCTGAATTTGATAACATCAGAAAAAATGGAATGATTGCTATAAAACTTGATAAAGGAGATGAGCTTGTTTGGAGCAATATCTCAACCGGAAGCAGCGAGATAGTGATTGTTACCAAACAGGGAAAGGCAATTAAATTTTCAGAGGCAGCTGTAAGACCCATGGGCCGTGCAACCCGCGGAGTACGGGGAATAAAGATTGATTCAACAGATAAAGTTATCGGTATGGCCGTTGTTAGGGATGAAGACAAACTTAATTTCCTGGCAATTATGGAAAATGGATTGGGTAAAAAAACTCCTACTGCCAAATTCCCACTTCAGGGAAGAGGAGGACAAGGTGTAAAAGTTGCCAAAGTTACGCCAAAGACAGGACAAGTAGTTATTGCACAAGTCGTTCCTGAGAATTGTGAAGAAGTGATAATCACTTCAACAAAGGGACAAATTGTCAAGCTAACCACAGAATCAATCCCCAAATTGTCACGCGACACTCAGGGAGTCATCCTGATGAGATTCTCCAATGCCAATGACAAAGTGGCATCTGCTACGTGTATTGAAAAAGCTTCCTAATTCTTGTCATTGCAAGCGCAGCGCAGCAATCTCTACTCCCATTGACTCATAGTAAATAATTTGCTAGAATCTACTTCGCATGACAGAACGTCAACCTTTCAAACACAAAACTCTAGAACATCGAAATCCTGATAACACAATATTAGCAGATAATCACGCAGGACAAATAGCTAATTTAGAAAATATCTTAAGTACAAACACGCTCTCAAAAGGTGGGGAGCTAACGATGCGACAACGGAATAGACGCATTATAGAACTTAGACGACTAATACTAAAAACAGTTGAGTTAAGAACTGGTTGGAAAATCTGATATATAAAACCTTACACGCAATTTGATGCTAAAACGCACAATCTCCTAGCTGATATAATATTCATATGCGTATCTGGGATTTGCCTCCATCAATTCTTTGCAGGCAACATCTTCTCGGAGAACATAGAGAACTTCACTCCATCTGGACTGTGATAACTGAGGGTAAAACTGGCTATTCCAAACATTCTGAAACTTTAAGATGGGTAGGCAAACTCAAATCACTGTACAACAGACACCAAGATCTGGTCAAGGAAATGCAGAGTAGGGGATACAACCACAGAAGTGATTTAGACAGAAAACTCGCCACAGGAAACCCAAAACAAAATACTTTTATAAATACAATTGTAGAACAGCATAAAATTTTAAAACTAAAAAAATGCTCCTGCATGCTTATTGACTCATAGTAAATAATTTGCTACAATTCCTCACATGTCAACAACAGAGGAAAATGAATCCCAATATTTAATGCCAATTGACCAACTCGCACGAAGAAACGCGCACACCGAACGGCCCGTCACTGACCTTGAACAAAGCGATATTAATATCGCGCTTCATCACACGATGGTGAATTTTGCGGTTCCTCATCCAAAATTCAAGCTAAAACCTCCAGCTTTTGATAGTTTTTTTGAAAGACTTGATAAATATTCAGATGAACACAACGATCCTAATAAAACTATCAGGCTTGCATCAAGAATGGTCATAGAAAATCACCCGGCTCTAGAAACTCTGGGAGAAAAAGAAAGAAGAGATTTTCTTCATCTTGCAGCTGAAACTTCTATGATTAGACATATAAAGGCGAAGGGTAATTTGCAAAGAAGCAGCAAAGGCACAGGACTTGGATCAGATCTTCAACTCCATACTGCCCGTATCACGCAATTAATTCATTTGCAAGAAGATTTGCATAAAATTGCAACCAATACTCCTCTTGGTAGAAGAAGATAACTAACAAGCTCCTTGGGGCGTGTCGATGATTACTGTTTCAAATCCCAGACTCTTAAATAAAGTAGTTAATTGATTCCTTGCGTTTTTGGATGCTTCATTCAAGATCCCGCCTTTGCATGCTGCGTCTTTAATTACCTTTTCTGCCTCGCCGCGGGCCTCTGTTTCAAGATTGTTGTCTCCTTTTGTAAGTAGTCCTTGTTTCCTGTCATAGACACGTGTTTGATCACTGTCCAATTTTGTTACCAGTATCTCAGGAGCGGGCAATGTTACTTTCAATGTATTGTTACTTATATTGATATCTTTCTCGTTTACTTTTGCCAGATCAAAACCTGCAATTACAGTTCCATGCGCAATCAGCAAGATCCTATCCCCATATAAAAATTGGTTGAATTTATTTCCGGATGTCCCGACATCAATTATTTTTTCAATTGTAAAGGATGAAGTCTCAAGTCTGTTGAGTGAGCGGATTTGCTTTATAACTGTTTGAGAGCTCAAGTTGACTGTATATTTTG
>JBBSGK010000033.1:0-8837 GCA_038254115.1 Candidatus Levyibacteriota bacterium | reverse complement strand
CTTGCATAGTCATAACCATATTTTTCGCCAAATAAGTAGTCCGGTTCTCCTTTTTCTGTTGTGGCGTCTAGGTGGGCAAATGCAAGTTCTACAAAATCCGGAGCTTCACCAATTACCGCTTTAACTCCTTTTATTCTCTTGCCGAGATCTTTTGAATATTCCTCAACCATTTCCTCTTGTTGCGCTAAGTCTTTGTTATTGCTTCCTGGCAAAAAGAGCTGGTTTGGGTTTATTGCAACTTCTGATTGCCTTGAGCCTTGAGCTTCAAAGTCCATGCCATTGTGCCATTTTGACCAAAAGCGTCTACCGCCTTCTCTGAGTGTTGAGATTGATTGCCCTGTTAAGCTATAAATTATAAATCCTTGCTTTTCTAGGGCTTCTCTTGCTTCGGGGGTAAATCTTTTTATCTCAACAGGGGCTCTTTCTCTAACGGGTAAGGAGGCATCACCAAATTGCTTACGGCGAGTGCGAGCCCTTTCTGCACCAACATTTCCAACCTTTCCTTTTTCTCTTCGTCTCGCTACCCACTCATGTATTGCCATATGGCGAGTATAGTATCATACTATAAGTCAATTGTCAAAGCTATATATTGATACATGAAAAATCTGTTTACAGGGCGCCGCGGCCGGAGATCATTGCATATGGAGTTTTGAGAATTAACCATATATCATACCAGACAGATCTTCTGGTTGCATAGTCAGCATCCATTTGAATTCTTTTATCAAAATTTATCTCAGACCTTCCTGTCACCTGCCAATATCCCGTAATCCCGGGCTTAACACTAAGCACTATTTTTACCGCTTGTCTTGTGTGCGGATATTTTTTCTGTTGCTCTTCAAGCTCGTCAGGGTAATAAGCTCTTGGCCCGACTATGCTCATCTCGCCTCCCAAAACATTAAAAAACTGCGGCAGCTCATCCAATGAATACTTTCTTATGAAGCGGCCGACTTTTGTAACTCGCGGGTCATCTTTTAGCTTATAACTTCCTTTTTTATACTTGCTATATAGCTTGGCATAACGCGGATCTTCCCTGAGAAGTATATGAGCATCCTTTACCATTGATCGGAATTTGTACATTTTAAATTTATCACCAAATTGTCCGACACGCTCTGGGGTATCTGCAAGCGTAGTTCCTTCGGATTCATGTCTTATGGCAATCGCAACTAGAATTATAATTGGAGAAAATAAAATTAATAAAATTACTGAAAAAAAAATATCTATTGCCCTTTTAGCAAAATTATAAAAAGAACTTTTTTGAGTTTCTTCGTAAGGCATTATTAGACTAAACCCTCATGCTCTGTGCCGTTTAAGCTTTCAACAAGCTTCTTGATTTTGGGGACAGATGATTTCGGACATACCAACACAACGTCTTCCGTGTTGATGACTAAATACTGATCAAGATCAATACCAACAACCATCTTGTCTGTATAGTTGAAAACCAGCGAATCTGTACTGTCGGTAAGCATAACTTTACCTTTTGTCACATTTTCCTTCTCAGATGTCTCAAGGGCTTCTTTCAACGATTCCCATGCGCCGACGTCGCTCCAACCAAAATCCGATCCAACAACATAACCGTCAGCGGGATCAATTTTTTCAAGAATAATATTGTCAAACGAGTTTTTTTCCAACTTTGGGTAAATTTCTTGAAGTTTTTTTTCATAGTTAGCTGTTCCATAAGATTCCCTAATCTCAATTAGCAAACCGTACATCTCAGGCGCAAATTTTTTATAGAGTGAAAATAGGAATTGAGCTGTTGTTCCAAAATATCCCGGGTTCCAATAATGATATTGGCTTTTGTGGAATTCCAGAGCTGTATCTTTACCGGGTCTGTAATGAAAGCTTTTGAATGAATACACTTCCTGCCCCTCTACGTCTTTTGCTTTTTCTCCCCTTTCTATCCATCCTAGATTTTGACTGGCAAAACGGGAACTTTGAGTTATAAAAACAATTTTTTCTTTTTCAGCGTTTAATATTTTTTCAACTAATTTAATAATTTCGCGGAAAAGCTCTTCCTGCTTTACAATCTGATCACTCCACAGAATAATGAATGGTTCATTTGGTGCAATTTTATCAAGAATTGCCGTTACTAATCCTACTGCAGCGCCAACGTCCCGCATTTCAGGCTCAAAAATAAGATTTTGCTTCGGCAGCATAGGGAGTTGCTCCTCAATTACTTCCTTATATCTAATGCCGCTTGATACATAAACATCTTCAGGCTTTAAAATGGGGGCGACTCTTTCATAGGCCAGTTGTAGCGTTGATTTATCACCAATAATTTTACCAAACTGTTTGGGAGTGTTTTTTCTTGACAATGGCCAAAGTCTCGTCCCAACTCCACCGGCAAATATCACAACCTTCATGTATCTATAATTATAGTATCAAATTAGATTATTCACAACCGATAGAAAATTTTGCTTAAATTTGGCAATGCTAAACCTTTCAGCGTTTTTTATACATGCTTTTGGATTAAATTTTGTAGTTTCAAATTTTTGCAAAGCGTTGATTATGGAAACCTTTGTTTGCTCATCAAAAAAGAGACCTGTCTTACCCTCAATTACTATCTCTTCAGCTCCGCCTTTTCTAAATGCGATTACAGGCTTACCATAAGATTGTGCTTCTATCATCACCAATCCCAAGTCCTCATTCCCCGGGAATATCAAAGCTTTACAATTTTTGTAATAATTTATTAGATCCTGATCGTTGACTGATCCCAAAAACTCAATTGTGGGTCCTGCCAAACGCTCTAACTCTTCTCTATAATTTCCGTTACCGACTATTTTCAATGGAAGTCTTAACTTATTACATGCATCAATTGCTAGATCGACACGTTTGTATTGGGTAAATTTTGATAATCTTGAAACAACTAAAAAATAACCATTTTGCTCTTTTACACTTTTTCGCCTTTGCGCTTTTTCGCTAAGTGTAACTGGTGGATAAACCAACTCTGACTTTCTGCCATAATATTTATTAATTCTTCTCTTAACCTCCTCAGATATGGCGATAAAAACATCAGGCCGCATAGAGGCCGCCAGATCCCATTTGCGCAGACTATTAATTAAAGGTTGGGACAGGAATTTCAGATCTTTATTTTTAAAATATTCATCATATCCACTCCACAGATACCGCGTTGGGGTCAGACAATAACATATATGAATTGTCCCGGGCTTGGTAATAATCCCTTTTGCCGCCTCACTTGTGAGAGAAATTACCAACTCATATTCATCAAATGAAAAACTTTCAAATGCAAGAGGCATCAAGGATGCAAGGAGTTCATGGTTAGTTGCCGCAAATGGAAGATTTTGCAGAAATGAAGTCTTTATATCAAATATATTTGCCCACGGAGCCTTTTTTTTATCATAAACTGAAGTATATAAAGGAGCATCAGGGAAAAGTTCATGAAGCGCTAGAAGTACGCGTTCTGCTCCACCCCACTTATTTACGCGGTCATAAACGAGTGCAACCCGCAATTTTCCTAAGTTATTTAATTGATTCATATACCCTAAGCGTTTCTTGTGCCATTTTTTTCCAGGAAAAATTCTTTACCCGACCAAGACCTTTCTCAATAAATTTTTTTCTTTCTAATTCAGAAAAATTGGAGACTTGTACCAATATATTTTTTATGTCTTCAACTGATGATTTGTCAAAATATATTGCTGCATCCGCCGCAACTTCCCGGTAGGATGAGATATCTGACGCAAGTACGAGACACCCTGATGCCATTGCCTCAAGCACAGGCAATCCAAATCCTTCCATCAAAGAAGGAGCAACCAGGGCAATCGCATTATGGTATAAATGCGAGAGTTCCTTATCGCTGACATTGTTCTTTATAATGACTCCTGAATAATTTTGTATTTTTATTTTTTCGATAAGTTTTTTATAAAAATAATCCTCTTTACCTACTAGTACCAACTGGAAATCTAAATTTTTCAAAGTTCTAAATGCAGAAAAAGCCTTTATTAGTTTTTCTATATTTTTATGAGGATACGCATTTCCGACATAAAGAAAGTATTTTGTGCTATCGATTTGCATTTTTCCTGATTCTGCAATTTTTTCATCAAATCCTTCATAAGTTACAACAATTTTCTTTACATCTACTTCAAGAGTTCTTTTTAGGTCATCTTTTACAGCATTAAGTGGCACTATTATTTTTTTTGCGCGGTTAACAGCTTTTGATACGACATAATTATATCCTGCGCGTTTTAATTGGTACAAATACAACGGAAGTTTTGATGCTTTACCCGTTGGGAAATGATTGATGATCAAATCATGCATAGTCATGACAAAAGGCTCCTGGTAGCGAATGGGTACTGAAAAATACGGGAAATGGACCAAGTCCAAATTTTCCTTATTCAATATTTGAGGTAGTTTCAATTGCTCATCAATTGTATGCCAGCGGACATCTGCAATTTTAATTTGAAATTTACTATTGGAAATTTGGTATGTTACTTTTTGGTAATCAGATTTCCGTACAAACAAAATATAATCATTTTTCTTGTCCAAAATTTGCAGTTCTTTGACAAGATTCCTTATGTACCTGCCTACGCCGGTCTCATTCCAAAGCCGTGCATCAATTCCAATTTTCATGTCTTAAGTATAACATAGAGGCTAAGAAGAATTCTTTTTATGTAGATAACTAATCCCTTTATGCACCATCCATCCTAATAACTTAGGGTATTTTTGGGAATAATTTTTTTTGTAAAATATTTTCATCGCGTCAAAGCGGTGTCCCTGCATTTTCTTTTTCTGATCAGCATCCGCTGTTGTGATGTGATGGGATTGTTTTTTTATACCGCTTGATACACCGCCGTAATGAAGTATTGAAACATCCGGAACATAATAAATTTTGTATCCTGCTTTTCTTACGTTGTAGCAAAACTGAATATCCTCACCATAAAAAAAATATTCCTCATCCCACCAACCAATTTCTTCCCCTACTTCCCGTCTCACAAACAAGAATGCTCCGGAAATTGCATCCACTTCATGGACTTTATCAAAGTCTTTAAACCCCTGCGTATACCCTGCAAAAAAGCGGCTCTTAGGAAACAGTTTTTCAAAACCCGAAAAATGGGTAAAGGCATTCCAAGGACTTGGAAATCCACGATGAGAAGCCTCATCAATTCCACCAGTCGGTAAGTCAATTCTGCACGTTGCAGCTCCGGCATCAGGATGATCATCCACGAACTCAATCATCTTATTTAATGTTTTTGGAAACACTACAGTGTCAGGATTGAGAAATAATACATATCGTCCTTCTGAGTGTTTGATGGCATTATTATTTCCCGCAGCAAAACCTATATTTTCTCCGTTATCAACGATCTGGAATTTCTTTATTTTTGTTTTATTTTTGTACTCCTGAAAAGCAGTAAGTGATCCCTCAGGCGATTTATTGTCAGCAACAATTATCTTGTATTTCCCGGATTTAACTTCCTCAGGATAATTTTTTTCGATTGAGGCAATGCTATCAAGTGCTAATTGCTTTGTGTTGTAATTTAGTATAATTATCGATATATCTACGTTACTCATATAATACTTTTATAAACACTATCCAAATCGTTTGATATCTTTTTCCATGTATATTTTTTCTCAATCAATTCACGGGCATTTTTGGAGATTTTTTCATAAAGTTTATTGTCATTCAAAAGTTTGACGGTCTGGTTTGCCAATTCATCAGCTGTTTGGCCTACTAAAATATTCTTTCCATTTTCTGCATTCAAACTTTCGGCACTAAGAGGTGTCGTCACAACAGGGGTGCCGCAGCTCATTGATTCCAAAATTTTATAACTTGTTCCCCCACCTACTCTGATTGGCGCCAGGAGCACATCTGCTTCATGAAATAATTCCTGAGTTGGCTTTCCTGAACTTTCCTCATCAAAAATGACATTAGGATCATTTGTCAAATTCTTAACTGAATCCGGAATTTTTCGGCCTACAATCCAAAGTTTTAGGTTTTCAGTTTTATGTTTTAGGTTTATTGAAGGCCAAACATCATTGATGATGAACCCTACAGAATCTCTATTTTGTATCCACTTAAAATCCCCAATAAACAATATTTTTCTTGCTTCGCCCGCCGAAGCCTTAGCGAAGGAGGGTTTTTTATTTTTAAAACTAAACTTCTCTACATCAACACCGTTTGCAACTATAAATAGTTTTAAACCCTTCGCTTCCATCACCTTTTTGTCATCCTCAGATACTGCAATAAGAGCGCTTACTTTTTTCCATGCTGCCTCTTCTTCTTTCTTAATTTTTGCAATATCCAGAGAAAGAATTGGTCTGATAATTTTTGAAACCTGGTCTACATAACGTCCGTAGACTTGGTACTCTACATTGTGCTCTGCCAGAACAACGGGCAATGAAGTCTCCGGTAAATTTTGAAGAATATAAAAAGTTTCGACATGAATTAAATCAAATTTATCGTTTTCCAATTCTTTCTTTATTTTGTTTTTCATATCTGTATTTGTGTGACCTGTGGTAAGAAAAGATTTTGATGAAACTGCAGTTTTTAATAGATTGCCGCTTGACCATTGCTTGCGTCTCTCAACCGTTATTACCTTTTTACAAATTTTCTCAACTTCAGTAATATCTTTTTGTGTCTGATTATCCCGTTTTTCGCATACTAATGTAATTTCGTGTATGGAAGATAATTCGCTTATGAGATTATAAAGACGTACGTGCCCCCCGGAATAAATCGGATAAGGAAGAAAAGAGCTGATCATAAGGATCTTCATACCATAATTATAGCATTTGTTACTTAATTTAAGAGCTTTTATTGATAACTAATGATTGACTGAGGAAATATCTTTCTTGCAGTTTTTCAGGTCAATTATCACATAGCCTGAAGTTTTTTTGACCACGTTACACTTTTTCATCCACATATTTGTTGTATCATCAAAATTAACAGAAACCAGATGAGTTGCGCCCTCGGATATCCATTGTGGGATTTTGTCTCCCCCAAAAGTCCAGCCATGACGGTTAGTCTGGTAAATAAAAGCAGAGTCATTATCATATGGGGCAATGACCTTTGCATCTTGCGGAAGCATTTTATCAACAGCTTGCCCTGCCTGAACAATTTCAGGATGATTGATATTGAAATATCCTCTTACCTCAAACCATCCAAATGCAAACATTACCAAAATCAATGCTACAGCAATTGCCACATTGATTATTCTCTGATGAAATTTGTCCCCGCTCGATATAAGAAAATCTAATCCTTTGGCAATAAAAATACTTCCGATCGGCACTAGCGGCATTTGATAATAATCATGTGTGACATTTCCTTTGGCTATGATGACAAAGAATGCAAATACAGCGACTAACCACGAATAATAGAATAAACCCTCTTTTTCCGAATTGCCTCTTATTATACCCACCCAAAAAAGTACAAATCCGCCGGTTGCAAAAATAAGCCGGTTCATCCGGTCATATATAATCCACCGGAAATATGCGCCGGTAAAACGGATGTTGCCTTGGTTGAAAAGCCACGTAGTTCCAAACATTCCTTCCGGATAATGGTTTATGTAATTACGCCACAGAAGAAACGGAATAAGAGCAATGGCTGCCATTATATAAATTGCAGGCCTTTTTAATACTTGGAGCTGCCACCTCCTGAAAACCAAATATGCAATCGGAATTAATAATACAAGACCATATGGCTTTGTTAGAATTGTAATTAAAAGCGAAAAACCGGCTAATACTGCATAAAAAATACTTTTTGAATTTATCCATTTTGTCACCAGATACAAAGTTAAAACGCCAAATAAAATATGCATCGGGTCGGGCATAATCACCCGACCGTAATATATATTGTATGGAAGAAAAGCAAAAATAAAAGATGAAATCAATGCGATTCTTTTGGATGAGTATTCTTTCACTAAAAAATAAAGCGCGATAGAAGTAAGAGACGATGCCAATATACTGACGAGTCTTCCCCATTGCTCAATTGTGAAGTGGCCAAACCATAAGTATGCAAAATAAACTATGGAATTATAAACGGGAAATTCTGCGAAAAAATATCTCTTAGGATTGGGCAGTTGTCTCTCATTGAGAGAATTAAATGCATCAAACTTAGGATAAAGCGGCGTATATCCTTCTTTTACAAAGTTGCGGGTTACTGCTGCAGTATCAGCCTGGCGCCAACTATGCCAGTCGGCAATAGGATTATCAAATCTGTAAAGCCTGACAAAAAAGCTTGCCGAGAAAATAAATATCAATATTATGAAATATAAATTAACTTTTTTCATTTTTTCAAAATCCGGAGATTACCATCTTTACCAAATACAAATATTCTAGCGTTTTTATTACTCATACTATCCACTCGCGCCTTCTCAACAGAAGTATACATCTGGGTAATAAGCGGTGCCTCCCTATACTGAAACCAGAGTGCATCATTGACTCCGACAGGGAATACCCACGCTGTTTTATAGCGTACGGGGACGTTCACGAAATATAATACTGGCTTTTTAATTGTTCCAAATCCTAGATCTAAATAGCCATAATTCATATATTCCATAAAGTTACTAGTGATTGCCCCAGCGTATTTCCAATCATCGTTTTCTTTTTGAAGCTGCCTCAGTTGTGTGCTTATAAAAATTCCGGTAATTAGTAAAACTAATGCCAGGGCAAGATATTTGTTATTTCTGAAAATTATTAAATATATTTTTTGTAATATGAAAATAACAAATAATACAGCACCAAAAGATGCAAGATAAGAGTAACGCGGAGCAATATTGCCAAGCGGAAGAAAAGGTAAAAGCGGAATAATAAAAAGCATGATACAGATTAATATAATTCCAAAATCTTGCTTACTGATTCCTTTGGATACTCTTTTATAAAAATAGATT
>JBBSGK010000032.1:0-9197 GCA_038254115.1 Candidatus Levyibacteriota bacterium | reverse complement strand
AAGTAAAAAAGTAAAAAAGAACAAACTCCATAAAACAATAAAACAATATTTAATGTTTTGATGCTGCCAAGCAGTTCGGGAATCCGGGGCAAAATAAGCTTGAGGATAAAGAAAAATGCGAGAATAGAAAATGGCCAGCCAAAAAGATACTTAAAAATACTAACAAAGCGGTTATTCACTCAGATATTGTACTAAAATTCACTGTATAAAACCAGACAAATAAGATTACAATAGTTTGTGCATAAGACTACGGTTTGCTAGAATGAGTGTGCCAAGCCCTTATAGCTCAACGGATAGAGCACCGGTCTTCGGAACCAGTGATGGGGGTTCGATTCCCTCTAAGGGCACTAGGACGAAGGGAGAGGACTGAATCCGAGCTTGTGAGGATGAAGGAGCTCGCCTGCTTGACAGGGGTGGAAAGGGGGTCCGAATCCCTGCCTGCCGGCAGGCAGGCCTCCGGGCGCACGTTATCTCAAAATTTGATAAAATACAATTAACTAAATGGGCCAGTAGCTCAACGGTAGAGCAGTACCCTCTTAAGGTATTGGTTGAGGGTTCGAATCCCCCCTGGCTCACCACAAATCATTCCGGCGCTCGGGCGTGGGCTTACGGGATATTTCTCTTTAAACTATTCCCCAATTTCATCAATAACCAACTGAGGAAAAAGAATGTTACCAACATGCCAAGACAGTAAAGAGCAACGCCTGCATATCCTCCTACTTTTGCCGGATTAAGGAATGGATAGGGATACCAGTTAACTATTGAGCCTCGAATCAGCGAATAGACTATGTAAAGGAGTGGAAATATGAGCCAAAATAATATCTGCCTGGCGACAAGCTGTGTACTTGGTGGTTGGTAAAGCCAGTCAAGCACTACGACTATTGGCATAATGTAATGAACTACAGTATTTATCCATGGTAGAAGTACTCCTAATTCAATGTTCCTGAGTAACGCCGAGAACACGACACCAGTAATCGACATATAAAGAACAGCAGTGCCACGGATAATGTCATCCGTTGCTGATGGCTTGCGGCGCTTGATTAAATATAACGCGCTAATGATAAAAACGAAGGAAGCGAAGATATTACTGAGATTAGTAAAGTAACTGAAAAAGTTGACGGGATTGAAATTAGGGAGTTGAGCGGTGATCTTAAACTGTATACCTAGGGCTATCAGAGTGAGTAGACCAAACCCCAAGCGGGCACAAATAATAAACCATCTTTTTGCCATAATTTTATTTTATACGAGATATATTAAGAAAAACAATATAATTACTGTTAGGTTGGAATGTATTTATATTATAATGATTTGGATTCTTTTTCAATCGGCAGGAACCTGATCCAAAAACACTGCAAGAGAATATAAGCCTTTCCCCAAAAAAATAATCTCATTTCAATCATTTAATTTTCTCCTTTACTTGATTCTTGATGCAAAAAGATATAATATTTTTATATGGGGAAAGTTAAGAATTCTAAACTGGTTTTCTCTTTTGTAACAACCTGCTTGCTTCTCGTTTTATTTAATAATACTTCCGGCAACCTGTCTTATGCCCAAACTGCCGGCAATTGTGACGTTTCTTCATCTTTTCTTCCGCAAACATCTCAAGAATCAGCGCTTCTGGGACTTATAAATACATACCGCCAGCAAAACAATTTATCCCCCTTTTCATTGTCATCAGCTCTTAAAAAATCAGCGGCCTGGCTTTCAAATGATATGTTGACTCACAATGCTTTCAGTCACACAGACTCCTTGGGACGTGATCCAGCAAAGCGCATCACGGACTGCGGATATTCCTGGACCAGTTATGCGGAAAATATTGCCAAAGGCAGCCCTGATGCCCCGTCTGTTTTCACCGTCTGGAAAAACTCACCGCCCCATAACGCAGCAATGCTCTCAACTACGGCAAATGAAGCTGGAATCAGCTTTATAAGTCCGTACTGGACTTTGGACATTGGCGCTGGCTCTTCTTCTCCAATCGTAAACACTGCCCCATCGGCTTCACCCACAGCCCCAACCGCTCCCCCTCAGGTAACAATCACGCCGTCTATAACAGAGGCACCCAAACCGACTCCAAGCATTATTACCAATCCAACAGATACGGTTGTTGATGTAAGCATCAGAGTAAACGGTGTTGGAGCAACTGGCAATAAATCCCCAAAGCATTTAACCAGACAGGTATCAGTCGACATACTTGATCAATCAAATAAACCGTTAGTAAGCGGCAATGGTTTCTTAAAATATGATGGTAAAGATTTATTTAGAGGCGAAATACATCTCGGCCAGCTTGCAAGAGGTACATATTTTATAAAAGTCGCATCAAATTATACTCTGGTTTCCCAGGTTCTTCCGGAATTCCAAAATGTGACAGATGAAAATACAAATATTCTACCCACAGTAAATTTAACGCAAGGAGATTTAAATAAAAATAATATCGTCGATATAAATGATTACAATCTTGCGCTTCCTTGTTTTCAGAGCAAGATATGCCAAACAAAAAACATAATTGATTTTAATGATGATGGGAAAGCTGATGTAATAGATTACAATATTCTTCTTTCAGCCTTTCATCAGTATGAAGGTGACTGATATTAAATAACATTGCTTATGAATTCCTGCCTAATTAAAATTATTTTATTTGTTTCGTTGCTTATGATGCTTACAACTAGTAATTTGACTCCGAGAGCCCTTGCCCAAACCAATGCGCCTACAGAACCAACACCTACCCCAATTGGAGAAATTCTCAAACTTGATTTTATTATTCCGGGAGTCGGTAGTGGTAGCGCTAATTTTGAACCGGTTCATAAAACCCGCCATGTAACTATAGATTTTTATGCGCCTGATGCCAACTCATTGGATGCTGCGGTAAAGCCGGTTGCGTCTATCAGCGCTCAGGGAACATTCGACGCTGACCCGCTAAGTCCGACTTATGGAAGATATATTAATAAAAATATTGATCTGGGTACGATGGTACCAAGTGGGACATATCAAATTAGTTTTAAAGAGGACAGGTCACTTGCCAAACTTGTGAAAGAAAAAGAACAGGCAGTTGGCGGAAAAATATTTATAATAAGTAAAAACATTAATCAACCAATTATTGTAACTGATCAAACAATAATTATCGGAGATATTTATCCAACGTCCGGCAGTGACAATATCATGGATATTAAGGATTATAATGCTCTAGTAGGTTGCTTTGGAAGCAAATCTGATTCATCAGGCTGTGATGATAAAATGGTTGCCGATCTAGATGACAACGGAGTGGTGGACGGTACGGATTACAATATTATGTTTAGTAGTTTTAGGAAATTACTGGAGATGGGTGTGCCTGTCCCATCCCTTTTTGCAAAGCCCACCAAACCCGTCGCTAAGTCAACGCCCAAGCCTGCAAAACGTCCTGTTGCTATTCCTGCAAAAACTTCAAGAAATGGAAACATTCTCCCTTTGATTCTATTTATTTTTATTCTTATCGGAGCGGGAGTAGGACTATTTTTCTTTTTAAGAAAAAGGGGGCAAAAAAAATCTGAAGAAAAGACAACAGACGCAGGACAGGCCGCTCCGTTGGAAACTGAAAATCAGCCTGCAGCAAAAGATGAACAAATAGATAAAGAATTTTATGTAAAGAAACAAACAGATGATCCGGAACATAAAAGGCTTGTCCTGACACTGACTGATGACGACGGACCCACCCTTGGATATTATGCGGGGACTGAAGTCAAAGAAGGTTTTGCAAACGTAAAAGGAATAAAGAAAATTGACGGAAATAAAGTATATATTGAAGTGTCCAGTATCACTCCAGAAGAACCTACTGAGGCCACATCTTAATTTTTGTCAAATTTTTGTAAGGATATCGTCAAGTTAAACTTACGCCTCAGCCATATAATACATTCAGAAGGGAATAAATATGAATCTATTATCAAACACATGGCTGATGACACTAGAAGATAAAGAAGCTAAAAAGCAAATTCTAAATAATGTTGCTCGGGATATAGAAGTAAACCGGGGCGAAGATACAAGCATTACTCCAACAGGTTCTGATGCCTGGGACTTTCGTTCGCCTGCAATACCCGCCTATTACTAATGCTGCGGGATTACTCTTCAAGAAGATTTTGCTGGATTTTTTCTTCTATGAGAATGGGAGACTCCCCGTCTTGCATTTCCAATCCCTTAATTTCAGGTAAATTATTTCCGATAATATGCTTAAAATCACCATGCATACCAAATGTATTATCAATTACCAGACGGAGATCTTTCTCGTCATGGGCCCACTTGCTTGAAAAATATCTTTTTTCTTTTTCAATTCTTGCCTGAATATTTGAAAAAGCCTCAATTATGCTTTCGATGCGGTGCTTAAATTCTACTCCCGACAAATACGAATATAGAATTTCAACTTTTTCATCCTTACCTTTTGCCGCTTCTTTTGCATAATAAAGCTGAATTAGGCTTGCCCGGAGAGCGGATGCCAGTCCAACTACAAAATTCTTATCTGTTACCCAAATGCCCTCTCTCCATCCGGCAGTTTTTATTTCTTTAGGTAATACTTCAGTAATAAGAACTGCTTCTTCCGCGGCAATCTCTCTCTTATTCTTTTTAAGTGTAGTGGCCCAATCTTCTTTCCAGGGGGGCTTTGTGTTTTTTAACTCCCACAATATTTTTCCGTTATAATTTCCCCGGGTATCCCAAACCTCCTGTATAATATCAGCTCCGCGTACACCTTTGCTGATTGGTTTAATTTTGTCATGAGGGAATTCCCTTTGCAATATTTCTTCAAACTCCAACTCAAAAACTTCGCCCTGTCCCTGTTGAGATCCCTGCATCAATTTTAGCTTTGCATCCTCAAGTTCCTTCCTTGCATCCTGCAATTGCTTGTCCTTTGCCAACAGAATAAGATGCTGTTTTTCTTCAGCTTCTTTTTGAGCTTGAAGTCTGATCTTGTCTTCAGCAGCTTCAAGTTTTTTTTGTGATTCAATCTCTCTTTCCCTATCCTTTATTTTCAGCTCTCTTATTGTTTTATTTGTTTCCAAAACCTGTTCCTGAAGCTCTTTACTACGCTTCTTTTCCTCCTCAGCTTCGTTTTGAGAGTTTTTCAGCTCAAGTTTCAATTCTTCCTTTGCTTTTTTTAAAGCTTTCTCTTCAGCGGCAAGCTTTGCTTTCTCCAAATCTCTCTCAAACTTCTCCGACTGCTCGGAACGGATTTTCTCAGTCATCTCGTGAGTCAAGGCCTCAGATAACTCAAATGCCTTCCCGCAATGTTTGCAAGTAACTGTATTCATAAAATTGTATTAACAATACTACTCCGTAATCGCTCGTTCTGCAAGGTTTGACATTTTATTATTGTTTGCTATAATGCAATTATTATGTCAGGCACAGAAAGACAAAACTCAGATCCTGAAAGCGCAGAGAATAAAAGACAAGAATACAGAAAGGGACTTGCATCTAGACTAAGCAAAAATCCTCAAGGAGAACATGCTATAGCAGACCTTCTTGAATTGCGAAGTGTGTTGGGTAGGATTGCAGATAGTAGAAGGCGGCATCCTCAATATAATGCGGCCCACCGTTTAGCTAGTGATTTTGCTACATCACATGACCAGGAGCAAACACCAGCTGGACAAGCTCAAGTATTATCTCCAAAAGCAGACCGTCACTTAAGCAAGCTACGAGATAGACAAAGATCCACAGTATAATTGACACCCAAAGCCTTCCTCTGCTAGCATTTAATTGATGAAAACTATTCTCCGCAGGATTGCTATTTATACCTTCACTCTTTATCTTCTGCCTTTTATTATTCCTGGGGTAAAAATTGCAGGAGGTCTGGAGACCTTATTTATTGGCGGAGCCGCACTTGCCCTCATGTTTATGATTCTCAAACCAATACTTAGCATAATTAGTTTTCCGATAAACCTTATTACACTTGGGCTATTTTCGATAATAACCAATGCTTTTATACTTTATCTTATGACTAGATTTGTTAACGGAATCAAAATCACTCCATTTACATACCATTCATTTAGCTATTTGGGTTTCACAGCTCCTGCAGTGGAATTCAATATTTATTTTGCCTACATCTTCACTGCATTCGTAATTTCTCTCATTGAGTCCCTTCTTTCCTGGCTAATGGGTTAAGTCCAGAACTTGCATATATATCGCAATATATAATATAATCAAATCTACAATCTAGATTTTCAGGTATGTTTCACACAATTTTAACAATCACTCAAATTATAGTAGCAGTTCTACTAATCGCCAGTATCCTGCTTCAAGCACCGGAAGAAGGTTTATCACCTGTATTTGGGGGAGGAGGAGAAATGTATAGAAGCAAAAGAAATGTTGAGAAATTTCTTGTAACTGCGACTATTGTTCTCGCTGTTCTTCTGGTTATTTTATCTATTGCTCTTCTTTTTCCCCAACTTAAATAAAATATTATGGTTGTTGTTAGACGAAGGCTCATTTTTTGGCTTATAAAGGCTTACATTAAAAAGTCTAAAAAAACACTCATAATCTCTTTTTTTGTCGGACTTCTGATATTTTTTGCTTTTCTGTTTGGCGCACGTTACTTGAAGACCTTATTTACTCTCCATAGGTACCCTGTAATTGGTGTTGTTGGATCTTACGAAAAAGACAATCTCCCCCCTATCGTGAAAAATAAGCTATCGAGAGGACTCACTCGGGTTGATCCGAATGGCAGTATCAGACCTGATCTGGCAACTAACTATGCAATTTCTGATGGGGGTAAAACATATAAATTCAATCTCAACCCCAACCTGACATTTAATGATGGCGCTAGGCTTGACTCACGGGACCTAAATTACAATTTTTCAGACGTTAAAATTGAAAAGCCTGATAAAAATACAATCGTATTCAAATTAAAAGATTCATACGCTCCTTTTTTATCCACTGTTTCCCAATCGGTCTTTAAGCGCGGACTCATAGGTGTAGGGGATTATTTCATTAAAAATATTCAGCTCAATGGTAACTTTGTTCAGAGTCTTATTCTGGGACTTGTGAAAAATAGGTTTGACACTGTCAAATTTGTATTCTACCCTACCGAGTCTTCGTTAAAAGAAGCATTTATGCTGGGCGAGATCACTGAGGCAAGTGGTCTGGGTAACGCAGAATTTAAGAATTTATATTTTCAGAAATTTCCACATACACGAGTAACAAACAACATAGATTATTCTCATCTGGTGACTTTGTTTTATAACATAAGCGATGGCGAACTATCTGATAAAAAGCTGCGTCTTGCTCTGAGCTATGCTCTACCGGATGATATGAAATTTGGAAAGAGTGCATACCTCCCTTATTCCCCTAATTCCATATACTACAATTCAGAAGTCCCGAAGAGACAACAAGATTTAGACCACGCCAAATTGATTCGTCCCGAGAAAACGACAAAATTAACAATTACCACTTTAAAAAAATATAATAATACGGCCAAGCTTATTGCTGCCTCTTGGAGTAAAATAGGAATAAAAACAACAATTATAGAAGTAGATGAAATTCCGGACCGATTTCAGATTTTTTTGAGTGATTTCAACGTACCGCGTGACTCAGATCAATATCCATTGTGGCATTCAGGACAAATAAGTAATATCACAAGATTTAGAAACTTAAGAATCGACAAGCTCCTTGAAGATGGACGGAAAACTACAAATGTTGAAGAACGTAAAAAGATTTATTTCGATTTCCAAAAATTTCTACTGGAAGATATGCCAGCATCCTTCCTCTACTTCCCCTACTCTTACACGGTTACCAGGATTTAGAGCAGAGCGTTTTTGGATCGGAGCAGGCGGTGATAAGTAATAGCAAACCTGTGGGCTTCATCACGTATACGCATAATAAGGAGCAATGCTTTTGAGTTTTTCGGAAGGGAAACCTCAACAAAATTTAAATTCGAAGCACGAAATCCGACCTTGCCTGCCGGCAGGCAGGAATCCGAAACAATCTTCGAATTTTCTAAATTAGAATTTTTAAAACGTTTTATTTTTTTATTATTTCTATTTTGAATTTCTTTCAAGCTTCGAGTTTCGATATTCGTATTTAGAGGGACAACAATCGTCTCTTCCCTTTTTGCCAAGCCAATTAAAGGAAGTCTAATATTATTAGTAGCTAAAGCTTTAAGTCCCGATGTTACCTGTCCCTTACCACCATCAACAATGATAAGGTCGGGCACCCCCCAATCCTCAAAGTGCCGGATCCTTCTTTGAAGGACTTCCTCAATCATTGCAAAATCATTGGGAACCCCGTCTTTTTTTATCTTAAACTTTCTATATTGCGATGAGTCTTTTTCACCGTCTGTAAATACAACCATCGACCCTGTCGCGTACACACCTTGCGTATTTGAGATATCATAACATTCAATCCTGTGAAGTTTTTCAACTTTCAAACCATTTTTCAGCAGATGGTTTTTAAGTTCCTCAGTCTCTTGATTTCTCAGATCGATTCTGAGATTCGGATTGACATCATATTCAAAAGGTCTATGAAATGGTTCTGTAATTATTTTGAGCGCGTTAATTTTTTTCTGGACAATATTTGCATCTTCATATTTTTCCTCTTTGCTTAATATATTTCTTCTTTTTTCAAGCTCCTTTAAAATTTTCTGCGATTGTCCCTCGAGAATTCGTATTATTCCTTTTATATTTTTTCTATATTTTATTTTTAGCTCCATACTGTCAAACATCGGTGGACAAGGGCAAAGACCTATGTGATTATATAGACAGATTCTTTTTAGATGATTTGGGGCTGAAACGTAAGGAAAAATTTTTCTGACTGTTTTAAGAACAAGTTTTACAGCACCCGAATTTGGATAAGGACCAAAATAGGTAGAGTTTGGATCTTTTCCGCGACGGGCTAATTGCACAACAGGATATTTATCTTTTACTGAAATCCTTATTTGAACATATGATTTATCATCAGCCAATCTGATGTTATACTTCGGTCTGAATTTCTTAATATAGAAAGCTTCGAGGAGCAATGCTTCAAGTTCAGATTCAACAATAACGATTTTTATTTTTTCAACCTTTTCAACAAGAAGCCGTGTTTTTTCACCTAGCTTGGCGCTCTTTATAAAATATGAAGAAACGCGGGACTTGAGATTGTTGGCTTTACCCACATATATAACTTTGTTATCTTTATCTGTATATATGTATACTCCTGCTTTATCAGGAAGCGTTGCGTAAGATTCTCTTTGATAAATCAATGTT
>JBBSGK010000031.1:0-9698 GCA_038254115.1 Candidatus Levyibacteriota bacterium | reverse complement strand
TCGAACCCGCGACCAAGAGCTTAAAAGGCTCCTGCTCTACCGCTGAGCTACCGGCCCAAGAAATTTAAACCTATTTGCCATTATATCAACCATACTAACCATTGACAAGCGAAATAAGATAGGAATACACTTATATTGGTTTAGACTGGAAGGGGGTGATAAACATGACAGGATCTAATATCACAGATACTTTTCTTGCTTCTTTGAACAAGGGTTTGTTCAGTACCGCAGCATTCTTTCCCAACTTTTTAATAGGCGTAGTTCTTCTCATTATTGGCGTTATTGTAGCAACTATTGTAAAACGTATTGTAATTGAGATTTTGAACGCCTTAAAAATTGAGACATATTTGAAGCGCTACGGAATACCTGAGGCAAAAAAAGATTTTACATGGACCAATATTTTGGCTGAAATAGCACGCTGGTTTGTAATTATTCTATTTTTAATTCCGACTGCCGACATTTGGGGATTGCCCCAGATAACGGTGGTTCTTAACACATTCTTGCTTTATCTGCCAAATGTATTCGCGGCAGCGATATTGGGCTTGGTTGGACTTGTGTTTGCAAGGCTGGCATCAGACGTGGTTCTTGCATCTACCAGAACCTTGTCCCCCGATGCATCGCGGACTATAGCATCGATCACCCGTATGGCGATAACCATATTTGTGCTGCTCGCTGTTTTGAATCAGCTGGGAGTTGCGCAGGATTTGGTTAGAATACTATTTACCGGTGTAGTTGCGATGATTGCGCTCGCCGGAGGAATTGCTTTCGGACTAGGAGGCCGTGACGCAGCAAAGGACACAATCGAACAGGCGAGGAAAAAGCTGAAATAAGTTTTTTAATGTAAAAATTCGTCAATAAGCCGGGCAACATCTGAGGCTTTTTCAAAAAGCACTGCGTGTCCGGCTTGTGGTATGATCACAACCTTGGAATTGGAAATATATCCGGCTGTCCTTTCAGAATTTGCCGGAGGCACAAGCTTATCTTCTTTCCCGGAAATTATAAGCGTTGACGAAGTAATCGAAGACAAGTATAAGTTGCGTTTATTTTCATCAGTTTTGTTTGAAAGCGCTAGTTCAATCGCAAATTTAGCATCAATAACCTCATCAGGACCCGCAGGCGATTCTCCGAAGAACTGAGACAACCTAATTCTCATCAGATAATTATTTTTTGATTCCTCAGTGGTAAACAAAAAAGGCACGTACACGTGCTCCCAACTTCCTCCTAGATTCTGTTGGATAGCGTTTGCTATCTGAGTTGATCCCTCAATTCCTTGGTCTCCACCAAGTGCCGTACTTACCAAAATCAGCTTGTTTACCCGCTGAGGATAGCTTTCTGCAACTATTTCACCGACAAAGCTGCCAAGAGACCAGCCCAAAATATTGGCTTTTTTAATTTTCAGAGAGTCCATCAACTGAATAATGTCAGTTGCCATTTCCTTTGTGGACTTATCCGGATGTCCGGTTGAATTTCCTACACCGCGGTAATCAAAAATAATTAACTCGTTGTTTTCTGAAAGTTTATTAAGAAGCAGGGGATCCCAATGTTTCATTGTCATTCCAAATCCCGAAAGAAGAATAAGCGGATATCCGCTGCCGCGGGTATAATAGGCGATTTCAGATCCTGGCAAAGCAGCGTATTTAAGTTGCGCTTTGAAAGGGAAGAAATAATTTATAGTCAGAGATAGGAAAATAAAAAGTAATGGAATTAATATTAATACCACATAAAACGGCTTATGCCCCTTCTTAATGGGGGTTATTATTGTTTTTATTTTCATATTTTTATTATAGCATTGAGCGGGGTCTTGCTGACAAACTTGAGCAGATTTGCTAAAATAAACTACTGATAAAATTCGCCGCGTTCGTCTAGTGGCCTAGGACACTTGGTTTTCATCCAAGGAATCAGGGGTTCGACTCCCCTACGCGGTACTAAAAAATTTCTTGTGCTTGAGGTTTAGCCTGTCAAATCTGCATCCCTTATCAATATCTTACTTGACATAAATTTAGTTATGGGATATACTCCGACCTATATTGCAAAAGTTAATTTTGTGATGTAAATAAACAAACCAAAATTTACTGTTGGTAAATTATGAATAGAGAAAGAGCACCAAAAGCAAGAGAAGCAATAAGTCGGCTAAGAGGAAGAGCCGAAAAAACATTCCCCAATACATATGGTCGGGTGAAAGATGGTGGAACTAGACTAGCAAATTCTCCAATTGCTGAAAGAGTAGTATCCACAATTAATTCTCTCCCAAAAACATCGTCTGAAGCAAAGGCAAGAGTACGAGTAAGATTGACTCCATTAAAAGTAGAGGCAAGAGCAAAAGCAAGCGAAGCAAGAGCCAGAGTGGTAGAAAAATCTCTTAACACGGGCCTGCTTAAAAATGGGGAAGTTCGAGATGGTAAATTGGATATTAAGGCAATCAGTAAAAGAGCAGTCGCAAATGGAGTATCAGTTCTAGATAGAGCATTGGAGCCTCGTCAAACCGCAAAAAGAGGTAATAATGCAGCGCTTGAAAGAGTGGCACCTGTCGTCGTGGATATAGCTTCGGCACCTTCATTAAGAGGCAGACCTGATGCTGCTCGACCCTTGGAAGATGAAGTCCGGGAAGCAACCGGAACCGATGGGACACTTATAGAAATGAAACCTAATGGTACTCCAGCTGACATCACAGTTCCTCGAGTAGAGGATATTCAAGAAACATCAGATGGGGACAAGGTAAACGATGGAAGATCAAAAAAAATAAGGGTCAAAAAAGGAAATAGAGCAAGTAGTAAAGCGAGTAGGCAAGCAGCAGTTGCTGGAAATGTAAACGATGAAAGTTTGCAAGAAGGATCAGCCCCAGATAAGGATAGAGTGGCCACAGCATTACTTGCTGCATCCGGTGCTTCAATTACTGCAGGATGGTTATTGTCCACCATATCTCCCGCTGCAGCTGCATCTGCTGAAAGTTCAGCTCCTGCCGTTGCTCCAGTAGTTAGTAGACGTGTATCTGCTGATGCTCCTGTACCATCAAATGGAAGCTCTAGTACGGGGCGTATCCTTGTACCAGCTGCTGAAGTTCGCGAGGTGCGCCAAGTTGCCAACTCAGAGCCCGCACCAGTTGCAACACGAAGTGAACCTGAAGCTGCTGCTCCAGTAGTAAGTAAAAGTGTCGCTGCTACATCTGCTGAAAGCGTAGCTCCTGCTGCGTCTGGTAGTGAACCATCATCATCAACTCCAGTTGAGGTCCAAGGTCAGGGAGAACCAGTAGCTCCTCCAGCAGATGCGCCACAAGCAGATGCACCTCCCGCAACAGATGAACCCAGCACTGATACTGGTCACGATTACTACCCACCTACCACTGACATAACATGTCCTCCTACAACTCTACCTCCTACAACTCTACCTCCTACAACTCTACCTCCTACAACTCTACCTCCTACAACTCTACCTCCTACAACATCGACATCTGTAGTATCACCTACGACCAGACCAGCACCTGACACAACAAAGCCCACTGTTCCCGAAGCCGTTTCTCCGCCGGCAAGCCCAACACGGGCACCCGCCCCAGAAACTGAGGTCGTCACGTTTGTACGTGTAGCTAGTACGCCTGAAGAAACACATGCTACGTTATCGCAGGCTAAGCCTGTTAACACCCTCGCCTTTACTGGAACGCCAATGACACAGGACTTCGTGTCTGGTGCATTTCTAAGTGTAGGTCTTGGCTTAGGCATGGTAGGTGCAGCTAGAAAAAGAGGAAGAAGAAATGGCCCAGGTAGACTTAGAAATGGATTAGGAGCTTATCTCGCAGACAAGGGCTAATTTACTAGGACTCCGCTTTTTCACTCACATGCATATTTATTCAAATATGTTAAAGTTTTAATAATTACTGCCCATACATGAAATTAGTTGCTCCAACTACCGTATATAAACAAAGTTATATTCAGGCTGTTGAAGAGAGTAAAAATGAGAATGGTATTACTGTTATCGCTAAACCTCAGGAGAATCAATCATTTGAAGAATTTGTCAAAAACAAAATAGGACAAGCCATCGGGTTAAATTTACCCCAGGGATACGTTACCTCAACTGAATTATGGTTAATAGATAAAGATCAATTTATAGGAACTGCCAATATTCGCCACAGTTTAACGCCTCATCTACATAAAGTCGGCGGACATATAGGTTATTGGATCCGCCCCACGAAAAGAAAAATGGGGTACGGCCAGAATATTTTGAAACTTGCACTCGCTGAAGCAAAAAAGTTGGGAATAAATCCTGTACTGGTAACTTGTGATGATACAAATACAGGTTCCAGAAGAATAATTGAAGCAAATGGAGGCGTTCTGGAAAACATAGTAGATAACGGACAGGACAATCCCCGCAAGAGAAGATATTGGATAAATGTTGGCTCCAAACGCTAATTAAAGGAAAAACTGCTATTATAGAATAATATGGAAGCAGCAACGATGGAAAGACCTCCACAGGAGCGGGAAAGAACAAAATTGGAGCCGGACGAGCTTCTTGGAAAATTAGAGGGGTTTGATTTTCCGGTGGCAAAGGATAGCAAAAGTCTGAGAACCGCTTTTAGGACCAATAACAGGCTTATTTTGGAGGCTGAGACGGGTTCGGGGAAAACGACAATTGCTCCGGGTTTTTTTATTGCGGAGTTACTCAAAGACAATCCTGATGCAAAAATGCTAGTCACCCAACCCAGCCGCGTATCCACCAAGGCACTTTCTGAATATGTGGGATCGGAGATCGTCGGTGATGAGTTTGTGGATTACCGCTATAGAGACCATCAAGTAAGAAAACCTGATACGAGAATAGAATTCACGGTTGAGGGATCACTTCTCAAGATGATGGAGAAAGATCCAAAACTGAAGGGTTACGATGCTGTGATGGTAGATGAGGTAGATGGAGCCAGTGATCTTGTATTGTCGCGTATTAAAAATTTACAAAAGCTCAGAGATGAGGCCGGAATGAAGCAGCTGAAACTTGTGTTGGCGTCCGGCACATTGGACGCACCAAAGCTTAAGCAGTATTTCGAGAACGACGGGTTGGGAGATATGCCCCTTCACCACATTGAAGGTCGAGCTCATGAAGTTGCACCAATTTTTGCTCCAAATAAAGTTCCTCAAGAAGCAATTCCTGCAGTTGCAGCGCGAGCGGCAGCTGACCTATTTGCAATGCCGGAAAAAACCGGAGATTTGCTCATATTTATGCCTGGGGAAGCAGTGATTGATCAAACAATAGTAATGTTGGATAAGCGCTTTGCGGAACTGGGGGAGCAGAATGTAGAGGTTATTAAAATTATGGGCGGGAATAAGATGGATCCTTACGCAGAAATTAATAGAAATACTGATAAGAGGAGGATTTATGTTGCGACCAATGTTGCCGAGACATCAATCACAATTCCGAAGATAACTATGGTTATAGATTCAGGTCTGGAGAAAAAAATGATCTATAATCCAGATACCCGCACCAGCAGTCTTGAAGTGCGTGAGCACACGCAAGCCAACTGGGATCAAAGAAAAGGGCGTGCAGGTAGAACGCAACCAGGTGAGGCTTATGCATTATTTACAGAGGCTGAATTTAAAGCCAGACCCAAGCATCAAGTTGCGGATATTTTGCATACAGATCTTGCGCCCTTAATCCTAACAATGAAAGCAATTGGAATTGAAGATGTTCATAATTATGACTATTATGACCGTCCGGAAGAAAAAAAGATAGACATTGCTGTTGAGACATTGGCCCAGTTGGGAGCGCTTGATGAAAACGGAAAGATTACAGCAGTTGGGCAGGAGATGGCAGAAATGGAGGAGGATGATCCTCATTATGCAAGGATGTTGGTTGAGGCAAACAAAAGAGGCTGCAGGGAAGCTGTGGCCCTTCTGATCGGGGCTATGAAAACCAAAGAGTGGGTTTTTGACTACAACACAAAAGATAGAAATTTTAAAGAGAAATATTCTGATTACATCGACCCAGATTCTGATTTTATTACATACCTAAATATCTGGAATGACTATATAAAAAATAGAGCAGAGGAAGGTGAATGGGCTAAAAAAGGTTTTAAACTTGAATCACTTTATAGTGCTTCCCGGGAAAAAAGAAATTTAGTTAACGGTTCTGATTCCGCAATCGATCTAACTCCTGAGCAGATTAAGGCAATCAGACTGAGCGTAGCAGCAGGGTTGGGAGACCAACTGGTGGTTCATGAGAATATTTACAAATTTGTTGACGGCAGACCGGTAAGCGGAATAAGCATTGATAGTATGTCGGCTCTTGCCAATAAGAAACCGGATGCATTTGTAACTGGAAAAATAAAGTCAGGGCGGGGAAAAAGAGGGGGAATGTATTTATCCATGAATCAAAGAATTGACAGAAAAGAGCTTTCGGAGGTATTTAAATACTTGAATTTACCACCTGAACCTGTTGAAAAACCTAAGCCGGAAATTGCCACCGCAGAAGTTGCTCCTGAGACCCAGAAAAGTCCTGAGCCCGCCAAAAAGCATGACCAGCCCCAGGTAAATGCAGATGAAGCAAGGGTGCAAGAAGAAATTCAGAAAGTTGATGAGAACCCTGCTCCCAAAGAAACGAAGGAGATTGAAAATGTTTATCAAAGAATAAAAAACTCGATTAAGAATTTTAGTGAGAAGATAAAAGAGTTGCTAAGAAAACTGGGTAAAAAGTTAGGGCTTTCGTCCTGAGCTAAAAATTAATGTGGAAAGAATTTATTTCTGGCGTATCCTCTGAAATAAATTTATTTTTCCTTTCGCAGGCTTTACAATCACCTTTGAATTATCAATTAATTTTAGAAGGCTTTGTGTCCGGGGATTTTTCTATAACTATCACTTTTTCTTCTTTTTCAGAAATCAGGACAAGGCCTCCTGAAATAAGGATAAGATTTTTTAGGACATCTTCACCAACAACAGACAAAACAGGAAATCTGGGATCAAAGCCCTGCGATACAAATACAGGGATACTTACAACAAGGGTTAAGAAAATCATAACGAAAGATATAATTTTTACAAATTTGTTTGTAATATAAGCTGTTCCGATTGCAATTTCAACTATAGCAATGATAAATGTAAAAAGCTGAAACTGCGCGATTGCTGGAAACGCTTTATGAATGGAAAGTAGAAATGTAGATGAATTAAAAAGCTTCAGAATACCAAACCACAAAAAACAAATACCTAAGGATAAGCGGAGAAATAACAGAACGCGCTTATGAAAAAATCCCATAAGTGTATTATACCAAATTATTGTTCTTTTCTCATATCATATTTACACCCATCAATGTATAATGCTGATTAGGCTGATATGGCAAAGAAAAAATCCCCATTAAAAAAATCTTCAAAAGCATTTTATTTTGTTTCCTTCAAACTCGTAAAGAGGACTTTTAGGAAGGTGCCTGTAATATTTTGGGGAACTTTTGCTCTGATAGGGTCCTTTTTGGTTGGGTTGATTCTCGGTGTTGGGATTTTGGAAAAAAAGCCGCCTGAAGTAAGTCCGTATCAAAGAGAGTCGGTGAAAAATGCAAAGTATTTGAATCTTATTTCCCGTTATGAAGATTTGAGCAAACTTTACACCGATCAGGGAGCCAATCTGACGGTAGCTTTTAATAGGGACATGATCGAGAATCACCCTGATGCGGTAAATGCTGCTATTTTAAGCATTGATCAATACAGAGATACTATTCTGGTTGAGAGAGGAAGAATTGATGAGCTAAGGCATGCTGCGGGTTTGCCGCCGGAGGACCTAAGGCACAAACAGTCCAGAATAAACTAGTCTTTGCAAAACTCATCAATTTCCGTATAATAAGTGTATGAACAAAAGCATTTTAACTGCATTAGTAATTGGAGTGGTGTTATTTGGGACTGCTCTATATTTTATTTTCGGTTTAAATGATAAGCCGGCGGATACTGCGCAAATAGACACGGTCAAGCAGACAGCGGATACAAAGACTCCGGCTAATTTAAAAATTGAAGATATAAAAGTGGGGACTGGACCTGCTGTAAAGAGCGGAGACAATATTACAATAAATTATTTGGGTACATTGCAGGATGGGAAGAAATTCGACAGCTCATATGATAGGGGACAGCCATTTGAGACACAAATAGGTGTTGGGAGTGTAATTAAAGGATGGGACCTAGGAATTGTAGGCATGAAGGTTGGGGGGAAAAGAAAATTAACTATTCCGCCTGAGCTGGGATATGGAGAGCAAGGTCAGGGAAGTATTCCCCCAAATTCTACTCTTATTTTTGAAGTCGAGTTGATGGGAATAAAATAGATTTTTTTATTCATTTGGCAATAGAATTTATTTGTTGTTCTTTGTGCACACAAAGAACGAAAAGCGTCGGCAGGTCTGCGCGTGCTAGAAATATTTCCTCTTCGCTAAAAACTACGCTACGTTTCACTTCACTTTTCAGTTTTATTAACGCTCATTCGTCATATTTCTTTAACGCATGCTCGAATTGCCGATTAAATAGTTATTTGTATATAGTTCCTTAATTTATCCTTCAGTTCCTCAAGGCTTTTTGTCTCCATTAGTGTATTTCGGAAATTACCTGCGTCCGGGAAGTTACTTATGTATGTTTTTGCGAATTTTTTAAGACTTGCAAAATTGTGATCTCCCTTCCATTGCTTTTGGAATATATCTATGTGATGCAGAAAAAGATCAACCCGCTCAGGAATAGTTATATTTTCCATATCGACTTTCTTATTAAAAAGCCAAGGGTTGGCAAAAATGCCTGTCCCCACCATATAACCTTCGCATTTGTAAGTTTTATATTTTTTTTCAACATCGTAAAGCGAGTCAATGTCTCCATTGCCAATTATAATTGTTTTTGGAGAAACTTTATTTCTCAACTTCATAATTTGAGGCATTAATTCCCAATGTGCCGGAACTTTGGAAAGTTCAGGTACTGTACGAAGGTGTATATTAAGAGCGGAAATATTTTGTTTAAGCAAAAATCCAATCCATTCATCAATTGCTATTGCATTAAACCCAATCCTTGTTTTTACACTAACTGGTACATCTCCTGCTCCCTCAATTGTTGCTTTGATAATATCTGACGCAAGATCGGGTGTTCTTATGAGTCCTGAGCATGCTCCGTGTTTGGTAACTGCTTTAACAGGGCATCCCATATTGATATCTATCCCTGGAAAACCCAATTTACTTATTTGCTTTGCAACAAGGAAAAATTCTTTAGGGTCTGTTCCCCAAATTTGCGCTACAATGGGCATTTGATTTTTGTCAAAAAGCAGATTCTCCGCTACTTTTTCGCGCCCCTTTGAAAGTAAGCCCGAGCAGGATGTAAATTCGGTAAAGAATACATCAGGCCGGCCAATTTCTGCAATTACTTTTCGAAAAACCATGTCGGTTACCCCTTCCATAGGGGAAAGTAGAGTAAATGGAACTGAAAGATCCTGCCAAAAAGATTTCATAGATATTTATTATATCAAAGCGCATTTGTATTTTGTTGAAATAAGGGTATTATTTTTTTTGCAGAAAAAGAATCAATTACGTTTTTTTATCTGTTCTTTTATTCCGATAAAAGAACCAAAAGCTCGTTCGCTGCAAAGTCGCGCTAAAATTGTTCACTCGTAGTCGGGTGATAACACCCCCTAGGCTCATTCGGCCGGTTCCCCCTGACTACTCATTTACAATTTCTTTACGCGCTTTGTTTGAATGCTCACAATCCCAGAGAACTTAACTG
>JBBSGK010000030.1:0-10802 GCA_038254115.1 Candidatus Levyibacteriota bacterium | reverse complement strand
GTGGAACAAATAAAAAAGAAAAAAATAATCAGGATTTTGCAAAAGCAGAAAAGAATGGTTCATTTATGAGTAATAGAAAAAAAAGAGGAAAGTTTAAATTTACCAAGAGATATCCGATTGCCCTTTCTATAGTTGTCTTTATTCTTCTTCTGATTGGTATCCCCGCATTTGCTACTTATAAAGCCGGTCTCAAAACATACAGGGAAGCAAAATTGGTCTCGGCTGCTATTAAAAAACAAAATATTGAACAGGCAGGCTTCGAAATTGATAAAACAAAAAAATATCTTGCCGAGACCCAGCGTGATTTTCATTTTTTAATTCCTCTCAAATTTATTCCTCTGGTTAATTGGTACTACAATGACGCTGATCACATGCTGAATGCGGGGAAGCATGGATTAGACAGCGCAGCAATAGCCGTTGACTCCATAAAACCATACGTTGATGTTTTGGGACTTAAGGGTAAGGATGAGGCGGCCGCCGGATCAACTGAGGATAGAATCAAAACAGCTGTTTTGACGATTGGAAAAATAACACCCCAAATTGATAAAATCTCCGAAAAACTTAATTTGATAAAGCAGGAGATAGATCAGGTAGATCCCAAACATTATCCAAAATTAATTTTTGGAAACAAAGTTCAAACCCAACTTGCAAATATTAGAACTATTACGGATGATGGAGCCACATTTGTAAATGATGCAAAACCGCTTGTTAAGGTATTACCCACTCTTTTGGGAGAAAATGAAGAAAAGAAATATTTGGTATTGTTCCAAAACGATAAGGAAATCAGACCTACCGGAGGATTCATAACAGGCTATGCAGTTATCAAAATTGATAAAGGGATAATAAAGCTTGACCGCTCAGAAGATATATATAATCTGGATGATTCAGTCCCAAATAAGAAAAAAGCGCCGGCTCCAATTCTTAAGTATCTGCCTAAAGTTTATACCTACAATCTAAGAGATAGTAATTTATCTCCTGATTTCGTCGAATCGATGAAAGCATTTAAATCTTTGTATGATACCGCGAGTAAGAAAGTTAAAGTTGATGGTATTGTCGCAATTGATACGCATGTGCTTGTTAACACCATCAAAATTCTTGATGACAGCGTTACTGCTGGTGGGGTTACTTTTAACACCAAAAACAATCCCAAGTGTGATTGTCCACAGGTTATTTATGCGCTTGAGGACAATATATCCCGTCCCGTTAATTACGTTAAAACAGACAGAAAAGGACTTCTTGGCGAGTTGCTGGGAGCAATTATGAATAAAGCTCTTACATCAAGTCCTAAGAAATATTGGGGTCCGCTTTTTCAGTCATTTATAAAAGGGACCAGCGAGAAGCATATTATGGCTTATTTATATGACCAAGAAGCCCAAAAAGGAATCGAAGGACTTAACGCAGCAGGTAAGATCCGGGAGTTTGATGGGGATTATCTGCATATTAATGAGACGAATTTTTCAGGGGCAAAGGTGAATATTTTTATGCAGGAGACTGTTGAGAACAATTATACCGTTAAAGATGGAGATATTACAAAGAAAATAACAATCATCTATAAAAATCCATTTCCTCCATCTGACTGCAATTTGGAAAGCGGAGGCCTTTGTTTGAACGCTGAATATAGGGATTGGTTCCGGATTTACGTACCAAAAGGGTCAGAGCTGATCGACAGTAAAGGTTCTCAAGTAAAACTTACAACTTCAGAAGATCTGGGTAAGACCGTGTTTGAGGGTTTTCTTACGGTCCGGCCAAAAGGTACCAAAACTTTTACCATAACTTACAAGTTACCATTTAAATTAAAGAGTGGTTCTCCACTGCCTGTTCTCATCCAGAAGCAACCAGGAACAGACGGCAACATATATACCAATGTTGTAAACGGGATAACAGTCGAAACATTTCCTCTGACAACAGATAAAGAGTTGAAGTTAAAAATATAGAAAGTGTCTAGCATCTAGGGACTAGCAGCTAGTTAAGATAACTAGGCGCTAGAAGCTAAATGCTATACCATAAAGTATGCGTAATTTTAAGACAGAGGGTATAATTATAAAGCGGAGAAACTATAAAGATTCTGATAGGATCTTAACTGTTCTAACCAAGACGCATGGAAAGATCTATGTGATGGCCGCTGGAGTCCGTAAGATCACATCCCGTCGCGCAGGACATATAGAACTTCTCAATCACGCAGTACTTACTCTATATCAAGGCAATGCCTTTCCTATCCTTACAGAAGCCTCAACGATTGATAATTTTTCCGGAATTAAAAGTGAGCTGAATAATATCGGGTTGGCACTTCATTTGTGCGAGCTGGTTGATGGACTTTGTCCGGAAAATCAGGAAAACATACGCGTTTTTTATCTTTTGAAAGAAACATTAGGCAAGCTTGCAAATGGAGAAAATAATTCTTCAATTGTTAATGAGTTTGAGAGGCAGCTGTTAATGATTTTAGGTTACTGGCACAAGTCAAATTTTGCAACAGCGTCTGAACCTAATCAAACAGAGGTAGATACGCAAATATTTATTGAAAATATTTTGGAACGCAAACTAAAAGCCCGGCAAATCTTCGCAAAACTACAATAAATCACAACTTGTTTCTACTTTTTGCTATAATACCCATATGAGCGAAAATTTAATGGAGAAGATTACATCCCTCGCCAAAAGACGCGGTTTTATATATTCCGGTTCTGAGATCTATGGAGGGCTGGCCAACACTTATGATTATGGTCCTCGGGGAGTTGAGCTTCTTCGCAATATTAAAAATTTTTGGTGGGATCACTTTATCTCAAGGCGTACTGATATGTATGGTCTGGATTCAAGTATATTGATGAATCCAAAAGTCTGGGAGGCATCAGGTCATACTGCGAGCTTTACGGATGTTTTGATAGATTGTAAGGCATGTAAGACCCGAACCCGCGCAGATCATTTGATAGAAGATTTTTTTGCAGGTAAAAATAAGGAAATTAAAGTAGAAGGTTTAACCACAAAAGAATTGGACAAGATCATCAAAGAAGAAAAAATTCCATGCCCGAAATGTAAGAAAACAGATTGGACTCCTGCCAGACAATTCAATCTCCTTTTTGAAACAAAGATAGGTATTGTTCCTGAAAATCAGTCAACAGTATATCTCCGCGGTGAGATCGCTCAGGGGATGTTTGTCAATTTTAAGAATGTCTTGGATACTCTTTCGCCAAAGCTCCCATTTGGTATTGCTCAATCCGGGGCTGCTTTTAGAAATGAGATAACTCTCGGTAAGCTAATTTATAGAATGCTTCAATTTAACCTTTCTGAGCTTGAATATTTCTTTGATCCCGCAAAAGATAAGTGGGAAGATCAATTTGAATATTGGAAGAAAGAAATGCAGAATTGGACTGTGAATATCTTGGGTCTCAAAGAAAAAAATATCCGATGGAGAGAGCATACCGATGAGGAGAGATCGCACTATTCAACGCGTACTGAAGACGTTGAGTATAAATTTCCCTGGGGATTTAAAGAGCTTTACGGACTTGCATACCGCACAGATTTTGATCTGAAAAATCACACAGAAAAATCAGGAGTAGATTTAAGTTACCGCGATCCTGAAACAAATAAAAAGTTTATTCCCCATGTCATGGAGCCTACATTTGGCATGGACAGATCGGTACTTGCTGTTTTGATGGATGCTTATTCGGAAGAAGAAATAAACGGAAAGACAAGAGTTGTTCTTAAAATAAATCCCAAAATTGCTCCGTATAAAGTTGCGGTATTTCCGCTTCTTGGGAATAAGCCCGAGCTTATCAGTAAAGCAAAAGATTTATTTGGTCAGCTAAGCAAATTATTGATGGTTGCCTGGGATGAACGGGGAAACATTGGCAAGCGATATGCGTCCCAAGACGAAATTGGAACTCCGTGGTGCGTCACAGTTGATTTCCAGACGCTTGAGGACGATATGGTGACAGTACGTGACCGCGACACAACCAAGCAGGAAAGAATTGGGATAAAAAATTTACAATCATACTTCAATAAAAAGCTAATATGAGACCGCCGGACATGCGAGAAGATAAAGGTGACCTAGGAGGGATTCCAGCGGTTCGTATTTCTGATACTTCTGATGATGTTCTAAGAGGAATTCGTGATATTTATTATCAGTTAACTTTTGGAAATGTAAAAGAGGACTGGGGCGATAGTGATCTTCACGCCCTTAGAGATTTGCTAGATAGAAGATCATATATGGCTTTGAAGTCGGGAGGAGGTGCAAAACTCCAACTACGACGCTGCAGAGGTGGCTTTAGGGATGAGGTGGTTGGTTTTGACTTCAACCCAAATTTAGGAAAAGACGAACGAGGATATGCAGAAGGCGAAAAAAAAGTTATAGACTTTCGGACAAGAGCAATTGATTATTTGGCAACAAAAGGAGTGCTTTTTACAGCTCCAGATCTTAAGTATTGAAGAGCTTGACAGCAGGGATTTAATTAAAGTATTATCTAACAAGATGAAGTGGTTCAGGAATAGAAATCATCAAATTATTACAGGCATAGTTGTTGTTTTGCTTTTGGTCAGTGGATTTTTGATTTTTGGCGGAAAATCAAAAGACAAACCCGCTCCATCCGTGCAAGACCAGGGTGTTCAGAAAATATCAGCTGAGGAACTCGGTCTTACCCTTACTGCCAAACCTGATAAAAAAGCAATAAAATTTGCAATTTCAAAGCTTGACGGCATCAAATCAATTGAATACGAGCTTACATATGAAGCTGATTCAACTGTACAGGAGCAAAGTGAAGGTGGAGAGGCGCGGGTCCAGCGGGGAATTACTGGGGATGCCAAAGTTGAGTCCGGAAAAAGTAGTTATGAATCCGACTGGCTTGATCTTGGGAGCTGTTCAAAGAACGTCTGCCGCTATGATTCTGGGGTTAAGTCCGTAAACCTAACTTTGAAAATTACCAAAAATGACGGGAAAATTTACCAAGCGGAAAAATCCCTCGAACTTTAGCCTTCTTACCATATTCTTACAATTGTACCCCACATTTTGTAGCAATCTTACTTATTAAACACTACCGAGTATCAATTTCCCGTTGACAAGGTGATTTTTTGAGTCCAGAATATACTAATAGGTAAAAGTAGGAAAAGGTAGGAAATATGTTGATAGGGCAATATGAGAGCAAGATAGGTGAAAAACATCAAGCAGCATTGCCTAAAAAATTTAGGGAGATTCTAGGTGACCGATTAATAATTACAAAGGGGTTTGAAAATTGTTTGATTGTAGTGTCAGTCGACAATTGGAAAACTCTTTTGGAGGGAACAGAAGGAAAACCATTTACAAGTAAGAGTACGCGTGAATTACAAAGGTTTTTATTGGGAAACGCGACAGATATTGAATTAGATAATAAAGGAAGATTTGTAATACCTGAATATTTAAGAGAATTTGCAAGTATAAAAACCGAAATAATAATCGCCGGAATTGAGAGATTTATTGAAATTTGGGACAAAAGTAAATGGGATGACCAACAGAGGGAATTGAGTGAGAACATAGAATCGATTGCAGAAATACTGTCCGGGAAGGAAGAGAATTAAGAAGAAACCTGCCTGCCGGCAGGCAGGGAGTTAAGAATTAAGGATATTAAACCTTAATTCGCGCATCTTACTATTAATTCAAAAAAGATGGGTAACACATATCACACGACAGTACTTTTAAAAGAAACGATAGATGCGCTGAACATTAAAGCCGGAGAAAAGTATATTGACGCTACATTGGGAGGAGGAGGACACACTGGTTTGATATTGGACAAGGGTGGAATTGTGTTAGGAATTGATGCCGATCAAGATGCGTTGGATTACGTTGGAAATGAGTTAAAAGTTAAAAGTGAAAAGTTCAAAGTTGATAAGGATTTGGTATTGGCCAAAGGGAATTTTAAAGACATTGACATAATCGCGAAAGAGTTTGGTTTCGAAAGAGTTGCTGGAGCTGTTTTTGATCTTGGGGTCTCGAGCCATCAGCTGGAGACTGCTGAAAGAGGATTTAGTTTTCAAAATGCCGGACCTCTTGATATGCGGATGGACCGGGATCTTAATGTCAAAGCAGCAGATCTTGTAAATATCCTAACGAAAGGAGAGCTTTATGAGTTATTTACTAAACTTGGTGAAGAGCGTTTTGCCCGTTCCATATCTGATGGTATCGTTAGCAGCCGCCTGGTACATCCAATTCAAAGTACGTCCGAGTTGGTTGAAATTGTAAGAAGCGTAGTGCCGGGTTATAAGCATAATATCAATCCTGCGACGAAAGTATTTCAGGCGCTGAGAATTGCGATTAATGACGAGTTAAACTCTTTAAAGGAAGCCTTGCCAAAAGCATTTGCCCTTTTAGAAACAAAAGGAAGGCTTGCTGTAATCTCGTTCCATTCGCTTGAGGATAGAATAGTAAAAAATCAATTTAAAGAATTTAGTGAGGCGGGTGTGGGTATAATAATTACGAAAAAACCCGTAACACCTACTTTTTCTGAAATTGAAAAAAATAAAAGGAGCAGAAGTTCAAAGTTGAGAGTGATTGAAAAAATATGAGAAGACCAATACAGCTTATTTTTATAATTTTTCTGGTAATAGTTGGACTTAGTGTCACTCGTATTACTGTTGAAAACAGTATCTCAACGACTGGGATTGAGCTTCTAAAACTTCAAAATACGATTTCTTCATACAAAAAAGAAAATGCATTAATCTCAGAAAAATATTTGGAGGATTCAGCGCTGATAAGTCTTGCCAAAAAAGCCAACGAAAAAGGATTTGTGAATGCAAACAATCAAGTCTACTTATCAACACCGCTACCATTGGCGCTCAATCAATAAAAACTCACGGCCATCCAGTATTTGATACAATGAGTGTATGAGTTTTCGTTACAAACTTAGTTTACTGTTTTTCGTAATATTTTTTTTCCTTATTACGGCAAGACTGTTTTATTGGCAGGTTGTCCGGGCTTCTGAGTTACAATCCCTGGGACAAGCCCAATACGGCCGTCAAACTACATTGTCCGCAGCACGGGGGGAGATAAGAACATCTGACAATTTTACGATAGTTGCGAATAAATTGTCCTTTCTTGTTTTTGCAAATCCTAAGGAGATAAAAGACAAAAAAGACATGGCTGATAAGTTGGGATCGATTCTAAATACAGATCCAGCGTCAATTAGCGCGCAGCTTAAGCCGGATCGTTTCTGGGTACCTCTTAAGTCGCATGTTGAGCAGAAGGATAAAGAAAAAATAGAACCACTAAAATTACCCGGAGTTGGTTTTCAGGATGAAACCACAAGATTCTATCCGGAAGCGTCGTTGTCCGCAAAAGTCTTAGGTTTTGTCGGTAAAGATGACATTGGGGGAGACAAAGGATATTTTGGATTGGAAGGGTTTTACGATAGGCAGCTTAGAGGAAAGGCAGGCCAGGCGATTGTGATACATGACGCAGCAGGACGCCCGATACTTTCCAAACTAACCGGTAATACCGGACAAACGGATGGACGGAGTTTGGTTCTCAACATTGACCGTACTATCCAATTCATGCTTGATAATACTCTAAAATCCGGGATCGAGCAATATGGCGCGAAGGGAGGAATGGCCGCAATCATGAATCCAAAGACAGGGTCAATTGTTGCGATGTCGTCTTTTCCCACGTATGACCCAAGACATTATGAGGATTACTCAGATGACCTTTACAGAAATCCATTTCTTTCAGATACATATGAGCCCGGTTCAACCTTTAAGCCGCTTGTTATGGCAGCAGCATTGGATGCAGGGCTACTAAAGCCTGATACTAAATGTCCGATATGCGCCGGTCCTGTAGCAGTAGGAGGCTACGAGATACAGACCTGGAACAACAAATATAATGCCAATGAATCAATGACCGATGTAATTATGCACTCAGATAATACAGGGATGGTTTATGTCGGAAAAACACTTGGCTTGGATCGGATGGTGTCATATCTTGATAAATTCGGAGTGGGGGATTTGACAGGAATCGATCTTCAGGGCGAAGTTGTGCCCAACGTGCGGGAGAAGCAGAATTGGTACCCGATTGATTTGGCAACAGCGAGTTTTGGTCAGGGTATTACAGTAACGCCCATTCAGCTTCTTACGGCTTTCTCTTCCATTGCCAACGATGGGAAAAGGATGGAGCCGCATGTTGTGTCAAAAATCATAACGTCCGATGGAGAAGAGATACCAATCCTTCCAAAAATTCTGGGACAGCCAATATCCGGTAAAGCAGCACGTGTGATAACCGAAATGATGGTTAATGCAGTTGATAATGGTGAGGCAAAATTTGCCAAACCAAAAGGGTATAGAATTGCTGGAAAGACAGGGACAGCGCAAATTCCGGTTGCGGGTCACTATGATGCCAACAAAACAATTGCTTCTTTTATCGGTTTTGCACCCGCTGATGATCCCAAATTCCTGATGCTTGTGATCATTGACCGCCCGACTAGTTCTATATATGGCGCCGAAACAGCAGCTCCTATTTTCTTCAAAGCAGCCAAGAATATGTTTACTTATTACGGAATACCTCCGAGTGAGTAAAATTAACCAGTATCTGCATCGTTTAATCCAAGATGATATTTGGAAATTAAGATTGCTCCTCTAATAGCAGCAAATGCAAGTGTTGGATCTTTAGCGTGTAATTCAGCAATACTTTTTCCTCCGAGACGATCACGGGAACGCCCTAATGTAATTGCAATTACCCTATCACTAAAAATACTTGTATCAAAAATAGAAATCATATCTTTTAGTCCTTCAATTATGGTTAATCTATCGTTGCCACCTTGGCCTGACGCATCTGTCTTAAATTGAAAAGAAGGGAACACAGTATTTCCCCTATCAGTTGCAACACCTAGTATCTCTCTTCTTTCTACGCGGGCAGATAATTCTTTTTTAGTACTACGCAAACGGGATAATACCGTTTTCTTAGTAAGAAATGGTCCCAATGCATCTCTCCGTGCACTTGTTCTTTCTGTTCTCAGGCTTGATTGTCCTAGAGCTTCTGGACTTCCCATTTTGTGGCGATTATATACCCGAAGCAATTCGAATGCAAGTACCAGACGATAATTAGAGAATTTTAGATCCTGATGGTGATTTAGATTTGGGTTTGAGGGGATTGGGTTTTCCATTTTTTCCATCCGCTGCTAGTAACATACCTTCAGACATTTCATCCATTATTTTTCTCGGCTGAAGATTAATTATAAAAACAAACTGTTTATTTAGGAGATCTTCAGGCTTGTACCATTGTTTGATTCCTGAGAGAATATTGCGTGTTCCTTCTTCCCCGAAATCAACTGTGAGCCTGAGTAATTTATCCGATCTCTCTTTTTCAACGCATTCAATTACAGTCCCGACCCGTAGATCGAGTTTGGCAAAATCATCAAAGTTTATAATCGGTTTCATGTTATGATTGTACCACAATTTTGATATACTATACTCATGACTGGACGGACACACGATTTAGCCGCTTTTACTGCTTTAGGTTTGGTTGTTGTTACTCATCCTCTACCCAAAATCACATTGGCAACTGCGCTTGTGGCGTTTACGGCAAATATGCTTGGTGGGATCGCGCCTGATGTAGATCAGCCGACAGCGCCCTTTTGGAGGAATCTACCAATCGGAGGTATGTTTGGAAAGTTCTTTGGCAAACTGCTGGGCGGGCATAGATTTCTTTCACACTCTGTACTGGGATTTTTTATATTTGGAGTACTCTGGAGTATACTCCTCAAAATTTTAAAGCCCAGTTTTCCAAATCTCGATATGGATATTATCTGGTGGGCTTTTATGATTGGGTTTGCCTCACATCTAATTATGGATACCTTTAGTAAAGAAGGGGTTCCATGGCTGCTACCTATTCCTGTAAAGTTTGGTATTCCGCCGATCCGGGCATTAAGAATGACCACAGGAGGATTAATAGAGAAATTTATACTTTTTCCGGGTCTTCTTGTGGTGAACGTAATTATTTATAAAATTTATTATGTCAAGTTATTAATTTTCCTGCATCAATACATCAAATAATTATGTGGCAGCAAACAAAAAATCAATATCATCTCGGACAAGCACTTATTGCAAATATCATTTATATGTTCCCTTCCCGCAGGTTAAAAATTATCGGAGTTACAGGAACTGATGGGAAGACAACTACTGCCAGTCTAATTTACCATGTTTTGGAACAAGCAGGTTTTAAAGCAGCTCTTATGTCATCAGTAGGATCCACAATAAATAACAAAGCTTCCGATACAGGATTTCATGTAACGACCCCCGGGCGGTTTGAACTGCAGTCTTATCTTAAAAGATCAAGAAAAGAAAGAGTCGATTTTGTAGTTTTGGAGATCACATCACACGCTCTCGATCAGCACCGTGTATACGGTATTCCGATAGAAATTGGGGTTTTGACCAATGTCTCAAATGAGCATCTGGATTATCACAAAACTTATGAAAAATATGTGCAGGCAAAATTAAAATTACTTAAAAAAGCAAAAATTGCAGTTATAAATAAGGATGACAAGTCCTACAGATTGGTAAAAGATTCTTTGAAAAATAAAAAAGTCATAACTTATGGTTTTAAAAAAGATTCAAATGTAAATCCTCACAATTTCTTGTTTCATACAAAAATGATTGGAAAGTTTAATATTTACAATTGTCTTGCCGCAATCTCAGCGTTGCAAGAATTGCACATTCCGGATGGAGATATTAAAAAAGGCCTTTCCAGTTTTATCTCGCCAATAGGGAGGCAGGAAGTTGTTTATGATAAAGGGTTTAGAGTCATCAATGATTTTGCTCATACTCCAAATTCTTTTTTGAGTCTTTTTCCTGAAGTT
>JBBSGK010000029.1:0-10974 GCA_038254115.1 Candidatus Levyibacteriota bacterium | reverse complement strand
TGCCAATATCGGACACGCGCTTTACTTCCACCGGATTGGGATTAAAAGAAATTATAGAAAGGCCTCAAAGCTTGATCATATTGCAAACACTGTTAAACTCTGGTTTAGATCGCGCGCAGAACATGACTACCGCCCATCATTAAGATCAGCAATCTTGCCTCCTTTACTAAACCGCTTTAATTCCTAGCAGGAACAGCAAAAATTAATTTATAATCAAGCTGCTTTTACCGCCTTATCCTCACGGGTTTTGTGAGTCATCCTCCTTCGCACTTGATACGTCTTTGCTCTAGCTTTTCCTTGTTCATCTTTAAATTTAACACGCTTTAGTATGCCACTTTTCTCAATTCCTTTAGGTTTAAAATCTGGAGCAGTTACTTTTGCTGTCGTTGCCTCAGCCAAAACTTTGGCAAACCCACCCTTTTCTCCAGTGTCACAAGACCATAGTGTAATTCCTGCTTTCTGATCCAGAATACCCCTATCTTTTAAACGGGGTATTCCCTTGGAACCTTCCACTTGATCAGTCGTCAAAACCTGATTATTTTTCCGGCCAAATTGCATAAGCTCCGAATTTCCATGCGCATTAATTAAAACTTCCTTAATAGGTCCTTGGTCTCTTGAAACTTTAACAAGCCGGCGGGCAATATCTGTCGTACTTTCTGCCTCCACATATGTTACCCCTTTCCCCAAGATATCTTCACCTCCATAGCCTGCATTAGAAAGTGCCCCGTTCCAATCAGCAGTAGCAGATACAACAACTTTTGGAGGTGTCTGTACGCGTCCTTCCAACTGATCTATGAGTTGCGAACTGTCATATCTTGCAAAATTCCTAATTCCATATTTATCATATAGTGTCTTGAGTCCATCTTGACCACATTCAGGACGATCTTTTAGATCAATCATGGACCAAAAATTCCTCGCTACAACATTTTGCCTTTTCTCAGCATTTTCTTCAGGCGGTAATTCAGAGTTATTATAGCTAGTCCAAGCCTGAAAAATATTGGTTGCATCTTTAAGATCAAATCCAAATTTGTCGAACAATTTAACTACCATACTTTTCTCAGCATCAGTAGGCACATATTCTTTGTCTAGGGTGGTTTTTCCTAAAGATTGTCGTATTGTGTTAATAGCAATTGCATGAGCAACTGATTTCTCTGTCCAAAGGGCATCATATTTAGGCTCAAAAATCTCCAACAATAAGCTTGGGTCAGCGTCCTTAGTTAACTCCATCAATATTCCATATTTATATGTTGCAGCAGGATCTATCTCCTTACCTGTTGCTTCTTTAAACCGAGCGATAAGATCATCTTCTAAAACCTCTCTTTCAGAAACCCTATCTTGTTTTTCTTGATCCTGGACACTTTCTTCTGTTTTCGCAGGTTCGCCATCCACCTTTGTTTCTCCAGTAGAGGCGGGGTCTGTTTGTTCGGGCGTTGGTCCTTCTGTAGTTGGTTCTTGACGAGCATCTCCAGTTTCACTATCTTCGCCCTCGACAGCTACCGATGTATCATTATTGGCTGTAACAGAATCTTCGCGAATCTCTTGATCTGTAACATCTTTATCATTTTGATCATCAATTCCCGTTTCCAACTCAGTTGGCTCATCTACTACAAGTACCGCTTCTGTACCTAAAGCAAACCCCGCTGCCTTTTCAATCCCAGTTAGTTCCCTATTAAGACCTTCTAATTCATCTGCTTCCGGTGTCAAAACTGCATCGGGTGTTTTACTTCTTAGCTGTGAAAACTGAGTCCTAACTCTTTCTGCACCTGCGCGGACATTAGCTTTCAAGCCTTGAAACCTTTTTTCTGGAGATGGTTTTGACGCTTCCTGGCCCTTTTCCTTGGAGACTCCGTCTTCTTTATCTGGACCCGGTGCTTGCCTATCAATAGCGTCTGGTGATGGCATATTATTTTTGTTTCTCCAATTTTTGTAAAACTTTCAAATATGCGCTGTCATCTACTTTTCTTTGGGCACGCATAAGAACCATCATCATTTTTCTCAGAATCTCCTGGCTCTTTGTTTCATAGTCTTTCAAAACCTTTTCTTGTTGACTCTTGTCCTGCATATTCTAAGCATATTATTTGATGGTAAGTAAAGTCAAATTACTGCACTTTTAAATCAGTGTAATAGAGAAATTTATTCCCAAAGTTATCCACATATTTGTGTATAAATAATTTAGCTTGATATAACAATCCAAACATATTATATATTACTCTAGGCCATATGATATATTAAGTACCATTTATTATAGGTTGACAGATGAAAAAATATATGCTAATATTTCTTTAATATGATTTCTAAAGGCATAAAAGCACTACAAAAGATTACAGATATCCTCTTAATAAGTATTGGGAGAGGCGAAACTCAGGAGAGAGAATTAAAAAGACTTTCTGATAATCACCGCAAAGCTCTAGTCAAAGCAGGAAAACAGCAATTTGAAAAATTGAAGGACCTAGGATTAAGTATCCCGGTCAATATTGCATAAAGTTTTTTAAAGTATTGAAGACAAAAAAAGAGCATCGCTTTCGTTACACAAATGATAAAGTCAGGTACGATAAGCAATGCTCTTAAGGTAAACGGCAGATAGTCCTTCAGGCAGGAATAAAACTATGTGCCATTGATTAACAATATAGGCAAAATTAAAAAAATTGTCAAGAAAAATTGATGAAGCTGAAAATCGTTTTTTTGTTTGACAGATCAAGACTTTTCACAGTGTAAGAAATTCTTACAATTGTGCGTAGTTTTTTTTAATTTTTAAAAAATAATTAAATCGCATGTTGTAACGAGGTAGGAATCTTGGGCAGGGATTCTTACCTCTTTCGAGCTTACGAAAAAATTAATTGAGGCAAATTTAAATCTTCTTTGCGAATAATATTCTCCCGGTTACAGTCTGAATTACCCTTGACACAACAACGTCAAAGCTCTTTCCTATCCCATCGCTTCCTTCTTCAAGAACAATCATAGTCCCGTCATCCAGGTAACCAACTCCCTGTGTTGCTTCTTTTCCCTGATGGGAAACTTTGACATGAAGCGCCTCCCCCGGAACTGCAATAACTTTCAAGCAATTTGCAAGCGCATTTAAATTAACAGCGGTAACGTTATCAATATTTGCTTTTTTCTCGAGATTATAATCACACGTTATCAGTTTGCCTTTATGAATCTTTGCTGACTTTATCAACTGCTCATCAACTTCAATTTTGTTTTCTTTCTCTTCCTCTTCATTTAGGATCATTACCTTTAGCTTCTTTGATTTTTTCAGCTTCTCAAGTGCAACAAGCCCTTTTCTCCCCCTCTCGCGCTTGACTGTATCCTGGGAATCAGCCAAGTGCTTGAGCTCCAATAGTATGCTTGATGTAATTACAATTGTTCCCGTAAGAAGGCCAAGATAAATCACATCAAAAATCCGCCCGTCAATAATCGCGCTTGTGTCAAGAAAAATCCCGTTTTCAATTTTTTTAGGCTTAGATTTGGATTTCCGGCGCGGTCTCCTAATCATCCCCGGCAAGCGGGTTATAAGTGACTTTGAAACTTCATCTGCAATTGCCCCGATCATTTGAGGAGAAAAAACTGCATGCCGTTTCTTCTCTGGTGTCTGTTTCAAATTTGTTTTTTTATTTGTATCTTTTGTATTTGCCATAACTTTATTTTGCCAATCCTTGTATTACCTCACTCAAACTTTTGTGAGTTTTGGCTGTTATCACATTCTTGTATCCCAGTTTCTGCGCCTCTTTTGTTCTTTTATCACTTCCTGAGACTTCCCGCAACTCCCCTAGAAGTCCAACCTCGGCAATTCCGACAGTCTTTTTGAGCACGATATTTTTGAGACTAGAGTAAACTGCAAGACAGATCCCAAGATCAATTGCAGGATCAGAGAGCTTAATTCCCCCCGCTACATTTACAAAAATGTCCATTTGTCCCACAGGTAATCTCACGTGTTTTTGTAAAACTGCCAGCAGCAATTCTACACGTCTCGGATCAATTCCTGACACCACCCGTCGCGGCATAGGAAGTCTTGTAGCAACTGCAAGCGCTTGCAGCTCGACTAAGAATGCTCTTGACCCCTCAAGAGTTGCTACAAGAACGCTACCAGGGCTTTCAGTTCTTTTCTCATCAAGAAAAAGCTGTTCAGGATTGGCAGCTTCTTTCATGCCGGTGTCTTCCATCAGAAAAATACCTACTTCATCAACCGGACCGAATCTATTTTTTAAAGATCTCAAAATTCTGGTCTTTGAAAACTTTTCTCCTTCAAGAAAAAGAACCGTATCAACCATGTGAGAAAGCACCATAGGACCTGCAACCATTCCATCTTTGGTAACATGTCCTACAAGGAGAATGGGTATATTATTTTGCTTAGCTGTGCGTACAAACTGCAATGCGGAATATCTTACCTGTCCAACGCTACCTGACAATCCCGCTACATTTTGTGACTCAATTGTTTGAATAGAATCTATTATAACCAAATCAGGTTTTGATTCCTCAATTTGCATGACGATTTCATCAGTATCTGTATGCGCCAATAAAAACAAATTATCTTTTCCTTTTTTAAGTTTTACGTTTTCAGTTTTACTTTTTGCAATCCTTTCAGCTCTCATTTTTATCTGATCGACTGATTCCTCACCCGAAACATATAATATATTATTATGGTCTGACAAACTTAGAGCAAGCTGAAGAAGAAGTGTTGATTTTCCAACACCCGGATCTCCTGCAACCAATGTAACAGATCCGTGAACAATCCCGCCTCCCATAACAGTATTCAGTTCCTGAAAGTTTGTTTGTATCCTTGATGTTTGTTTGTATACAATTTCATTTAATCTTTGAGGTTTTGGGGTATCCAAGCCAACCCTACTTTGCGATCTTTCACTTTTGCCCTTTTGTGCTGTGCGGAATTCCTTAAGACTATTCCAAGCTCCGCATTCAGGGCATTTTCCAAGCCAGGAAGTTGTGTCATATCCGCATTCCTGACAGACAAAGTTGGTAGTTATTTTTGCTTTTTTCATATTGTTTTAATTATAACACTGAGGCAGCAATATAATTGGAGGAGATGTATTACGTATAAAGTATTATGTAGTATGTGTATTAAGAAAAGTTATTTCTACATGCTACCTAATACATGATACATTCTACCTATATCCGATTGGTTTTTCTTTAAGTACAGGGGTCAGAATAATTCTATGGCGCTTTTTATCAACGTCAGAAACAGTAAGGTCTACCTCCTGCCCTACCGCATAAGCTGTCATCGGGGGAATTTTTTCTTTTTTGACAAACCCCTCCAAATCATCATCAAGCGTAAATGAAACTCCTAAATCCTCAACTTTCAGAACTGTTGCTTTGACTTTTTTATCAACAGGATAATTTTCAATCAACTCTTCAAACGGATCTTGAGTCAATTTTCTTATAGATAAATTAATTCGCTTGCTTTCTTTATCAAATCGCGTGACCACAGCCTCAATTTTCTGGCCCGGCGTAAATAATCCACTCAAATCCTCTTGTCGTTCCCAAGAAATTTCTGAGATATGAATAAATCCCTCAACCGCTCCCATTGAAACAAAAAGCCCAAAAGCAGTAACGTTGGATACTGCGACTTCAACAGTCTCTCCTACTTTGTATTGTTTCATTGCTTTATCAAAATCTTCATCCGTCATCTTTGTTTTTTGGGAAAAAATCACTTTGTTATCAACTCTATTTATTTCAAGAACCGATGCGTTGATCTTTTGCCCGATACTATTGTCTTGTGATGAGGTGTGAGACTGTGGGAGAAAACCTGAGATACCAAAACTTGTCGCAACGACATATCCTGCTTTACCGACTTCTGAAATCGTTACTTCTATCTGTTTGTGATTTTTCTGAAGCTCCTCAAGCTTGACCCAGGCAATGTTTCCAAGATAGCGCCTGAGACTGACAATTGGCTGTCCAGTTTCGGATTCGGGGTTGAGGACATTCACCTCAACCGTGTCCCCAACTTTGAACATTCCCAAAATTGTTCGGAGGATATTCTTGTCCTTCTCCATGATTGAGGCCTCAGTCTTGGCCCCGAGATCTACAAGAATTTCGTTTGGAGTGAGTTTGGTGAGCTTGCCTTTGATACTTTCACCTTTTTTGAGGGAAACGACACTGCTTTTGTGCTTTGCCAGAAGCTGGCCCATGGCGGATTGCGCTTTTTCAGCGTTAAGCTGTTGGGAGTTTTTTACCATTAATCGTAGTGCCTTTCATATTAGATGCACCCAGTATAACACTAATCAATCTGGGTAGCAAGGATAACGCAGACAAATATTTCTTATCTCTCAGTTCTTCTTTGCGGGCGGGGTCCTGTTCTAACCTCCACTTTTGTCACTGTTGCGGGAATTCTATATTTTTCAAACAACACTTCATTATCAGTAACGAATTCTCCCGACAATCGCGCATCTATTTGTTTTATTGCCCATGATAATCCTGCCATCGCAGCGAGATCGCCACCTCCTCCAGCTTGATCTAAAGCTCTTATCGCATTCCTCCTAGGCTCTGAGTCAGGAACCAAAGTTCCCGGCTCTCCAGGCTTAACTCTGAGCCGACTTTTTCCAACCCTAATTCCTCCCTCTTCATCCGGTTCTAGATACACCGAATCAACTGCTAAAAACCGGCTGCCCCTATCCGTAGGATAGTGAATATACAACACTCCTCTCTCGGGAAGAGTCTGATCCGTACCTGAATCTCCATTTGATTCATCTGGTGCTAAAACCGCTTGCTCCTGTGCACTACCCTGACCGGGTAGTTCAACCAAGCTTGTACTACCTATTAATCGTTCTGTCATAAGATAATTTTTAAACCCACAAAAAAACCTCCTTTCGGAGGTTGTTTAAATCGCAAAATACAAACCTCCTAAGAAGGAATTGTGCAAGAACAATTTACTGCTTTTCTAAATTTCATTGAAATAATGATAGCATATTAGCTTTAATCTGTAAAGATAGTTTCTCCACCAAAAAACCGCCCTTGCTGCCTTGCCATACGTAGCTTTAGCGAAGTTTGGGCGGTTTAATACTTTCTATATTTATCGTGTTCGCCGATGTCTATAAAAAGCGCTGTTGTTTTATCAATCCAGAGAAAAAATATCCTATTGCCCCTATCGATTCTTATTGTCCAAATACTGCTTCCCCCGAGTTTCTCAAGATTAAGAGATGGATGTTTTGGATTTTTTCTAAAGAGTGCTAATGTTTTCTTGAGGCTTTTAGCGTTTTGAGGATTATTTTTTGTAAATTTTTTCCTTTCTCTCTCAAACTTGTTTTCAATTTTTATATGCAGCAACATATTTACTGTGCATCGCGATCTATCTCTTTAAAATACTCCTCGAGCTCTTCATCAGTAGATATGGTTTTTGTTTTACCCATCCGGTATTCCTTAAGGGCTTCCTCAGCTGCCAAATCCAACCTTATACGCTCAAGCAGATCTAGGCTGATTAATGCAGCTTGTGGCTCACTGTTACTGAGGATGATAATCGGTTCTTTGGACTTTTTTGCTTTCGCGAAAACACCCTTCCAGTTACGGAGGATCTCTCTCATGGGTACTGTCTGAGGCATCGTATTTGTATTCATAATTTAATTATACATTGTCAAAAATTATTTGACAAGCCCTATTTTAAATAAGACATTCTCCTTCACAAAAAACCGCCCTTGCTGCTTTGCCAAACGAAATTTGAATGGCTTATTAATTGACACAACCTCCAAGACTAATACCAACTACCCAAGATCAGATTTAACTTTTGTAATCAATTCCCTCAATTTAGTCATTTTATCTTCTGAAACACCGCCTTCTCTTTGTCTATCCAGACAAGATTCTACTTCTTCATCACTCATCCGAAGTATGAACTCATTTCTAAATCCACCACTGCTCAATGTTTGATGTATGTCCCTTGAGGATTTGGGAGATTGTAAATCTGCATATTTATCAGGCAGTAACCCGGTTAACATAGCGGTATTAACTAATCCTAATTGACCGGCAAGCATGGCATAAAACTCAGCTTTATCATTCGCGCCACCCTCAGGTAGGCTCACCATTAGCTCATTGATACTTATCCCATGAAATTTTTCAACATCACGTACTGCATCATATATATCGCTGTATGATAGCTCTTTACTATATCCTGAAACTACCTCTGCACGCCATTCCTCAATTATGAGACCAAAATAACTCTCTTTACTTGTATCGACGGTGTCAACCGGCTGAATATTTCCCTGTGTGTGGGCAAATTCATGCTGAATTAGAGACAATATAATGCTCTTTTCATCCCCTTCATCTTCGTACCCCATCGTTTCCGGCTCTAGGATAATTCTTGCTAACGGCTCAGGCATACATAAATAGTTTTTGCCGTCTATTATACTTACCCATGCCCTAGGCAGAATATCATCTGGGCTTGATCTCTGCTCTGCCATAAATGCCCGACCTCGTGCATATAAATTTTTAACATACTCCTCTATGCCGGGCGAGGCAGTAGATGACTTGCCAAATCTTTCGGTATGCGTTGGATATCCAATTGATAAAACCATTGTTTCAAAATGAGATTCTTCTCCATCTGCTATCTGAAGCTCCTCGCGGGTCTTTTTCATTTCATCACTTGTCGTAAGCCATGTATGAAGCCTCTCGCTCAACTCCCTGTTTTGATACTTTTGAAAAAGCTTAACCCGCTCTTTTGGCTCAAGACCCGAAGCTTTTTTAACACCCTCAAGAGGATGAGTTTCTGAGTATTGTCCAAAAAGAGTTCTTGCGAAATTACTTGCCAGACTCGTTTCTCTCTCAGTCCTTTTGGCTGACTTACCGGCTGTATCCAGCGCCTCATTATGCAAAGAAGCAGCAAAAAGTAAACCTATCGCGTTATCAGGGGCAGCGAAAAAACCAGGTAGTACATTGTGTGATGCGACGAGTTCCTCTCCTGCATCTATTATCCGATCTTTCTTTTCACCAATCTCTGGACATTTATCCTCAAGAGAAGTCAGAAAATCAACAAATTTTATATTACCAAATCTTAATTCATTATCCAATTTATGTGGTTCTAAATCTTGAACAGCAGAACCCATAGCTCGTCTTCTTCCTCTACTAGGTCTAGCTTCCCTACCAGGCAAACCATTGACCAGAGAGCCCGCATTGTTACCTAATTGACTTCTGTAAACATTTGAAGTGGGATCTTCTTTACGTAATGCCATGTCTGACATTATAGACCTATAGCTATATATTGTCAAATAGAAAATTTATCTTTACTAATTTTTACGGATTAATTATCCCACCAAAAAACCGCCCTTGCTGATATGAATATTTCTATATTTATCGTGTTCGCCGATATCTAGAAAAAGCGCTGTGTTTTTTTAAATTCTTACTGACAAGGCAATGATAACAGATAAATCTGACCCACATCTGTGATGCAGGTTATTTCAATTCTGCTTCTCAGATAATGAAGCTTCAAGCCTTTCTTCAAAATCGGTCTCCAATTCATCAATTAACTTATCTATTTCACCTAAATAAGCATCTGGGCTAAGAGGCTGACCTGTCATTCTGACAAGCTGTTCATCCATTGTGTAAAGAAGTCCTGTTGAGCGGTGTTCCCTCAACCAAGCTCCTGCTTCAGGAGTAAGAAGTCCTCCAAAATGCTCTTTGGCATAGACCCTAACTTGTGCAGCCCACATCTCTCCAAATAAATAGTTATGAAAATATGCGGGATGCGTAGTGTAATGAGTAAACGATGCCCAATAACCGGGATCAGGATCAGCATCATAATCCTGTACCCTAGATCTTATCTTGCTTTCCAGAAGATCCAGATCCTGATCCGGATCTTCATACATTTCAAGTTCAAAAGTGGTTTTTTGGACATATCTCTTAAGATCGCTTAGCGCATTATCTAATTGAACACGTTTAGCATCACCAACAACAGCTTTATCTGCATCTCTATCCACTCCCAACACTTTTACCAGCCATTCCTCATCGTATATAAATTTTTCAAACATCGTGGCAAAACCTTCAGTCGTTAAACGGTCCTGCTCTTTGAGAAGTCTTGGTAGAGAAGGACTAATCGCCTTGAAATCAAGCCCATGCCCAAGAACTTCATGCAATAGCTGAAGCTCAAACTCATCATGTGTTATCATGGCTGGATCTTCAGGTATATTGGTAAATGGCCTGACGTCTTGCGGCGGATCTACAGGAGAACAATACCAATGTCCTGACTTTCCTTCTCTGGGATGAAAATCTCCTTTTTCGAGCAGATCGTCAATATCCTTATCGGAAGTCCCCATAAGCCTTGCGGTTATACGCAGAAGCACAAATGGATCTCTTGTCTTCAGTTTTGCATCTATAGAGTCATCATCAGCTCTTTTATCTTCACCCTCCCAGGCCGCTATTTTTTTATATCTATCCAAACCGGCAATATACTCTCTTATGTCTGACTCAGACTTTTTAACAAGATCTGTTAACGTCCCGTTATCGATCAAACCTGCATTGTAATAAAACATTATATCCTCTTTTGCCTTCAAGATTCTTGCTCGGCTTGAGAAATCCCGCAATGGATCAGCAAGTTGCTCCAATGCTCCCGTAACATGCTCCTCAGTAAGATCATCCACATCAAGAATGAATTGGTAATAATTACCAAATCCTCTCATTTGAGCCAGCCTGTTTCTCTCTTTTACCAGATCTCTTAATGATTCCGCGTATGTTTTGTCTTCGCCTTCTGCAGTATGGCTTCCTATATCATTTTCCTCGCCTTTATAAGCTGTAATTTGTCCTTCAAGCTCTGTTGTGCGTCTTCCTACTGCTTCCATTAGAGGGGAAAATTCGGGACTATCATCAGGTCTGGGCACACTAAATTCATATTCTCTATTTAATTGATAGAGCTGTCTTCTTATTATGGGATCAAGATTTTCATATCCCTCTTGTGCCATTATCTCCGATAACAGGGAGTGATCGTTAGGAGATCGATAGGCTTTTGCCTCTTCTACTTCAGATTCATCCATAATCGTAGCATTT
>JBBSGK010000028.1:0-11081 GCA_038254115.1 Candidatus Levyibacteriota bacterium | reverse complement strand
TAATGAAAAATGACATTCAACAATTAGATGAATTGATGGAGACAATTTTGGGAATCAAAAATAAAAAAGAGATGGAGAATTTCCTGCGGGGGATTTTAACTCCCAAAGAATTGGTAGAGATCCCACATAGATTACAAATTGTGAAGCTTTTGAGAAAAGGCATATCACATCAGGATATTGCAAATAGGCTAAAAGTCGGGGTGGCAACTGTGACGCGCGGATCGCGGGAAATAAAAAATGGAAGGTTTGAGTATGTTAAATAACTTAAGAATTACAGATAATAAAGAAATAATTTGGCGGGGATTGTGACTCTGCCTGCTACAGGCAGGTCTTTTGGGAGGCTGTTTTCCGCGTTTAAATTTTAAACTAACTTATCAACCTCTCAAAGCGGGAGGTTTTTTGTGTCCATTGATTAATAACTTAAAACAGTACGCAATCCGCCGATAAGCGCTCTTTGAGCCGCGCTACGAATAGTAGGTAAGGCGAAAAGTAAGCTAAGGAGGATGTTCTAATAATAATCTTATGAATTTACCTAAAATCAAAATACCGGTAAAACCAAATTACGTTAAATTCTCAGAGAACGTAGATTTTTTTGAGCTGTTTTCCAAAATAGAGCAGGAATTTGACACATGTTTTATCTTTGAGTCGCTGGGAGAAGAAGGAAAGTTTTCCAGATATTCGATTATCGGATTTGATCCTGAACACACTATTTCAGCAAAGAAAAAAAATCTGATAATTGATGATGTTATTTATCCAGTTGATAATCCGTACTTAGCTCTCCGGACAATTATGCCAGATCAAACTTTTGGCCACAACTATGCGGGCGGTTTGGTAGGTTATCTAAGTTACGAGGCTGTGAACTACTTTGAACCATCTGTAAACGTAAAAGTGCATGCCAAGTTTCCCCAATTTATGTTTGGGTTTTATACAGACGGTTTGATTTTGGATAAGGTAACCAATGAGCTGACATATTTCTACTCCTCAAAAGACAGGAATGAAATTGTCAAAAAAGTCCTTAAATCAAAGCTAAAAAAGCAAAGTTTGGATGTCAAATTTATCAGGGAAGGAATAAGTAAAAATGAGCATACCCGGATTGTAGAGGAAGTAAAAGAGAATATTAGGGAAGGAAAAACTTTTCAATGTGAGGTCGGATTTAAAACAGAATATAAAATTACAGGAGACGCGCTGACAATATATAAAAGATTGAGGAAGGTCAATCCGTCTCCTTTTATGTACTATGTAAAGTTTAAAAATAAAAAAATAATCGGAGCCAGTCCTGAGCTTCTTTTCTCACTCAGAAATGGAGAAATGACCACTAAACCTCTAGCCGGTACAATAAAGCGGGGGAATAATGAGCAGGAAGATCAAATTCTTGCCAGGACTTTATTGAAAGACCCAAAAGAGATAGCCGAACACAATATGCTGGTTGATTTACATCGAAATGATATGGGACGGGTATCAAGATTTGGAACAGTTAAAGTTCGGGATTTGATGAGTGTCAAAAAATTCAGTCATGTGCAGCATATTTCAAGTGAGATAGTCGGCATACTCAATTCAAATGAAGATATGTTCTCGGCCCTTTCCAGCAATTTTCCGATGGGTACCGTAAGCGGTACACCAAAAGTCGAGACAATCAAAATTATAGATGCCAACGAGCCTGAAGCGCGGGGTCCATATGGAGGCGGGGTTGGGCATTTTGGTTTCAATGGGGACTGCACATTTGCTCTTGCCCTAAGATCTTTATTTATCTCGGATACTTATGCTTATGCCCAAACAAGCGGAGGAATAGTATATGATTCAGTGCCTGATAAGGAGTATCAGGAAATTCAAAACAAGCTTGCAGCAATGAGAAAGGTGCTAGAGTTATGAAAATTCTGATCATAGACAATTACGATTCTTTTACTTTTAATCTTTACCAATATGTAGGGGAGATCCTGACTGAAAAAGGTGAAAAATTTAGTCTTGATGTTTTAAGAAACGACGAAATTACTTTAAACGAAATTAAAAAGAGACAATATGACAAGATTATTATTTCACCCGGTCCGGGGGATCCAAGTGATCTGGAATACTTTGGGGTTTGCGCAGACGTTATTATAGAGCTCGGCAAGCAATTGCCTGTTCTTGGAGTTTGTCTTGGGATGCAGGGAATGGCGCATTATTTCGGCGGAAAAGTGGTAAAAGCAAGAGTACCTATGCATGGAAAAACTAGTATAATAAACCACGATGGCAAAGGCGTGTTTGCAGGCTTGCCCGAAGGAATAGAGGTTATGAGGTATCATTCATTGATTGCTGAAAAGGGATCATTGCCGGACTGTTTGGAGATAACATCAACATCTCAGGATTCGGATGAAATTATGGGGCTTAGACATAAAGAATATCCGATTGAGGGAATACAATTTCACCCGGAATCGTTTGCAACTGAGGGTGGAAAGCAGATTCTTTCGAATTTTTTGTTTGGAGGAAAATAATTATGGATGCAAGAAGTATTTTGAATAAAATTATTCAAAAAAAAGATTTAACAGAAGAGGAAACAAGTTTTTTTCTAAATGGGGTGATACAGGGAGGTGTTACTCCTGTTCAGGCGGGAGCAATTCTTACTGCGCTTTCGATGAAAGGGGAATCTGTCTCTGAAATAGCAGCTCTGATTAAAACCATGCGGAAAAATATGGTTAGAATTAGCGCAAAAGATGCTATAGATGTTTGCGGAACAGGTGGGGATGGAAGCCAGAGTTTTAACGTGTCAACAGCCGTCGCTTTTGTTGTTGCCGGAGCAGGTGTAAAAGTCGCAAAGCACGGTAACCGTGCGGCAAGCAGCAAATGCGGAAGCGCAGATGTATTGGAGCAACTTGGGGTAAATATTAATTTGTCGCCTAGCCAAGCTGAAGATGTGCTCAAAAAAGTCGGGATGGTTTTTCTTTTTGCACCTCTTTTTCACCCTGCGACCAAAAATGTTGTAATAGTTAGAAAAGAATTAAAAATCAGAACTGTTTTTAATTTTCTAGGGCCGTTTTTAAATCCAGCGTCTGTCACAAGGCAATTAATCGGCGTTCCAAACATTGAAATAGCAGAAAAGTTAATTCTGGTGGGAAAAAAACTTGGATACGAACATCTTTTGATAGTTACAAGCAAAGACGGGATGGATGAGATAAGTAATTCAGCTGAAACTGATGTATTTGAGCTGAAAAACGGCAAAGTTAAAAGATTTACAGTTAATCCCGAAGATTATGGATTTAAAAAATCTTCAAAAAAAGAAATTCTTGGAGGATCGGTTGATAATAATGCAAAATATTTTAAAGATGTTTTAAGCGGTGTAAAAAACGCAAAAAGGGATATCGTAGTTCTTAATGCCGGAGCTGCGCTTTATGCATCAGGTAACGCAAAAAATATAATAGAGGGAATAAAACTTGCCGAGGAATCAATTGATAGTTGGCGGGCAAAAAAGGTTCTGGAAAATTTGATAAAGGAAACAAATAAATATGAGAATTAAAGTTAAAAGTTCAAAGTTAAAAGTTCAAAGCTTAAACAATATTTTAATACAAATTGTTGAGAATAAAAAAAGGGATTTGGCTTTGCAAAAAAAGGAAATTCCGCTTTCAAAACTGAAAGAATTTGTTTCGAATTTGGGAACCGGAAACAGTCAGTTTAAAGAAGCCATTCTAAAGGCAAAAAATATTGCATTAATTGCTGAAATTAAGCTCGCATCTCCAACGGACAAAACACTTAAGCCAAATATCGACATAATGGACCGGGCAGGCGAATACGAAAACGCAGGAGCTGATGCTTTGTCCTACATTACCGAAAAGCATTTTTTCAAAGGAGAGGTCTCAAACGTCATAAAGATAGCGGCCAAAGTGGAGCTTCCGGTACTTCAGAAAGACTTTGTGATTGATGAGTATCAGATTTATGAAGCAAAAATTGTAGGGTCAAGTGCATTGCTTCTAATTGCAAAATTGACGGACACAAAAACACTTAAAAAATATGTTGATTTATGCAAAACACTGGGGATAGAACCCGTTGTTGAGATTAATGATAAATTGGATCTTCAGAAAGCGGTGAATACTAAAGCTGATATTATTGCTGTGAATGCAAGGGACTTAAGTACGTTTGAGATTGATGTTGATAAAGCATGTGAATTGATTAAAAAGATTCCGAATAAGTACATTTTGCTTGGATTTTCAGGAATCAAATCATCAACTGAGGTAAAAAAGTATAAAAAAGCCGGGGCAAATGGGGTATTGGTCGGGACAAGCTTGATGCAGGCGTCAGATATTAAGCTATATATTAAGGAGTTAAAACAGGTATGAAAGTACAGGTAAAAATATGCGGAATAAGGAGTTTGGAAGCAGCAAAAGCGGCGCTTGTTGCCGGTGCTGATTTTGTAGGATTCAACTTTGTTGAGAGCTCAAGAAGACGGATTAGCCCCAAAGATGCTAAAGAAATTAGTGGCAAAATAAAAGGACAAATAAAAACAGTTGGAGTGTTCCAAAATGCAGATTTGGATTATGTAAATGAATTGGTTGAGAGTTTGGGTTTGGATTATGTTCAGCTGCATGGAAATGAAGATCCTAAATATGTTAAGGGAGTTAGCACAAAAGTTATAAAAACAATTTCTATGGTTAAAAATGTTTCTTTTGACCGGTATTCTAACTTAATGAAAAAATATGAGGCAGCATATTTTTTGCTTGACCGTGAAACTCAAGGAGAAGGAGATATGATTGGATCGGAAAACGCAAAAAAGATCGCTGATAAATTCCCCGTTTTTTTTGCTGGGGGGCTAAATCCTGAGAATGTTTCGACAATTGTTAAAAAAGTGAAACCCTTTGTAGTGGATGTCGCAGGGGGGATTGAGACAAACGGGATACAGGATATAGATAAAATAAGGTTGTTTATAGAGCTGGCGAAAGGAGTTAGTCTATGAAAAGTCATTTTGGAAAATATGGAGGCAGATATGTGCCTGAAATGCTTATCCCGGCTTTGGAAGAGTTGGAGAAGGTCTATGAAAAAGTAAAAGATGACAAAGCATTTCAAGAAGAATTTGTCGGTCTCTTGAAAAACTTTTCCGGTAGGCCAACACCTCTTACTTTTGCCGAAAACTTAACCAAACACGTAGGCGGTGCCAAAATTTACCTGAAAAACGAGGGCCTTAATCATACGGGCGCGCACAAGATAACTCATTGTATAGGGCAGGCGATTATCGCAAAGAGGCTTGGTAAGACACGTCTTATTGCCGAGACAGGCGCAGGCCAGCACGGTGTAGCAACTGCAACAGTTGCAGCCAAATTTGGCTTCTCCTGCACAGTCTATATGGGAGAAGTTGATATCAAGCGCCAGCGCCCAAATGTTTTTCTTATGGAGCAGCTTGGGGCTGAGGTTATATCTGTAAAGTTTGGGAGCCGGACTTTAAAAGATGCAGTAAATGCTGCGATTAAGGATTGGATAGAAAATGTTGATGATACTCATTATCTGCTCGGTTCGGTAGTCGGGCCACATCCGTATCCGACAATGAATCGGGATTTTCAATCAATTGTAGGACGCGAAATTAAAAAACAAGTTAAAGAGCAGGAAAATGTATTGCCTGATTATGTCGTTGCTTGTGCAGGCGGGGGAAGCAATGCAATGGGGGCATTCACAGAATTCCTGAAAGACAAAACAACGCGTCTTATTGCAGTTGAGGCAGGGGGTCGATCAAAAAAGATTGGGGAGCATGCAACCCGGTTTCCGGAAGGAAGTATAGGGGTAGTTGAGGGATACAAGTCATATTTTCTTCAGGACAGTGACGGACAATTGCAAAAAACACACAGTATTTCCGCTGGCCTTGACTATCCGGGTATTGGCCCCGAGCTTTCTTTCCTTCATGACACAAAACGCGTTGAGTTTGTGAGTGAGACAGACTCTGAAGTCTTGAAGTCGGTTCAGTTGTTAGCTAGGATTGAGGGTATTATCCCGGCTCTTGAATCGGCCCATGCTGTTTCATATGCCCAACGCCTGGCACAGACTCTACCAAAAGACAAGATAATTGTTGTTAACCTTTCAGGACGCGGAGATAAAGATATTTTTATCCTGGCAAAAGCATTTAAGGATAAAAAATTCTATGAATTCATGAAAGACCAAGTAGAGGAGGGGTATGAATAAGCTTTCGGAAAAACTTAAGGAAATAAAAAAAAGAAAGCGGATAGGGTTGATGAGTCATGTTGTGGTGGGGTACCCAAGCCTCCGGGAAACATTTGAAACAGTCAAAAGCATGGCTGAATGCGGGGTTGATATGATTGAGCTTCAGATTCCCTTTTCTGATCCACTTGCTGATGGATCAACGATTATGAAAGCCTGCGAGGCCTCGCTTGCTAACGGGACAAAAGTGAGCGATTCATTTAAGATTATGAAAGAACTTTCCGAGCAAATCCAGATCCCATTCCTATTTATGAGTTACTACAATATCATATATAAATACGGAATAGAAAAGTTCTGCCGGGATGCAGAAAAGGCCGGAGCAAGCGGTTTAATTGTTCCGGATATGCCTATTGATGAAGAAGGGGAAGAACATTTTTTCCGTTTTGCCCGTGAGTATAATCTCTTTGTGATTCAAGTTGTCTCACCTGCATCAACGGATGCGCGTCTGGAAAAGACTGCAAAATTGGCAACAGGATTTGTGTATTGTACTGCACGCCAGGGGACAACAGGGGCAAAAGATGTGATGGATAAAGAGCTTACTAATTATTTGGAGAGAGTTAGGAGATTCTTCAATATTCCGCTTGCTGTCGGGTTTGGTATATCAAAAAGAGAGCATGTTAAGTCCCTCGTTGGTCATGCGGATATAGCAGTTGTAGGAAGCGCTGTTATAGATGTAATTAATAAATCCAATAAAGAAGATATGGAGAGTAATATCAGGAGATTTATAAGCGACTTACAGGTTGAATAAGATGAGCTGATGAAATACAATACAAAAGTATGAAAAAGAAAGTTTATTCAGGAATCAGGGCAACGGGTAGGTTGCATCTTGGCAATTACATGGGCGCTGTAAAGGGCATGCTTGAGTTGCAGGACAAATATGATAGCGTTTTCTCAGTTGTTGATTTACATGCTATAACGACTCCCTATGATCCCAAAACACTTAAACAATCCGTCAGAGATGTAATCATTGACTATTTGGCCTCAGGTCTTGATCCCGAGAAATGCTTGATTGAGATTCAGTCTACTACACCGCACGCAGAACTTGCCTATTTACTAAGCACGATTTATCCTGTTTCACGTCTTGAAGACCTACCGACATATAAAGAAAAAAAGGCCCAGCACCCTAAGTACGTGAACATGGGGCTTTTGTATTATCCGGTTCTTATGGCAGCGGATATTCTTCTATATAAAGCAGAGTTGGTACCAGTCGGTATAGATCAGGAACCGCATATTGAGGTAGCACGGGAGATTGCACGCAAATTTAACAGCATGTTTGGGGAAACATTTTCTGAGCCGAAACGATTTGCAACACCGGGACAATATGTTCCATCTCTGACTGGAAAAGGAAAGATGAGTAAGTCAGTTGAAGGGAGTTTTATAACGCTTTCTGACAGTCTAGAGGACATAAAAAATCACCTGGCGAAAGCTCCCACAGATAGTGGGGATATGGGCGGAGACATACCTGAATCGGGCGGAGTTGCCAATCTTTTTAGCTTACTGAAATTATTTGTATTGGATGAAGTGTTCAGTAATTTTGTTCAGGATTATCAGGACAAAAAAATCCGCTATAGTGATATGAAAGAAGTCATAGCCGCTGCAATTTACAAAGAGCTAAAACCAATTCAGGAAAAAAGAAAAGAGTTTGAAGAAAATCCAAAAATAGTTGATGAAATTATCGCAGAGCATACCGAAAAATGCCGGGCAAGGGCAGGGGAAACGATGATAGAAGTTAAAGAAAGAATGGGCCTAATATAAATTTAATTATTTCCTCCTGATGAGTTTCAAAAATAAAACAGAACACGAGAAAGGAACCATTGCTGTTGTTTTGGGAGCTGTAATTTATGGCATGCTTCCACTGGTTCCCCGGTACCTCAGTACTTCTTTTGATATATTTCAACAGGTTTATCTACGATTATTTGTGGCGTTTTTGTTACTCTTAATTATTTTTAGAAAAAGCATAAGTTTACAGAAAATTATTAAATTGCCAGTAAAAGATAAAGGTTGGATTTTTTTAAGAGCCTTCTTGTATTACTTCTTGGGGGTTGGCCTGTATACATATGCTGTTTTAATAACAAAAATAAGTAACGTGGCTTTTATTGCCGCAATTCCTATGACTGCGTTATTTGGATTTTTTCTTTTGCGTGAACGAATTACATTATCAAAAGCATTATTAGTTGCTCTGTCAGCAGTAGGGGTATTTATAATATCGGTTAAGGAATTCGGCGGAGCTTTAAATTTTGGGATAGGTGAAATAGCTGCTTTATTTTCATCTTTTTTTGTATCCCTTGGGTTAGTTACCCGTAAATGGCAAAAAAGTTCACTTAACGATCAGGAAATAGCTCTGATTATGCTTTTGTCGGCCTCTATCCAATTTTTCATTGCGTCTATTATATTTGGAGAAGGTTTGCCTATGAGCGGTTGGAGTAATGGCATTATATTTGTTTTATTTCTTGGGGGCTTGATGAATGCTTTCTTAAGTTTTTTTATGAATTATGGTTTGGCTAGGGTCAAGGCAGTTTTCGCGAGTAATATAATCTCACTCGACGCTGTTTTTGCAACAGTATTTGCATTTATATTATTTAGAGAATTGCCTAATTCAAAAGAATTATTTGGAGGAGTTTTAATTATTGTGAGTGCTTTGCTTCTTCACAGATTTGATAAAGCTTGACGCAGAAATAACTTTTGTTATACTTAGCACATAAATATGAAAGCTATAATTCTCAACTGCACGCTTAAAAAATCTCCTGCTGTTTCCAATACTGATGCACTAATTAAAAAAGTTGTAAAGCTCTACAAAGACTTAGATGTTACCTCAGAGGTCATCCGAGTAGTTGATTACAATATTCCCTTTGGAGTCAGTTCATATGAAGGAAAAGGGGACCAGTGGCCTCAAATTCTAAAAAAAATTAAAGCTGCAAATATTATTATTATCGCAGCACCGATCTGGTTTGGAGTCAGATCATCTGTTACTCAGTTGGTTATGGAAAGACTGGATGGGACATATGAAGAAGGGGATAAGAAGACCGGACAATTCCCCCTTTATAATAAAGTTGCAGGTTGCATCATCACAGGAAATGAAGATGGCGCGCATGATGTTGCAGCTAACACTTTGTATAACCTCACTCATCTGGGATGCGTTGTACCTCCCAATGTTGATACTTACTGGGTCGGACCGGCCGGCCCCGGGCCCAGTTATATAGAAGCAGATGGGGATCATCATCTTTATACCAATAAAACTATGCGTTTTTTGGTCGCCAATACAACGTATATGGCTAAGGTTCTTAAGAAAAATCCGATTCCAACGAACCTGAAAAAGCTAATTGAAGAGGCCCAGAAAGAAAGCCACGATCCTACAGACATGAAAAAAAAGAAACAATTACACGGATAATTGTATGATAGATCAGCTAACAGGCAAATCCGGGCATGGGAAACTCGGTCTTTTCATAATGCTGCTATTTTAATTACTGTACTCCAGTTCCTGGTTGTAATCTTTTTGCCAAATTCTTTTTCAAGTGCTCCCATTGCCTCGGTTGTTTGAAAAGCAGGGGAGAGAGTGAGGACACTTATAACTTCACCGTCGGTGACTTTCAAGATTTTGAAGTTTTTATCGGGTGAGACGTAAGGAATTTTGAGATTACTTTTTGATTTTTCTTTTAAGAAAGTTACATAAAGTCTTGTGTCCGGAGTTATGGTAATTCCCTTAAAAGGATCAGAATTAATTAGCTTCTTGATCTCATCAGCAGTCCTGAGAATTACACTTATATCAAACCCAAATGCTTTATTGAGTTCAGTTTCCAGAGTACTAGAATCAGTTTTGGATCCTTCAAAAACTACATTTCCTGAGTTAAGAAGTGTCCGGACATTTGTAAATCCCAGTAATTCAAAAGTATTTTTAAGATCTGACATGGGGACTTTTTTCTTGCCCCCGACATTTATTCCCCGCAGAAAAGCTAAATATTTAATCATGTTTTATTTTGCTTAAGGAGTTGAGCATTAAAACGAGAATTATGCAGAACACAAAAGCTCCAATCATTAATCCTTTTTCATTGTGTATTAAGCCAATCAATGTATCTTGAATGTTCATAATCAAATAGGCGATTACGGCCAGTTTGATCATGGGAAAGGATTTTTTAATCAGAGCATAGCCGATTATCAAGGCAATTGATATTTGCCGTGCGGCAAATAGATCCAGAATAAGGCTTAAGCCTTTTGGGCTGAGATCAATCTTCTGAAAGATAATCTGTGGAGAAAAGAAGAAAATAATTCCTGAAATTATTCCCCAGATAGCAAAGATACATAGAATTATTGTTACCCATTTTGGAATTTTATTTTTCATCAATTTTATTTTATCATTTTATTTCCATGGCATCTTTGATCAGGTCAAAGTCAGCTTGTGGTATCTCCGCCAGTCCAAAGCGAAAAACATATCCCCAGGATTTTTTGTTTTTGATAAAACTGAGAGATTCAATAAGCGGAGCAATCGGAGCGTCTTTTGTCTTTTCATATTTTACGTTTCTCCTAAATGGTTTGAAAGTGGGGGACTCATCAACCTGGTAAATCTCATCATCGGCCATCTGGCCACTTGCCGTGAAAGCCTGCAATGGTATCTTGGAATCGAGCGCAATTTTGGGTGAATAATAGATTAGGTAGTCTCCTTTGTGCATTCTGGCAAGGCCTGATCGTTTGCCATGTCCGATCTGAGCAATTCCCATACTCACGCCCCGCATTACATGTTCTTTTGAAACAACACCTATAAAATATTTAGTCATACTGTTTTTAATGCTTTTAGACCAGCTGGCGTCATCTTTTTCTCTTTAATAAGTTGCTTGATGTGTTCCAGGTTACGTTTCGATGTTGTCCCTTTTGTTCTTCGCGGGGTGAAGCGCTGTAAATACAATTTTTCATCACCTTTG
>JBBSGK010000027.1:0-11794 GCA_038254115.1 Candidatus Levyibacteriota bacterium | reverse complement strand
GATCAGCCACAACTGCACTTAGACACGGGCAGTACACCTACGGGTGGCAGCAACCAGGAATATTGCGCAATGGACGAAAGTCTGACGCAGCGACGCCGCGTGGAGGATGAAGGCCTTAGGGTTGTAAACTCCTTTTGCTAAGCCGTTCACAGCTTAGAGAATAAGCCCCTACTAACTACGTGCCAGAAGTCTCGGTAATACGTAGGGGGCAAGCGTTATCCGGATTTATTGGGCGTAAAGTGTGCGTAGGCGTTCCATAAAGTCTCAACTTAAATACCAGGGCTTAACCCTGGAGCTGGTTGGGATACTCATGGAATTGAGGATTGATCGGGGTGCTGGAACAGTTAATGTAGCAGTGAAATGCGTTGATATTAACTGGAACACCAAGGGCGAAGGCAGGCACCTGAATTTTTCCTGACGCTGAGGCACGAAAGCTGGGGTAGCGAAACAGATTAGATACCTGTGTAGTCCTAGCCGTAAACTATGTCTGCTAACTATTAGTACTTTTGTGCTAGTGGTTTTAGCTAACGCGTTAAGCAGACCGCCTGGGGAGTACGGCCGCAAGGCTAAAACTCAAAGGAATTGACGGGGACCCGCACAACTGGTGGAGCGTGTGGTTTAATTCGAGACGAAGCGAAAAACCTTACCAGGGCTTGACATGTTACCGTTTTATACCTATGGAAACACTGGTAGATCCGCAAGGATGGTAATGCAGGTGCTGCATGGCTGTCGTCAGCTCGTGCCGTGAGGTGTTCCCTTAAGTGGGGAAACGAGCGCAACCCCCGTGAAATGTTAAATATTCATTTCAGACAGCCCCGATCATATCGGGGAGGAAGGAGGGGAAGACGTCAAGTCAGCACGGCCCTTATGCCCTGGGTCACACACACCCTACAATGGCGAATAACAAAGAGCTGCAAGCCGGTAACGGCAAGCTAATCTCAGAAATTTCGCCTCAGTTCAGATTGGGGGCTGCAACCCGCCCCCATGAAGCCGGAATCAGTAGTAATCGCGGATCAGAAGGCCGCGGTGAATACGTTCTCGGGTCTTGTACACACCGCCCGTCAAGGCAGCAAAGTCGGGAGTGGATGAATCATTCTTTATTGAGTGAGAGTCCAAGCTTGGCGATGAAGCTTAAGTCGTAACAAGGTATCCCTAGCCGAAGCTGGGGATGGATCACCTCCTTTCTTTTTTTAAAAGAGGAAAGGGGAAGACATGAAACTTTTTTAAGCACCGATTTAATCGGTGAGTAAACGAGGGAATTGTGGCAACAGATGAAGTGAGTAGCGTCTGGTTTTATCCGCCCACTCCGGTTTACCGGAGATCCAACACTTAGTTGGACACTTAGGATAAAACAATTTCTACTCTCGCTCTCCTACCACATCTTGGTTAGCCCGCTCAGCGGAGTAAAAGTGTATTTGAATTAGCAAACAATCCCGCATAGAGGCGGGATTTTTTTGCAATTTGAGTCTGAATTTGATAATATTCTTCTAATTATGGTTATTACAGGTGAAAGATTGAGGCGAACAGTTGACGACATTAGATTTTGGAATATAGACCACCCGGAGATGAAAACTTGGAGAGATCGTATACCCGGTTTAAGAAGAACTGCTACGCAGCAGCATATCCGTGAGATTTTCAGGGGAGAGAGATTGCCTAAGGTGCGAAAGGAACAACTTGATAGATTTTATGCCCGTCACCCACGTGGGCAAGCTTCTTACAGATCCAGAGTTCGGGATTCTGTGTAAGAAAGTTATAAGAAACTCTGAAAAATTCCCAAATTGCATTGACATATTTTTATAATGCAGTTATAGTGGATAAATCATCAAATGAGACGAAAAATAATTACTGTCCTAAGTCTTTTAATCTTCTTTACACTAGTTTTTGGTGCACAAATAGCATCCACTGTGTCAGCTCAGACAAAAGACGGTCATCCCATTACTTCCCCTATTACGTTTTTCAAAATCAGCGGCAATGTAACATATAAGGTTTTCAGAAATTTTGCACACGGGTTTGAAAGATTTATGCCGGCTGCAAATGTAAAGATCACAGCTGAAGATGTATTTACTCACACAAAGTATGAAACCACGACTGATGTAAATGGTAACTACACCATAAGTACAGATGGAAAGGGATTCTTTTTGGTAACTCCTTCAGGCGGAGACACAAGTACCTATATTCCCGCAATGCGTGTAGTTCCCGCAAATAATGCAGGTTCGAAAAATAATGTAAGCTTCCACGGATTTGTATTCCCGTAAGCTATAATTACCAGTGGCGTTCTATCTAGTTTTCTTCTTACTTTTTCTTCTTCAATTTGTTTATTTTCCAATTGGCGTATCGCATTTTGAAACTCCCAAAGTTTATGTTGCTGAAATTTTAATATTTCTAATTTTGATATTAAAAGTTCTAAAACCTGATAATTTTTCACTCAGTAAATTCAATAAAAATTATCTAATTTCAATAGGTTTAATTCTTTTTTTAAGTCTTTATCACTTGCTCTTTTTATCAACATCAACAACATTTTTTGGCAATGCATTCCGCTTGCAGGGAGTATTTATGCTGTGGATGTTTATCCTCCTTGCATTTTTAACTGCAAAAATATCTTTTGATAAAAAAATTAAACCTAATATTATTTTTGTTATACTGGCAGTGCAATTTGTGTTTACTTTGCTGATTGATGGGGGAGTAAACTCAAGGGGAATTGGTACCCTTGGTGAGCCAAACGCTCTCGCGGCAACAATAATATTTGTCTGGCCATTTTTGTATTTTACAAAAAATAAAAAAGAAAAGATCTTTAAAACAGCTTCCATTCTTCTGGCATTTGTAATTATATTTGCTTCCGGTTCAAGATCGGGAATGGTTACATTTATTCTTCAGATTTTATTTATTTTGTTAACAACCCGTTTCAAATTTTCTATGAAAAAGAGTGTGGTAATCTGTTTAATTTTCCTTGGCTTTTCTTTTGTCCTTCCTTTTATTGGGAAAAATGGAATTTATGAGAACAGGGGCGAAATATGGCAAAGCAGTATCATAGCGGGTCTGAAAAAGTCAATTTTAGGCCATGGATTTGGGAACACGGAGTATGTTTTTAAGAATGTTATAAAACGAAATAAAAATAATCTGAATGGGTCATATGTAGATAGCGCACATAATATATTTCTTGACTGGTTTATCCAAGGTGGAGTGGTAGGTTTGATTATTTTAATATTTATACTTCTACGAACATTCCTAAGCTTTTTAAAAAGTAAAAATATCCGGAATATTGTTTTGCTTTTGGGAATTATTGCAGCGTTGTCATTCAACCCTGCGAGCATTGTTTCCTTGGTTGCTTTATGGTGGCTGATCGGGCAGGGTTCTGTAGTAAGTTAGACCGCCAAGCTTGTGGGAGGGGAGAGGCTGTGATAAAATTATGTGCAAGGCGCGGTGGCGAAGTGGTTAACGCAGGAGTTTGCAAAACTTCCATGCAAGGGTTCGACTCCCTTTCGCGCCTCAAAGTAATTCAGTATCTAGAATTAAGAAATAGGAATCTCTTACATAAACTTTACTTTTATATCTTATAATCTAGAGCTAGAAAGGACAATTATGGCAAGAAGTCTAGAGAAAGATCTTAGAAATGCATCAATTTTAGGTGGATTAATGGCAGTGGGTGCTGCTACTAGAGAGCTACCTATCCCTATGGGTAAAATAACAATTGGGACAGTAGTTGTTGGCGCAGGCGCAGAAGCGGTAAGGAGAATGCGGAGAAGAAGGAGAAGATTAAGGATGGAATAGTTATGGCAGGAAATGTAGAAAATAGAGTGGATTATAGATTTGCGAACGCCGTGGATAAAAAATCTGCAGTAATAGGTTTGGGCGCGCTTGCTGTGGGCTTACTATTAGTGCCATTAGCTGGAATTGCAATAAATGTTGCCGCTATTGAAGGGGCGGAGATGGTTGCCGCTAAATCATACAAAAAAAGACTAAGGGAAAAGGGCGGCATAATATTTATGCGAAAACCAAAAAGCGTAATCTAAAATAAACAATATGGCTAATGCGGAAAGAGAAAGTGGTTGGTCTGATGAGGCCAAAAAATGGGGAGGAAGATTGGCTCTAGTAGGAGGGGTTATATTTATAATCGGATTGATTGCAGCGTTATAAAATATGGATCGAGAAAAAACCGAAGAACAGGAAGAAGATGAAGCTGATTACTCAGGCTATAGCGAGAAGCAGACAGATCTTGATATTGAGATGAAAGCCGGGGAATGGCAGAATTTAAGCCGTTTCAAAGTTTACCGCCAAAGATCCCGTCAAGGGAAAATAATTGCAACCCACCAAGCGGTATCAAATAGATTAAATCAGCTCGAGCAGTTATTCTATAAATTGGCGCGGAACAATCCTGGAAAAAGCGCAAAAATGCTTGCCGAGATTAAAAAGTTGAGACTCATGCAGGACATTTTGCTCCAATGTATTGCATGGTCGAGTGAATCCGGAACGGGTGCACGTCAGTCAAGTTTGGAAGCAAATAGGGCGAAGATTCCTCAGGAAGTCTGGGACCTCATTAAATAGTCTTTAGTTGCTGGTCGTTAGTCATTGGCAAAAAGATGTAAATTAGCTATAATCTAACGATAGTAAAAGTCTAAAGACAGGAGACTAACAGCGAAATTGGGTGCTTAGTTCAGTGGCTAGAACGCTTTCCTGATAAGAAAGAGGTCAATAGTTCGATTCTATTAGCACCCACTATGCTGCAAATCCTCTTGTATTATCAAATTGTTCTTTATCACCTATCTTATCTAAAGAAAAGTTATTGCCTTCCTCGATATTCAATACGATTCTTAAATTGCCAACCCTGATTCGTACTTGATTTCTGTTTTGTCTTAGGCGGACGGCTGATTTATCACCATATTCAAAACGTTCGATAGTTTTCATTATTTGTTCTATTGTCTGAGAGTTTACCTTCTTGCCACCGAGAAGTTCTCTTACCTGCTCTTCAGAATGGCTTACAAACCTAACTTTTTTAGGTAATCTTTCAGGTGTTGGGAGATTAGGTTTTCCATCGGAGGATCGCTTACCTCTTGTTTTAACTTTTACTTTCGGTTCTTCAGGTTCATGGTCAACTTCGGGTATTTCTTGTGGCAACGTGGGAGCCGGGTACACAACTGCTTTTGGAGGTAGATTATTTTTTTTGGGTGGTGTTACTTTTTCCAAAAGCGGTGGCAGGATGTCTGCTAAAAGCATATCTCCGATATTCGGATGTTTTTTAAGTAAGGATGGCGGAATTCCAAATACACGTCCCTCTTTATCCATCTCAAGCGTCACATGTGTATCTTCGCCAAGATGGATAACAAACATGGCAACGCGGCGGTTGGTAGCTGTTACGGTAACTCTTGAGATAGCACCATGGTCCATAGATAATTCTATTCTTTGGTCAGGATCACGAAAGATTTGCTTAAATACTGAGGCCGCTGAAGCTCCAAACTGTGCTTTTTCTTTCTTAGCCTTTTCGTGAGCTTCGAATTGATCTTCATTTGAAGAAAGAGCATTTCTGTAATGAGTTTCCAGAATATGTGCCGCACGTGCATCGGCTTCCTCATTATAAAATTGATATGGTGCGAGGTCTTCGGGTAAGCTGCCTTCTAAATACGCCTCTACTAGATGAGTATCAGCATGTGCTTTTGCTATATTCCACCCACTTTTTCCTTCCCGAAACTTCTGCTGGGTTTTCTGCGCATATATTTTAATTGCGGATGAAGGAGATATGCCAAGCCTTGCCGGAAGATAGCCCGCAAGCGCAGCGTTGAATGTGGGTCCAAGCCAACCTAAGGTATTTGAAAATTGAAGTTCAGTATCGCTGTCCAGAGAGGGGTCTATAGCCATATCAACGTAGTAATCAAAATATGCCTCTAAATTATTTTGCAACGGCTTTAGACTTGGTTCAATTTTTCGGGTTTCCGGTCTTGCCCATGACTGAATGGCGAGGATAATTAGAGGGTCGATTACTTCATGGTTTTTGGAAGAGTGTCTAAGACTACTCAATCTGGAGAGTAACGGAATGGCTTCTCTACCTCTAAGCATACTATTAATTCTTTTGATGTCATCCTTGTGGAGGTATCCTGTCTCAGGATCTGGGCCCATACCTTCAATATCCTTCAATGATGTGCCAAATACCTGTCTCCCATAAGAGTCTATGGCTTCAGGTATCTTTTCTTCTATCTTTATGTAAATTGAGCCTTTAGATACTTCAAGTTCTGCTGCTTCTAAAAGTCTATGAACTTGTTGACTTGTTGAAAGAACTTCCTGCACAAATGGTTGCCCGCGGTAAGCGAGTGCCGTAAAAGATGTACCAGTAATTTCAGCAGCTTCTCTCCCTTTTGCCCAGCTTGCTTCTCTTCTTGGGCCAACCTCTTCCAGCCTTTTAACAATGTCGATAGCTCGTCTTTTATCGGGGTGCTTTAATCCGTTTCGTCTCTGGGAACGTGAAGAACTGCCGTCACTTCCGATTGTGTGTCTTTCAGCTCTTGTCATAATTGATTGCGATTATATATCAATGAGGGTACAAATTCAACTTGGGGATAGGTAATTTGATGATTGGTTAATTTTATTACCTGTTTCTAAAGTTTATACGTTATAATACTTTAATGGAAAAGCATTTGAAAGCAGCTGAAATATTTGCAACCCTTTTGGACAGTCGATTCAGTATTTTGGGCTATCGTTTTGGCATCAATGCAATAATAGATATTGTTCCTGAAGTGGGGGATATAATTGCAACTTTATTATCTCTTTACCTCATTTGGATTGCATTGAAGATGAAGCTTCCTGCTTATAAAATTGCGCTTATGCTCTGGAATATATTGATAAATTTTGTTATTGGTTTGATTCCGTTTATCGGGGATGTAATATATTTTTTCCATAAATCTAACCTCAAAAACTACAAAATATTGAAAGATCATGCAGAAAGAAATGCGATTTAGTTTTCCACTTTACCTAGCTTTTACGAGTTTGCCTTTGTTAGTTTCAATCAGAATAATTTTATTGCCTTTTATTTCAGACCATTTTTGGATATAGGGAAGTGTCATGGTTAGCATGTGTACAAAAATCAATTATATAGATTGATTTAAGTTTTGTAAATTGCTCTTGCCACAATCAAAAAAGTATTTTATAATGAATTTGGTACCGTTAAGCGGATAGTCCCCGGGTTTTTAGATCTCTTGAAGCAAAATTAAGGTTTAAATGTTATTTTATTGGCAAATTTTATGTCTGAGCATACAGAAGGAACACATTCAAACAAGAAATTATTGGCCTTGTCAATTGCGGCATTAGGTGTTGTTTTTGGCGACATCGGCACATCTCCTCTTTATGCAGTCAATGAGATGTTTTTCGGGCACTCGCATAAAACTCCATCCGTAGCGAATATTCTGGGAGGAATAAGTCTGGTGCTGTGGGCCCTTACTATCTTAATCTCAATAAAATACATAATTTTTGTGATGCGTGCTGATAATGATGGGGAAGGGGGAGTATTTGCACTCTATGGACTTTTGGACAAGATATCATCACGCGTAAAGATAGCTCTGAGTGCGCTTCTTATCATCGCTGCAGGGTTATTGTTCGGAGACGGTATCATCACACCCGCTATAAGCGTTCTTTCGGCTATTGAGGGACTAACGGTAGCGACAAAGATATTTGATCCATTCATAATTCCCCTGACAATTGTTATATTAAGCGGACTTTTTCTAATCCAATCAAAAGGAACAGCAAGCCTGGGAAAGCTCTTTGGACAAATAGTAATAGTATGGTTTGTAGCCATAGGACTATTGGGTTTGACTGAACTATTTAAAGTACCGCAGATACTTCAAGCAGTTAATCCGATTTATGCGGTAAATTTTTTGCTTCACAATGATATACGGACTGTTTTTCTGACACTTGGAGCGGTTATGCTTGCCGTTACGGGTGGAGAAGCAATGTACGCAGACATGGGGCATTTTGGCCGCGCTCCTATACGGATCAGCTGGTTCTCACTCGTTTATCCTGCCTTGATTTTAAATTACTTGGGTCAGGGCGCTTATCTTCTGAGTGGCAAACCAGTAATTGAGGGTAATCTATTTTATAGTATGGTTCCCGCGTGGGGACTCTACCCTATGGTTATTCTTGCAACGGCAGCAACTGTTATTGCGTCACAAGCTCTCATCTCAGGGGCTTTTTCACTTGCCGCGCAGGGAATATCACTTGGGCTTTTTCCATACTTACCTGTGGTCCATACAAGCAGCGAACACGAAGGCCAGATTTTTGTACCATTCGTTAATTGGGCATTGTATATCGGTTGCGTAATTCTTGTTTTGGTTTTCAAAACAAGCGGGCATCTTGCAGGCGCGTATGGGCTCGCGGTATCGGGCGTTATGCTTGTTACCTCTCTTGCCATGGTTCAGATAGCGCGGCATTATTGGAAATGGGGCACTTTTAAAGCATTTTTGCTTTTTGTACCCTTAATCTGCATAGATTCATTGTTCTTAACAGCAAATCTAATTAAAGTATTTGATGGGGGATATATTCCTCTTATGATCGGATTGGCGCTTCTTATCATTATGACGACCTGGCAGTGGGGCAGATCCAGAATATCCAAAGCTTTAAATAATTACCCGGAAATGACCGTCCAAGATTTAATTGAAATAAAAGATAAAAGTAAGACATTTTTGCCTCGCTCAATTATAATTATGTCCCCGGAGCTGATTGACTCACCTGATGATAAGCTGCCGGCTCTTAAGCAGATGTTTTGGGAGCGGTATGGGATGTTGCCAAAGCACCTAATTTTCCTAACTGTTGCCATTAAAAAAGCCGCACGGGTCAAAACAGATAACAGATTTGCTATAACCAAGCTTTTTGATGAGGATGATAAAGGAAGCGTAACGTCGGTCCAAGTTAATTTCGGCTACCGTGAGGATCCCAATGTTGAAAAGGTTCTTGAAGATCTTGCAGAAAGGCGTGAATTAGCTGTGGATCAGGATCCGAGCGAATGGCTGATACATGTAGTGCATGAGAGATTAATCTATCGGAACACCGGTAGAATATGGGACAGGTTCCGTTATTTTTTATTCGGATATCTATTGAGAAACACTTATTCCGCAGATCATTATTTTGGATTGGGACGGAAAAATAAGCTGACTGTTGAAATTATGCCAGTCAAAATTCCATAATTTACTTGTGGACTGCTGAAGGGGATGCTTTTGGAATGTATTGAAAAAGACTAGGCTTTACTATGATGCTTGCTCCATTAGTCTCGCTTAAATTAACCGCTCCGTCATCTGTATGTATCAAAGTTTTGGGAAGAAATTTCATCTCAGTTTGCCTCAAAACTCCATAACCAGATGCTGTGAAATTAATTTGCGCTACAATACTTGATCCCTGCTGTGAATGGTTTCCTCTCAAGGCGTACGATATGCGTCCTGTCCTGTAATCGATGCTGCTTAAAGTTATTTGCGGGTCAATAAAATAATTTCCCGGAGTTATGCTCACGCCAAATAGCGTTAGCGGATCATACGAAAGTTCAATTTGCGCAATGGTCATTCTATTTTCAGGCAGATTGCCCGACATGACGATATTCAGGGATGCGGACTTGCTGGAGCTCACCGTAATAGGATTTGGAAGAAGCGAAAGTGAAGCAACTGGTATAGAGTAAGGCTGAGGCTTCTTTTTTACTACTGTTGGAGGCTTGGAAGTATTTAAATAAGCTGTATTCACGAAAATAAAAATTCCCAACAAGACAATAAAAACAATAAGCGTTGCGATTAGTTTTTTAGACATATATCTAGTATTATACTAGATATTTTATTGTCCGTTCTGGACTGTTATTTCTCTGAGGAAAAAATTGTAGTCTTCCTGATTGACACTGCCATCGTCATTTAGATCCGTAACCAGCTTGTAGGCCGGAGTACAGGATTTGGCAGGAGAAAAATCGCTGTAGCATCCGACGATCAGATTATAATCAAGAATATTAAGGACGTTATCGTTATTTGAATCTCCTGCAACGAGGGTAGCTTGGGGCATGTTGTTAATTTGACCTAGAATTATATTTTGTACCGGTCCGGGAATAAGTCTTCTCAAGTGGTCCGAAGACGTAACCTTAACGGTATAGTTTCCGGATCCGGGAAGAGCGCTCAGGGGGATAGTGCCCTTGAAGCTGCCGCTAGCGCTTTCGTACTCAATGCTTCCTAGTTGGCTCTTTATCTGATTATTCAGAGCATCAAACACCTCAACTGTCAAATTACGGGTGGAGTGGAGAGGATTTTTGTTACTTAGACTGCTAAGTGTTGTTGCGTTGTCGCCGCTTGATCCGATTCCATGAATTAGGATATCGAAAGCAAGACTTGCGATGTTAGGCGCTGGTGTCGGTGTAGCAGTAGGAGGAGGCGGAGTTGTGTTTCAGTAAGTGTCGGAGCATCTGTAGGTGTTGGGGTTGGATCGGTAGGTGCCGGAGTTGGGGGAACAGTTGTTGGCGTAGCAGTTGGAGGGATTGGGGTTGGAGTAGGTGGGACCGGAGTCGGCGTCGGGACTACGATATCGGCAATTGAGACAAAAGCGGGGGATGTAGTTGATAAAACATTTTCATTTGCCTGGTCGCCTGAATGGACTGATAGAACTTCTGAAGCAGGCCCAAACACAAGAGAGGTTGGTAGACTAGAAGGTGTTTGTGAAATTGGTGTAAAGTTAAATGATCCGATTTTTGTTGACTGCGTAATGACTTTTGTAGGATCGGCTCCAATACCAACCGCAATCAAAACCTTTCCATTGTTAATTATTGGTCCTTCTAGAATATCTGGAAATACGGTTGTATTAACTATAAATGGAGTAGGCGCAGGTTGAAGTTTGGTAGGGTCATAATCGATCTCTAATTTTACAAACGCTACCTGGTTGTTTCCGGGATTCACCATGATATCAAACGAGGTGTTTTCTCCTATACTTCTTTGAAAAGGGGTGGTATTGGTTGTGCTGGGTGTAAAATATAATGTTGTTGATGCTGTGGCTTTGGAACGGTTTTCCTGTCTTTGCTGGCTTAAAATAATTGCTCCGGGGATTGCTACGATCATGATCATAAGCATAGCTCCCAAAAGCCATTTATTTTTTACAACTTTCATTGTTATTCGCCTGGCTGGGTGGATAGTTCCCTCAGGAACAGATTGTAGTCCGGACCATTTACAGCTCCGTCATCATTTAGGTCAGTTATTATCTTTTTATTTGCATCTGCACAGCTTGGCGCAGGCTTGGTGTCTGAATAGCAGTCAAGCAGGGTGTTGTAGTCCAGAATATTTAGCTTATTGTCGTCATTAATATCCCCTGCAACAACCGAGATAGCAGGTAGAGAACCAGATTGCGCTGAGCCGATTGTCTGAATACCCGGAACAAGTCTTATCAGATGTTGGTCTGTGCCTATTCTGACATTGTAAGATCCTGGAGCCAGGGCAGGGGATTTTTGTAACAGGCCTTTGTAATTTCCGCTTTCATTTGCATATTTGATCTGTCCCGATATGCTGGCAACAATCTGATTGTTTATATCGTAGATTGTCGCATCAACATTCCTTGTTGTGTGTATAGGATTTTTATTGCTCAGACTGTTAAGGATGGTAGCATTGTCGCCGCTTAAGCCAATTCCGTGGAGGAATACGGTTATATCCAAGTTGGTGCTATTTGCGCCTGTTTCAGGGCGGTGCGGATCATATGTTCCAGGGTTATTAGGATTGCCGTCTGTGTGGCAGACAGGATCAAACCTGTCGATTAGATTATTTCCATTGTTATCTTTTCCATCAGCGCAGGTGTTGCCATCCTCAGGTAG
>JBBSGK010000026.1:0-12918 GCA_038254115.1 Candidatus Levyibacteriota bacterium | reverse complement strand
ATAAAAACATTGGCTATATCTTTGATGTCGACACTGTGGGATTGGGATGAGAGATATTGATCAAATTTGAAAATTACCCTGCTCTCTTCAACGTCAATTGTATTACGGAAAATATCCCAGGGAAACATCGACTTTATACTGATAATACACCTGTTGGATTTTTTTACCAGGTCATTTACTAGTTGTGTGTCATCTTCGATTTTGGTCGCTACATTTTTTGTATGTTCATTGATTCCGGATTCTGCCATAGCCTGATCAGCTTTGCTTGCAGATGGATCCCGGGCCGGGTGATTGTCCAAACTTGCGCCCGCTTCATTCTTATCTTTTCTTATCCGCTCTCCTTGTTTGAAAAGCTTCTCAAGCCAGTAACTGATCTTTTTGTTTTCGTTACTATTTCTAAGGCCTTCCGAAGGAGTCAAAGTTGCCTCAGGAAAAAACGCATCTCTCTTAACTTTTACCATCAGGTTCATTATAATCCTTTGATATATAAATTGGTATAAATGCTGTCTCCGCTTCTTCCACACTTTGATTTTTATAGTGAATATAGTAAACTACGCCTTATGGCCATCCCAAAAGAAGATGCATCAACTCAAAATGTAGATACACGCGAGCCTGAAGTATTTGAATTTACGGAGGCAGAATTGCCAAGAATAAAAGAGGAAAGGGCTTTATACTGTGGCTTAAACACCTTATCTATAGTACTTGAGTACTACCGTCGCCGAGGTGAATTACCTGAAGGAGTGACTGAGGCAGATCTTGCACCTGACAATCTTCATCAACGCTTTCTTGACGCAATAGTAAAAAACAGGCTTCCAACTAATAATTATGAAGGCTCAAATGAGGCAGGAACTGGAACTGTACTCAAGGAGATTAGTCCCACTGTAATTCATCCAAACGTTCACAAACCAAATGCTTTTGGACTAGCATGGCTCGCGAGAGATATTTCAGAAGATAAACTTTCTGCTGGAATAATTGCAGGTAGAAAATGGAATGATCTAGATAAGGGAAATCCAGCACACTACCTAAAAAGATTGATATTGAATAGAATTCCAGTTATTACAAGAACAGGCGGGCACTTTAGGGTTGCAATGGGCGTAGATGAACGTAGGAAAACAATTCAATTTTATGATACTAACACAGACGAAATTATAGTAAGGGATGAGGCAAGATTCGATGAGAGCTGGAGAATAAAGCCTAGTTCTTATTCTGCAAATCTCCATCATATGATGATAGTAATTCACCCCAGAAGAGAAAAACCAAGATCTACAAGAAGAACTAGATAATTCTGCTTATCTAATTAAATTTAAACTTGGAGACTGTTCGTTATCAGACAACTAATTAGTTCCTCTGACGGAGAAATGCGGGAATGTCCCAGTCGTCTTCCGGGTTTTCTTCTTTCTTAGATTGATCTTGCTCATTTGAAGCTACTTGCTGCTGATTTTGATCATTACTGCTCTCCTCAATAACCGTACTTGATGTGACGACTTCTGGCTCAGGCTGTTGGACTACAAATTGCTGCATCCGTTGTTTGGCTTGATCAAATCCTGTCGCTACGACTGTGATTCTTATCTGATCATGCATTGTATCATCAATTGTTGCTCCGAATATGATATTTGCATCAGGATCGGCTGCATTGGAGATGATCTTTGCCGCTTCATCAACCTCAGTCATTGTCAAATCCTGTCCGCCGACAATGTTAAACAGTACGCCACGCGCTCCATCCATGGAGATCTCAAGAAGCGGTGATGAAATTGCCGAGCGCGCTGCAGTCTGTGCCCTATTTTCCCCAACTCCTGAACCGATACCCATAAGGGATGAGCCTGCATCAGACATGATGGTCCGGACATCAGCAAAATCGACATTAATAAGACCGGGTAGAGTAATGATTTCAGAAATTCCCTGAACGCCCTGCGTCAGAACAGAATCAGCGACCTTGAACGCATCAAGAAGAGATAATTTACGGTCAACTACATCTAGGATTCTCTGGTTTGGGATAACAATCAGTGTATCTGCCTTATCCTTGAGATTTTCAAGACCTTCTTCAGCCGTTACCATCCTTCGTGTTCCTTCAAAAAGAAAAGGTTTGGTAACTACAACCACAGTAAGGGCCCCAAGATCTTTTGCTATTTTGGCAACAATCGGAGTGGCGCCTGTCCCTGTTCCTCCACCCATTCCGGCAGTCAGAAATACCATATCAGACCCCTCAAGCATGTGTTTTATCTTTTCTTCTGATTCCTCAGCCGCTTGCCTGCCCATTTCAGGGTCTCCACCCGATCCAAGACCTTTTGTGATGGCCTCACCTATTTGGACTTTGGTGTCAGCTTTATTGAGAAGTAGTGCCTGAGCGTCAGTATTGATTGCTACAAAATCGACACCTGTTATGGATCCGTGCTCTATCATCGAGCCGATTGCATTGCATCCTGCCCCTCCTACGCCGACAACTCTAATTTTGGCAAAATTGCTTGATTGAGGTCGTATTAACATATATAGTGGTGCTTCTTCCCAAATCCTACCAGATGTAAATTATAAATGCAATAGAGAGATTATGGAATAAAGGATTTGATGAGATTTACAAATTTTTTGAGCATCTTGGATGTTCCAAATCCCAGATTGCCCGGCATTGATATTTTAAATGATGAACTGCGTGTTCCGGTATTCTTCATACCGTACTCGATGAGACCAATCGAGGTTGAAAATCCCGGATGCTGCACTTCATCTGTAATTCCTTTAATGTTCGTTGGCAAACCTATCCGTACAGGCATCGCAAGAGTCCTTCTTGCTGCTTCTTTGATCCCAACTGTCAATGCGCCGCCTCCTGTCAGTACAATTCCGGCTGGTGTTTGACCGCCAAATCCGCTTTTTTTAATCTCAAGTCCTATCATCGCGCAAATCTCGTTCAACCGGGGTTTTATAATCCCGTCTATTAAAGTTTTTTGTGAGACTTTACTGATTTCTTCTGAGAGATTAAGAGAGCTGAGGTCTATCTCGTCACTTGGTCTTCCCTTTTCCTTGTCATCAGTTTCATCAAGCGGTTTAATTGTGCGCTTTGCCGGATCTTGTGAGAGAAACAGTTTTATTTTCTCAGCCGATTCTATGGACAGACGGAGTCCGATTGCCAGATCATTGGTAACATGGCGCGCGCCAATTGCCAAAACGCTTGAGTATGCAACCGCTCCTTCGACATAAATTGAGATATCAGTAGTTCCAGCCCCTATATCAACCAGTATCACTCCAAGTTCCCTCTCTGTGTCAGAAAGTACTGCCAGGGAACTTGCATATCCGCTAAATGCAAAACTATCAACATCCACCCCAACCTCAGAAAATGCTTTTTCAAGATTTCTGATAGAAACACTGTTGGCTGTAACGATGTGTGTATCTACCTCAAGCCTTGTGCCGCTCATCCCAACAGGATCCTTAATTCCTTCCTGACCATCAACTATAAAGCTTCTGGGCAGCACATGAATTATTTCACGCGTTGATGGAAGAGAAACTGCCTTTGCAGCATCTATCACCCGTCCCAAATCCGATGCTCCTATCTCGCCCTCAGGTGTAGACACAGCAACAACTCCGCGAGAATTTTGACATTCAATTTGTGAACCCCCGAGAGATACTATTACGCGCGAGGCAGAGTAGCCTGCCATTCTCTCTGCTGCCTCAAGAGATGTGTTTACGGCGCCCACTGCTTCATCTATGTCAACGACTTGTCCTTTGCGGATTCCGAGGGATTTGGTTTCAGAAGCACCCAAAACATTAATTGTGTTCTCAACTATCTTGGCAATAACCGTAACAACTTTATATGTTCCGACATCAATTCCGACAACTATTCTTCCTTCACTCATAATTATTTAAACCTTATAACAGGCTTGTCAAAACGCAAATCAAGCTGCGTGAACAGCTTACCTTCCATTGTAAGCCTTGTGAGTATAAATTGTAAAGAGGATATTTGCGATGTGATATCACGGCTCTTGGAAAGAATTATATGGGATTTATTTTTTAAAACAATTATGTAACCATCGTTCGTTTGGGAAATATTATCAATATCCAAGCGCAAGGCTTTAAACCCATTTGTTATTGCTGAGTGCATTTTATCGTAATCGGAAGACTCACTTCCCAGAACACTTCTTGGTAGAGGACTAATGTATAAGGGCTTATTTATCCGCGAAATATACAAATATAATCCCGATCCAAATACTAGAAAAAAAACAAATAGCCCAGAAAAAACTTTTATCTTCCGCTTCTTTGCAGTTTTTTTATTTTTTCTTTTGTTCTCCTGCTTCATATACTACCTCAATTATTTTATCAGCTGCATTTTTATCAATTAACTTCCGACCTGCGTCTGCATTATTACTATATGTATCAATGTTAGCAAATATTTGATCGATTAATACAGATAGTTTTTCGGAAGTAAGTGTACTTTGCTCAGCAATCTCAGCCAATCCGAGGCTTTTCATAAATTGTGCGTTTTTTAGCTGCTCCTGATGCTGACCGTATGGGAGAGGAATGAGAATGCTCGGCTTTCCAAAATACATTAACTCGGTAACGGTATTCATACCTGAGCGGGCAATAACTAAATTTGCTGTATTTAAATAGTCGGCGACTTTTGAGGGCTCAATATACTTCACAAGAGTATATCCTGATTTTAATTCCATATCCAGGCTGTCCCGCAATTTTGACAGCCTTTCAAAATCATTGTATTGCTTTGCTTCGCCTACCTGATGAACAATATTATACTTTTGCAGTAGTTTCTCGACTACCCCTTCAATCAATATATTTATTGCGTGAGATCCAGAACTACCACCTGTTACGTAGATTGTTGGCTCATGAGGTCTTGCATGGGACAGGGTTTTTTTAAATTTGTCTGTTCTCAAGTCCCCCATCTCAAACTCTTTCCTCAGCGGATTTCCCGTAAGTATGGTTTTACCAGCGGGAAAATATTTTGCTGATTGCTCCCAGGAGATACAGACTTTCCTCGCAAATTTGGAGACCAATTTATTTGATATTCCGGCTTCCAATGTTTGTTCATGAATAACAAGAGGGATTCTGAGTATTGATGCAGCAAGAGTTATGGGGACTGATACATAGCCCCCAAATGACAAAACAACATCAGGTTTGAACTGTGTGAGAATGCTTGTAGCCTGTGACAGACCGATTGGAATTTTCAAAAGAGAATTTATAGTGTATCTTGTGAATTTTCTCTGAAGCCTGCCTGTTGTAAGGGGACGGAAAGGAAGGTTGAGCTTAGTCGCTGTTTGGTATTCAAGGGAAAGGGACTGATCTCCCTCAAAAACGTATTTGCGCCCTACCACCAAGATCTCACACTCTTTGGGAAGTTTTTCTATAACTGCCAGAGCAGGCGCAAAATGTCCCCCACCCCCGGCAACAATCAAAATTTTCATAGCTATAGTATAACATCCAACTTGCTTATGAGTAAATTATCCCTGAGGGGCACGAGGAGTTCTTCTCGCCAATCGATCAAATACCTTTGCGGCAACCGGATGTCTCAGCCGTAGTCTTTCTTTATCATACTGTTTCCTATCTATTTCTCCCCTATCATGTCTGAACTCTTGATCTGCTGTTTGTCTATCTGTAAAAACTTTTACAGTAATGCGTCTGACTAGCTCATTATTAATATTTGTTGGTCTATCGCCTAACTTATCTATTACGGGGGTAGATAAATCATTGACTGATACTTTGGCATTGGCAATAACAGCCTGGTGAACAACGGTTTCATGAGTCGTTATAGTGCCATAACCTGCTTCCGCCCCCCCGCTATTAGCCCAACCTCCGCCACTACCCACACCAAGTGATCCGGCAAGGTTACTGGCTGCAGCCATTAACTGCCTATCAATGCCCACCCTCCTGGAAGGTACTAGTGGTTCGGCTGGCGCAACATAAAAATCTACTGATTCTACAACTGTTGGACTCAAGTCGTCAGGTATATAATCCAAAGTATCAGTATGGGAAACAGCATGTAAACCAATATATTGAACTCTTCCTCCATCTACTAATTCCTCTAGCCTACTGTTCAACATTGATAATCGTGAAGGCATTTTAATTTGTGGTTCGCCATCAACCTGATAATCTCCACCTTCTGGAGTATGTCTATTTGCGCCGTTTTCTGGACCATCTGTCATATTGATCGGATAATATCACGTTTATCCTTATTTGACAATATGTTTAACTAATCTGCTTGTTTGGAGATGTTTAATAAAATTCCCATTGCTGCGAGATCCACCACTAGCGCTGATCCGCCGAAAGAGATAAAGGGAAGCGGGACACCTGTCAGAGGAAACAATGCTGTCATAGCCCCAAGGTTGATGACAATTTGTATCCCGACAAATGATATTATCCCGCCAGCCAAAAGTTTGCCAAATTTATCCCGGGCTTTGGAAGCAATAAAGAATCCCCGCCAAACAAGAACCATAAAAACAATAATCAGAATTGCAGCGCCTATAAAACCAAACTCTTCGGCAATAATCGGAAAAATGGAATCGGTGACATTTTCAGGAAGATATGCGTATTTCTGAAGAGAATTTCCAATCCCAAGTCCAAATATCCCCCCCGACCCAAGAGCGATAAGGATTTGCTTAACGTGATAGGAAGTATCCTTAAGCGAGTTGCCCAAATTTAAAAAGCTAGTAAGACGGGCTGCGCGGTAAGGCTCGATTTTAATAATTATAAAACCAATGAAGGCGACAATGGGGCCTGCAACAAAAAACTGAAAAAGGCTACCGCCCGAAAGAAAGTAGATTATTACGCATTCTGCAAGAATTATTGCTGCAGTTCCCATATCAGGCTGGAACATTACGAGAAGCAATACTGCGCCAAGAAGAAGTGAGAATGCCATAAACCGCCCTTTTTCTTTATGCGAAAACCATGCAGACAAATATATCGCAAGAGAAAGTTTTACGAATTCTGCAGGCTGGAGCCTGATTGAGAAAATATTTATCCAGCGTGCTGCCCCTTTTGCCGAGGAACCGATTCCCGGCATAAACACCAGAATAAGAAGAGCTAATGCGGCAAGTAGAGATGGCAAAGCGATATTGTAAAGTCGACGGTAATCGAAATTATAAAAAACAAAAAGCGATATAAAACCCAGTAATACCCAAATAAGCTGATCCTTTATGTAATGGAATTTATCACCAAATATCTCAAAGGCGATAATTGAGGATGCATCATAAATCATGAGAAGCCCAAACATCGTTAGAATTAATATAATTACGAGAAGAGGCAGATCAAGTCTTTTCATGATTTAAATGAAGGAAATAAATATACCAAAAATAGCCAATATAAAACCTATTAACCATAATCTCATAACTATTTTGGGCTCCTCCCAACCTGCGTTTTGAAGAAAAAGATGCATTGGCGCAGCTGAGATAACCTTCCGCCCTAAAAATTTCTTTCCCAAAAGCTGAATAAGAGAGAAGCCAACCTCCACGACAAAAATTCCACCTATTATCATAAGAGCCAATACTTTTCCTGTCAGAAGCCCTATGACGGCCAGCACCGCGCCTAAGGAAAGAGACCCGACGTCGCCAAGCCAGAGTCTTGCTTTGTAAATATTGAAATACAAAAATGCTGTAACGCTTCCAAGAAGTATTGCAAGAAATATTCCCAAAGACTCATCAAGTGCTGCAGAATTAATAACCAAAAATGCGACCAAACATATCAGTAAAAGCCCTGATGCCAATCCGTCCAGTCCATCAGTAATGTTAAAAGCATTTACAAAAGATACTATTACAAACGCAGCAAATGGGACAAAAAAGACACCCAAAAATAATTTACCAAATCCATGAATAAACACAAAATCATAGTGAAGCTGAAGATAAAATACAAGAGCAATAATAAGAGCCAGGACCCATTGAATTATAAATTTATGTCTGAAGCGAAGTCCAAATAAATTTTGTTTTCCCCCTACCAATTTTTTAAAGTCGTCGAGAAATCCTAGAAGGCCGTAACCAATAAACGCAAAAAACAATACAAAAATTTCCCAGGGTAAAACTCGGGTACTAAAAATTCCATAAGCCCAAAAAGTGCATACAGAAACAACTAGAATTATCAGCAGCCCACCTCCAAATGGCGTCCCCACTTTCCAGGAATTAAATTTATCAAAAAGAGGAGTCCTCTTGTTGAACATGTCCCTTGTTATTTGATGTTGTCTGCGTAGTTTTATCCTATAAAGAAAATCGATGAAAGGCACGAGAAGAATCGCAGTTACAAAAAATGATGAAATAATAAGTCCTAACAGGCGCTCCATTAAGTTTAATTATACCATTTATAGGTACTTATTCAACTAAAATCCTGCTTTGTGCAGCTTTTCAGCCTCTTGAAGCTCTTCTTTTGTGTTTATGCCTCTCCATGGAATTGATCCGCCTCTCATTGTCTCTATCTTTTCCTTATTTCTTATCGCAATATCAATGAGACTAGTTAAGTAAAACTCCTGCGTTGCTTTACTTTTTTCTACAAGTGGCAGATATTTCTTTAGAAAACTTACCTTAAATACATAGCATGCAGGATTTATTTCATTTATTTTCCGTATTTCCGATGTTGCATCTTTTTCTTCAATTATTGCCTTGATTTTTTTATTACTATCTTTGACTATCCGCCCCAATCCAAAAGAATTATCAACATCTATAGTCAAGAGAGTTAAATCCGCGTTCTTAGAAAGATGTCCCTCAAGCAATTTTGAAATTATCTGTTCTTTGTAAAAGTGAGAGTCGTCTCCCTGAATAACCAATACATCCGTAATGGATGTATCGAGTTTTAAAAGCGCTACGCTCACTGCATTTGCTGTTCCGAGTTGCTTCTCCTGTTCGGCAAACACCACATATTTTTTTTTCAATGCACTTAATACAGACTCTTTTGCAAAGCCAACGACTATGATAATTTGATTGAAATTGATCTTTTCCAAAAGCTCAACTGAATGAAGAATTAACGGCTTGTTGCCGACATGCATCGCTACCTTATTTGTTTTGCCGGAATTCATTCTCTTTCCGCGTCCGGCTGCCAAAATAATTGCGCCAAGATTTATATTACGTTTCATGCTTACTCCTCAGGTAATCTTTTAATATCTGCACCGAGCGCCTTGAGTCTTTTTTCAAAATCTTCATAACCCCGATCGAGTTTCTCTACTCCGAAAATCGTAGACTTTCCTTTCGCGATCAATGCAGCTAGCACAACTGCAGCCCCGGCTCTTATATCAAGAGTCGTCATCACAGCATTGTGGAGTTTTGCCGGACCTGCGATCTTTACTGCATGAAAATTTTCAGGAATATCATCTTCAAGATTAAAGTTATAAACTTCTTCCGGATTTTTTACATTTGGATTAAATAACTTTACATCGGCGCCCATACGTTCCAAGTCCATTATGTATCCAAGTTTATTTTCAAAAACTGTTTCGTGGATTACTGACTTACCTTTTGCCTGTGTCATCAAAACCCCCCATGGAGCTTGCCAGTCAGTTAGAAATCCGGGGTGAATTCCCGTCGCTACATCTACCGCATTAAGAGTTCCATTTGCAAAAAATTTAATTCCGTTTTTCTTTACCTCGTATCCGGCCCCTGTCATCTTTAACTTTTCTAAGAATGAATCTATTTGGGAATTTTGCGCATCTTTTATATAGACCTCTCCGCCGGTTATTATTGCCGCAATTGCAAATGTTGCAACTTCAATTCTGTCGGGACTGATCGTGAAATCTGCGCCATGAAGCTTATTTACACCGACAACTGTGATTTGTCTGTGAGCCGTTCTCAAAACACTCGCGCCCATTGCGTTTAGCAGTGCGATAATATCGTCAATTTCAGGCTCTTCCGCCGCATTGTTTAGCACTGTTGTTCCCTTAGCCAATACCGCGGCCAGTATCATTGTTTCTGTCCCAGTATGGGTATTTTTGGGAAAATTGTAGCTTACTGCTTTTAAACCTTTAGTTTTTGCGTGGAAATAACCATCCTCGCTGTGGTATATAATATCAACATTCATTTTTCCTATTCCATTAATTGTCCTATCGATCGGCCTTGCTCCAAGTCTGCATCCACCGGGATTTGGAATAATTGCTTCACCGCTTCTCGCCAAAAGTGGAGCTATAAACATTGATGACGTTCTGGCGAGAACTGCCTTGTCCAGAGGTATTGAAAAACCGGAAAAATTCTTCATCTGAATAGCAACTGTATGTCCTTTGAGCGCAACTGTTGCTCCCAATTCTTTCATAATGTCGACCATCACAAAGAAATCAGCAATACGCGGAACATTGTGGATAGTTACTTTTTCATCAGTAAGGCAGGCCGCGACTAGCGCCTTAAGTGCAGCATTTTTGGCACCTGAAACAGTTACATTTCCTTTCAATTTTTTTCCGCCTCTTATTACAAATTTATCCATATTTATGCAAAATTTAATTCCTTGTGAATCTTGTATATATCCCCGGCTCCCATGGTAACCAATACCGTATCTGATCTAAATCTTTTTTCGTTGATGTATTTTACCACATCAGCAATTGTCTTCCTGTAAATTACATCCTTATGCTGATCTTTTATCCTATCTGACAATAAAAGAGAAGACACACTTAAATCAGGCGCTTCGCGGAGTGAAGGATAGATTTCAGACAATATAACAGCATCAACTACTTGAAAAGAGCTAATAAATTCATCGAATAATTTTTTTGTTCTAGAATAAGTGTGTGGCTGAAATATAGCCACAATTTTTTTATTTGGATATTGTGACTTTAACGCTTCAAGTGTTTTTTTTATTTCAGTTGGATGATGCGCATAGTCATCGTAAACTTTGGCTCCGGTTGCAAGCTCCCCCATGTACTCAAGCCTTCGCTTTGAACCGGTAAAACTTAATAATCCCTTCTTTATTTTATCGATTCGAAGTCCCGTTTCAAGCGATAGAACAATTGCCGCCAGAGCATTTAGAGCATTGTGTTCACCTACCACTTTAAGCATAAAATCCGACAACACTGTATCGCGGGAACTGACACTGAAAAACATATGTTCTCCTGATATATGGACTTTTTCCAGTATGTAGTCATTGTCTACGTTGAATCCATAAGTAATAACTCTTTTATTTTCCCCAGATACTGTATATTCTTTTAGGAGTTTTTTAATTTCTGGATCATCGCCGCATGCAATCAACTCTCCATCTTTTGACATTTGCATTGCAAAAGATAAATACGCATTTCTTATAGCGTCGAGAGACTCATATATATCGGGGTGGTCAAATTCTATATTTGTAAGTACAATAAATTTTGGGTTCTGCCAGAGAAATTTTGGCTTTCTATTATGTTTTGGCTCAGTTGCGTATTCGTCTGCTTCGGCAATAAAGTATTTTCCCTGTCCTAAATGCCCCGGCGCTCCGAGGGTGCCGACATCCCCAGTTCCGATAATGAATGAGGGATCCACTTGATTCTCCTTAAGGATTGTTGCGATCATTGCGGTTGTAGTTGTTTTTCCATGTGTCCCGGCAACAGAAACACCCGTAAAATTTTTTCCAAAAATATCTCCCTTCATAAAAATTCCAACTGCTTCACCTTGCGTTATCACTTTTATATTTTTTTCTTTTGCAGCAATTGCTTCTGGATTATCCATGCCGCCATGAGCGCCGGTAATTATCACAAGATCAGGGCTTAGAATATTTTCTTTTGAAAATCCGGTAGTGGGAACTATTCCTGCATTTTTCAAAGCTTCATCAGTTATAAACTCTTCCCCGATATCCGATCCTGTTACCTCAAATCCCGCTTCTTTGGCAATGATTGCAAGCGGAGTCATACCAACCCCTTTTATCCCTACAAAATGAACGCTCATTTTTTTCATAATTAAATTTAGACTAAGCTAACAACAGTCGCAAATCGCGGGTATATATCTCCATTCCTATACGAATAAAAATCTTTGTCATTACACTTTGTGCAAGTATCTATTGACTCTATATTTGCGGGTTTAATTCCCAAATTTTGTAATGAATCAATGGCTATTTTTTTTATATCCACTAGTGAACCATCTACTTCGTAACATTTTTTCTCAATTCCCGGACCAATACCTACGATAATGTCCGACGGATCGCTTTTGAAAGAATCTTTAAATTTTTTTATCATATTTTTTATTATCCCATTTTGCAGTCCTTTGAGCCCTGCGTGAACTATACCGGCGATTTGTTTTTTGGGATCAAATAATATAATTGGCAAACAGTCAGCTGTCAGAACGCACAATGGTACATCTTTTTTATTTGTAATTAATCCGTCAGTATTATTTACAATAAATTGATTGCTATTTTCCACGACCGCAACATCTCCCCCGTGTACCTGCCCCATGCAAACTGGATTGTGCGGTAAATTTGATGCTTTCAAAAACTTATTTAGATTATTCCGGTTAACTGAACCGTCTTCATTTTTCATAGAACCAAAATCTTTTGTAGAAATAGCATGCTTAATATTTCTATTACTTTTAAACTTTTTAAATTGAAAAATATTCATAATCCTTAATTCTTGATTCTTTCTTCTTGATTCTTTTTTATCGCCTCCAGCGCAGTCGCATTCTCATCCCATGGCTCTTCTCCTCTTCCATAATTTATTGATTTCTCATGACCCTTGCCTGTCAGAAGAACAGTATCACCTTTTTCTGCAATTTTAACTGCAAAATTAATAGCCTCTTTTCTATCTGTTATTGAAATAATATATTTGTTTTTCTTATCCATTTTGACTTCACCATTTTTTATAGCTTCATAATTCAATATTCCAAATGATGAGGTTGTAATTCCTGATATAATTTGCTGATTAATTATATCAATCGGTTCATTCCTTGGGTCTTCAGCAGTAAGAATGATAACATCCGAATAAGTTGATGATATCTTACCCATCTCGGCTCTTTTGTAACTATCCCTCTTACCGGCAGCGCCAAAAACATGGATCAGCTTATTTTTGGTAATCTT
>JBBSGK010000025.1:0-13537 GCA_038254115.1 Candidatus Levyibacteriota bacterium | reverse complement strand
GTACCACTTGTTACAGCACCTGCATCAATAGCAATAGCTGTATTAGTAACACCTGTAACTCTTCCCTGAGCGTCAGTTGTCAGAACAGGAACAGAGGAGGCAGAACCATAGGTTCCGGCAGTCCCTGTGTTTTTAAGGGTGAGTACCCCCGTATTGGTAATTGTTGCATCTGATGATAGAGTAGCAAAGGCGGGCGTACCAGATGTTACTCCCACAAGGATCTGTCCATTTGTACCCGTTAAGGACGACAAAATTCCTGAGGAATTTGAAGAGACAATACCTGTAGATAGGCTGGAGAGAGTAACCGCACCTGTTATACGTCCTGTTCCGCTAACATCAAGAGCATTTATGGGAGTTGCGTTACCTATACCGACGTTTCCTGTATTATAAAATATATTTGATCCAGAGGTCGTCCATTGGGAGGTACCTGAAGATGACGAATTCGAATCTATAGTTATTTTTTTATTGTTGGTGTTAGCAGTAAGTGAAATACCCGTCCCAGCCGAAAATTCCACAGTGTCGGTGTTATTGCCCGCCGTTATAGTGCTGGATCCTACCTTTATGTTTTTAAAAATTAGTTGTGCAGAACCTGGATCGTTGTTGGCAATTGTCAGTCCGTTGACTGATATTCCGGTCCCTGAAGAAAGATCCAAGTTTCCTCTTTGGCCTTGGAAAGAGAGTACTCCGCTTGAGCTTGCTGAGATTGTAGGATTCTGTAAATCTCCATCAATTGATATATTTTGGCCTGCTTTGATACCATAAAGTATATTTGGAGCAGTAAATTTACCTTTGACAGTTGCGTTGCCGTTAAAGATTGAATTTGAGTTGACCGTGAATTTGTCATTGAGTATCACCGGAAGATTGAAATCAATCTTGCCGGTAAGCTTTCGTAACCGTGTCGAGTCCCCGAGGATATCAGTTTGGTTTTTGGAAGCCTCAACAGATAATCCGAGAGACTTGCTTTTTGGCATAAATCCCAAACCGGCCATAACTGCGGTAACAACGGCAAAAGCGACTATGCCAAAAAAGAAAGAAGCGGTTTTCAATCGCGGTCTTAAAACAGTTTTTGGTAAATAATCACGGGGTGCATCTTCCATTCGTTGACTTATTTGGTAAAAGGGAATATCGGTTGAAGGATTAGATTTTGGAAATTCAGTATAATTTGGTTCGGATATTTCCTCAGATGATGTCCCAGAAGTAATTGTTTCTGGTTGTTTTTCAGGAGTCAAAAAAGACGGTTTATTATTTCTTTTTTTTAGGCCTTCAATATCTGCGAGTGTATACCGTCGCTGGTTACCTGCTGTACGCTGTGGTTTGAGGATGCCTTTTTGCTCCCACCTATGAAGTGTTATGACGGAAATCTTTAATAATGCCGCAGCTTCTCCTACGGTTAGCAACTTATCTTTCATTAGGGCAGTGATAAAACCTCATCTTAGAACCTAATCATTAAAGCTAAATGATAAGGTTTTAAGATATACTCTAATTACTACATATATTAATAAGACTTGTCAATAGTATAAATAATCTTATCATTTGCTTACCATTTATAGATTTTCATAAATAATTTAGGAGTTTATATTTATAATTTTTTATTCCTATTATACGCAAATGGAGTAACAAATATTTTCAAGAAGAACACAAATTTTCACAAAATTATGATCACTTAATTTATAATTTGATCTAGTCAAAATATTGTATTTAATTGATGTTTGTGATATATTTCCTAGATGCCTAAGCCTGAATATAGTCAGAGAATACCTTTGCCCTCATCATGTCCCCGTGCAGATAATAGTTTACCGATGGCTAAAAGAGTTCCAATACGATTCGTTCTCAAACCAGGTAGGGGCTTTAATCTGGATTGTATAAATCTTACACCAGATAAAAGATGCGCTCCAACTGCAAATTCAGCACCAGACCTTATGCCTTTACTATGCCCAGTTGCCGCTGATTTATTCGTTTCTGGACAGCAAGAAGGAGTACAGTCAGCTGAACGAGCTTACCAAACAAGAGCAGGAGTACTAGTAGTAGATTTTGAAAATGAAGAAATTATTTCCGCGCCGTCTTGGAAAGAGGGAACTGCTCCAAAGCATGTCCCTACATTACAGCTCTGGATGTTTCAGACTCTACTTGATGCTCAGGGAAGAATGGTTGAAAGAAGTGTTCTCATGAAACCTCCTGATAGAAATCCGATTAATAAGAATGATGTTGATGTGCAGATTTTAAGGCTAAGAGATATATTAGGTGAAAAAGGGAGGGAAGACGGTATGGTTCAAACGTTACGGGGAAGAGGTTTTAGAATTCCCATTCCATCACCTGATCTAAGTCCCAATCTCCCAGAATCTTCTCAGCCCAGTGGGCATGATGGCCAAATAGTCCCCCCAACAACGGGTCCTATACAGCCTGATTTGAATTCCGAAGATACTCTACCTGAACCATCCCAATTATCTGAAATTGAAGGCCCTGAAGTAACTATTGAGACCGGAGCAGGGATTGTACAGATAGATACCGAGTCATTTGAAGTTCTATATTCTTCAGGATGGACTGAGAAGCCCGAGGAACCTGTTGTGCTTAGGTATGCGGAGGGGTCCGTTTTTATGGAACTTGTCAAAAATCAGGGAAGTGTCAGGAGCCGGGATCAATTGATCGCAGCATATGATCCGGGTGGAGTTGGTTGTACAGGCAAACGTACTGTAGATGTAAGCGTTAGAAGAATTAGAGAAAAATTGGGTTTTACTTCAATAAAAGTTGGTAAAAGTTTTATTGAAACTCTTAGAGGCCAAGGATATAGGATACCAAGAAAACGCGATTCTAGATGAGTGATTATTTTATCTTTTGATCTATTTCAGTCCGATTGTGTAGAGGGTCGGGGACACGCTGGGATTCCCCAGATTGGTTAGTATAACGATTTTTGATCCATCAGGCCAGGGGAACACATATTGCCCCAGGAAGGGGCCTGCATAAATAGTTGTTAGATTTGCCCCATCATCCTCGACTATTTGTATCTTTTTGTCATGAACGTATAAGAGATGGGAAGAGTCCGGGAACCAACTGAAAGGATTCTTCTGCCTTGGCAAGGCGGTATCTGCGGTTAGGCAATCCAATTTAGTTTCTACGCAGATTTCATCAATAGTGTCAACGATTCTGGTATTAATATCCTCACGTATGTCATAAGCGTAAATCGCGCCTTTTTTCAAATCCCGGCGTTCATATAGTAAGTTGTTGCCAATTCTTCTCGGTTTTAGGAATTCAGGCATTTGGGCAGATTCTGAGGCTTGATAAAGTATCTTGCTCTCATCAGGAGACCAGGAAAGAATACGGAAGTATTGGCTTGAGAACTGAGCCACTTTGGGTTTGAGAGATTTTACGCGCGCTTTTTGCTTGTCAAGTAGCTGTGTTCTCCAGAGATCCAGAGTTTCAGTTATCAAGGTTGAAATGTCCTGTGGCGCGTCGTTCAGGCTATCTGTTTTGAGTAGATAATATGTATAAGTTGGTGAGGCTGATGCGCTTTCTGATGCAGTAGTATCCGGTGATACCGGATTACTGAGGCGTGCTGAGATACTTGCCATTAACTCTTTGCTGTCCGGTGACCAAGTCAAAGTAGCATCAGAGAATTTGTCCAAAGTGTCATCTGCAATCTGATTTGCGCTGCTTTGTCCCTGAAGAATAGGCAGATTGCGCGCTGTCATATCAAAGATGTAGATTCCATTTCTCTTGGCAGATTGTGACGCAATCTTAAATGCAAGCTTGGTGCCTGAGGGATCGATCAGGGCTTGTTCGACTCCAAATGTGGAGATGCTCTGAAGGGTGGGGGACTTGGGAAATAGAAGTGCGTCAGCCCCAGTAACCACTTCAGCCTCAATTTGAATATCTTTCTGCCAATCGGTGTAGCCGTCTTTGGCAACTTTTACTGTATATTTTTTAGGCGCGAGATTGATGGTGCCGTTGGTTGCGGTGGTTGGGTGACCATCAATGTATACTTGCGCGCTAGTTGGATTACTTGTGATATGCAAAATACCAGTCTTTGAAACACCAGGAGTCCCTTTATCTACGAACAATCTGTAGCCCCTTGCGTATAGAACTACAAAAACAGTAGCGATGACAAGACAAGTAAGTAAACCAAGCGCTGTAAATACTTGTTTTTTGACAGAGCGGCCTGAGTCGTGTTGGGTGGAATCCTCAGAACTTTTGTTTTCAGGTTTTGGATTCGATGAGTTATCTTTCATTTAAATACCAGTTTTGCCAATTATACCCCTTCAAACTAACCCTTGCAACTAATAAAGGTATTGCTATAATAAAGTAAACATGGCTGAAGCCAGAAGTGATACAGAAAATAGCTAGTTTGATATAATTTTCAATTTGAAATTTTCAATTTTCAACCCGCCTGCAATTTCCTTCGCAAAGCGATGGCGGGCAGGTCAAATCCATGCCTGCCGGCAGGCAGGTAAATGTTTAAAAATTTAAATTTAAAGCATTGAAAATTTATTTTAAATAAAAATTAAAAATTATTATGAAGTTTACATTTCCAACAACCAAACGGATAGGAATCGATTTAGGAACTGCTAACACGCTTGTATATGTTGTCGGCGAAGGAATTACATTAAATGAGCCTACGGTTGTCGCCGTCACGGCTGAGGAGAATAGAGTTGTTGCCGTCGGGCGCGAGGCCAAAGAAATGCTTGGACGTACACCTGGAAATGTGACTGCTCTCAGGCCGCTAAAGGATGGAGTAATAGCTGATTATACCATCACTGAGGCGATGTTATCTTATTTTATAGACAAAGTTTGCGGTAGGGCACGGTTTTTCAAACCCGAGGTAATGGTTTGTATACCATCAGGCGTGACACAGGTTGAGAGAAGGGCTGTCCTTGACGCTACAATGTCGGCTGGCGCCAAGATAGCTTATCTTATTGACGAGCCACTTGCCGCAGCAATCGGCGCCAAAATACCCATTGCTCAGGCTGCCGGCCACATGATAGTTAATATAGGAGGAGGTTCGACAGAATCAGCCGTGATATCGCTGGGTGGGGTAGTGGTACATAGTTCGGTGCGGGTGGCAGGAAATAAAGTCGATGAGGCAATTGCCAACTACACAAAAAAGAAATTCAACTTGCTTATCGGGGAGACAACCTCTGAAACAATCAAAATAGACATCGGTAATGCAGTTGTGAGCGAAACATCTGGAAAACTAAAATCGATGGAAGTAAGAGGACGAGACAATATTACCGGGTTACCTAGGACTATTATACTCGATGAATCTCAGATAAATGAAGCGATAAGACCAACTCTTCTTGAAATAGTAAAAGGAGTTAAAGAAGTACTTGAGCAATGTCCTCCGGAACTTGCCTCAGATATAATTGACAAGGGAATTGTAATGTCAGGTGGGACTTCGCTTTTAACAAATCTCGATAAGCTAATGACAGAATTAACAGGCGTTCCATGTCATGTTGCCGAAGATGCGCTGCTGTGTGTCGCCCGGGGAACAGGAGTAGCAATGGAAAATATTGAACTTTATAAGAGAAGTATAAATAAAAAATAAGAAGTTAATTAATTGAAAAATCCTATAAAAAAGATAAAACATAGTTTTTTAAATTAATTCATAAAAAATTCTTCAAATGTTTCACGAAACAAAATTCTATATAGTATCAAATTGACAAGAATAAAAATTTTTATAAATATTTAAACCTAAAATACATGATTCGCTAAGGCTATATTTTGCATATGATTTTTATACATAAAATACGTTTAGACAAAATTAGGTTATCAGGATTAAGGCTTATAATGAGCTGTGAAATATGTTAAGCAAAAATAATTTTCTGGGAGTTGATATAACCAATGAAAACGGTGATAATATCCTGGAGTATATACTACAGATACTAAAAAATGATAAAAAATTCTACATAGTGACACCAAACCCCGAAATTCTTGTATATGCAACTAGGCACAAGAATTTCAAAACCATCCTAAATTCGGCCGAAATTAGCCTCGCAGATGGAATTGGGCTATTCTTGGCGAGTATTGTTATGGGTAAGCCCCTCAAACAGACAATCCCGGGAGTAGAATTCATTGAATTTATATGTAAGAAAACTGTAAGAAATCCCATATCCATAGGCTTTTTAGGCTCAGGACCAGGTATAGCACTCCGTACTGCGGAGTGCTTAGATAAGAAATATCCCCATTTGAACATAGTTTTTGTTGCGGAAGAATGGAGTGAAGCTGGATTTGTTTGGGATATAGAAAAGCGCAAAATCGATGAAGCGCAAGAGCAAAAAGGACCTTCGCATTCTTTCTCTTCTACGCCCCTGCACCAGATTGACCTGCTCTTTGTTGCATTCGGTCATCCAAAGCAAGAAGAGTGGATTTACAATAATCTGGATAAGATTCCGGTTAAGGCTGCCATGGGAGTAGGCGGAGCGCTTGACTATATAAGTGGTGAGGTCAGAAGAGCGCCTCTTGCGGTTAGAGCATTAGGCTTTGAGTGGCTTTATCGCTTGATTCGTCAGCCTTGGAGATGGAAGCGTCAATTGGCTTTAGTAGAATTCGTAAAGCTGGTGGTCATAGAGAGATTTTCAAAAAGAAATAGCTGATTCTTGAAACTGCCTTTAAATATTTATTCTAGTGAAGATGTGGCTTCTATAGCCCTCGTGTAACAAATTGCATAACTTAAACTCAGTATATAAAATCTGAAATATATGCTATTTTGACATTTTTATCGGATTTAACTCCAAGTTGCTTATAAGCTCATCGATTACAGGTACCAAATGAGTCCAATGTTCCAGAGAAGGTATATGATCGGCACTCGGATAGTAATCATTTAACACTGCTATAACTGCATTTAGTCTATCACGTGCTGTTTCCTGAGCGGTTGGATGTAGTGCCTTAAATCCGTCCATTAGCTTACCCGGGAAAAACTTCATTATAGTCAAACCATCTGCGAGAAGTGCAGCGGTTGAATTTGGATCGTCAGTAAAAATACCCTCATCAATATTGGGAAGAGTATCTCCTACGTAGGTTTTTTTATCAAACAATTTTTTTAAATCAGCTATATAACTTTTTTTACTTAGGCCACCTTCTCTAAGCCACTGATTGGCAACCTGAGTAGTTAGAGTTGCTGTATCGGGTTTTAAGATAGATCCCTGTAGATGGGACGCAAGTACTGCTTGAGCCGTATTAGCAAATGTATCAATTTCAGCTTGATTTTCAAAGGCAGGTTTGGTGAAAGCATCAACACCCAAAAATATAACATTACCTCCAGCGGCTATTGATGTATGAGTAGAGTCAGGGATTACATATGTATCGAAAACCCCCGGATGAGAATTTTTTATATCGGTAAAAGGAGAAAATACTCCCCGTGTGACTTTCAGAATCCGGTCCAGAGTTTCTAAGTGTTCTATCCTAAGATCAAGAGGTGAAACAATTACCGGTTGTTGCTGGAATCCTTCAATCTGAACTCGGAGGGCTTTGTAACGGAATGCAGGTAATACAAGATGTTCCGTAGTCGCTTGTCCTCCGCTTGCCACAATTATTTTTGGATTGTTTGCAGGATTTAGGGGTGCCAAAAGAGGCAAAATTGTTTCAGAATAAGGAGGATTAGGTTCGGAACTAGCAAGAGCCTGAAAATCTTCCGTGAGTTGGGCTTCACCACGTCGATTTGTGCTTAATACTTCATTTCCTGATGCGACTACTAAAAAACTCGATGCTTTGTCTTTAGGGGGATTTAATATGAGGTTCCAGCCGTCCACCCTAAAAGGCTTAGGGTCTTTTTCTCTGTCCACATGGCTAACCGTTGTGTCCCTGCCCGATCTTAACAGGCTGAATGCCAAGGGACTTGTTGCTGCGCCTGCAGCAAAAGCCACTGCGTATCTAAGTACTCCCCTACGGGAGGGATTAACTACTTGTGGTTCACGTTCATTGATTCCTGCCATAATGATATAGATTATAACAGTTTGTGCTATTTTAGCAATAGGAGTCAGGGATTATTCTACAATCTCACTTACCTCAACCGCTGTGAGGCCTGTCCTCTTGAGCGGAGCGGGGAAGACTGGTGGAACAGGGGTGTAATCGGGGGCAACCGACAAATTTTTGAAATAGAAAACTACATTTAGATAGTTATCAGGTTTGGGGCTAAATGAGATTGGCAAAATCTGTTCAGACTTTTCCTGATTGAAAAAGGAGATAAAGGCGTATGGAGATTTTATTTTGGCCTTGCCAGCTTTAATAAGATCATCTGTTTCTTTTTGATTTAGCCCAAGTTTATTTGCATACTCAGTAAGTATTTTTACAGCATTTTCCTTCTTTACGATTGCTCCTTGAGAAGGAGCCCTTAGTATTCTGGCATTTGAGCGGTAATCGTAATTTATCGCATCATAATCTTCTCCATTTACTTCCATTTGCCCGCCATCCAGAATAGTGATTTTGTACCCGCCACCATAGTGAGGGAGATCGTTATAAAGAGGGGTTTGTATCTGTACTTCAACTTCCTGACCTGAATGGCCGTAAAGGTAGAGAGGAGATTGATTGCATTTTCCCTGATTTTTTAGATCGACTCTTAGCTTGAATATGCATTGTCCTGTATTCCAACTCTGATTCCCGCATTGTTTTCTTGCCAAGTCAGTACAGTTAATTGTCGGAGCCATTGTTGGGTGTGGGGCAATTGTTGGTATTACTCTCCCTGGTTGGGGTGGGGTTGTGGGAAGAGGGGTGGGCGAAACAGGTTGTGAATTTTGTTCTTGCCTTGTTTGCTCAAGTGCTGCCTTCAGATAGAATGTGTAGAGCTGCAGATTTTTCTTGTTGCTGTTTTGATTGGAGTACAAATCGATAAAAGTTGGCTGCGGGGCTACCGGGGTAGTTCCGAGAACGCTAGTCTGGGCTCCCAATACACTTTGAAAGTAATTCTGGGGAAGGGAAGTCATGTACTGGACTAATTGATCATCCAGTTGAATACCAGTTGCTTGATTTTTGGACAGATCAAAATTGTACAGCTGAGTGAGGGAAGGCGCGTAAGTATCTCCTAAATTTCCAAGGCTCGATTCTGATTGATCCGCGAGTCCGATGAGGACAGCGTTGTTATTTATGCTGGATACGTACGAATAAGGAGCCTGCTCGGTTGCCGGAATATGAAGATTTTTAACGGTTTTTTTGGATAAATCGTAGCTAAAAAGGCCTGACTCTGTTTCAGTTTTGGCGAGTATAGTTACAATAATATTTCCAGTTGCGAGGTCCCAATTTACATTTGGATAGATATTGCTGTTTGGGAGATTGGATAATTTCTGTCTAGTTAGTGTCGCGGTATTTAGTACCTCGACAGTATTTGGGGATAAAATTGATTGCCGGAAGCCGTCTTTGATAGCTTTTCCATCCCCCTTGGATCCGTCATACCCCGCAAAGACAAGATAACGGCCGGTTGAATCTGAATATGGCTGCGTGCCATATGTACCGTTTTGCATATTATCCAGAACTTTTTTGTTTGATCCGTCGAAATCTGAAACCCCCATTCCGTATGACCAGCCGGCGCCACCTGCCGGGTCGTTAGGAAGAAATGTATCTGTAAAAACTTTCCCATCATCCAGGATCGTCCGTGGGTAATGGACCGGGGCGGAGGCAGTCTCATCGTACAAAAGTTTTACATTGGAGGGCTCGGAAAGTTTAATTGCATAAACCCGTGAACGTCCGCCGGCAAGAACGTTTGATCCAGGAGCTAGAGCCACTTCCCAGACTGCCATATATTGTTCAGTTGGTGAGAGTACGTAATCGTCTATTCCATACCCTTCGTCTGCTTTCATAATTGTTTTGGAGGTTTTATCTTTAATTTTGTAGCTTGCAATTTGCTTTCCATGGTCATTCTTATCTGTTCCCTCTATGTATACTAGCTGTTGTGGAGATAAGACACTTACTTTTTTTATGCTCAAGGGGAGAGTAGCCAAAAGTGTTGACTTATTTGAAATAAGATCCAAAATTTTAATCGAAGATCTGTCTGATTGCCATGATCCATATACAATAGTCCGCAAATTTTCAGGTGAGCCTGTTTTATCGGATTCTTTTGCCAAATCTTTCTGAAAGGCTGATTCTTTTTCTTTTTGTACTGCAGAATTTGAATCAGCTATATCACTTTTCTCTTTGGATGATAGTCCGAGAAATAGAGCAATAGCCGCAAGAAGGATAACTACGCCACCAAGTATAAGCATTTGTTTTTTACTTAAACGGTTGATAAATGAACCGGAAGGAGTTGGATCCTGGGTAGGTGTAGCAGGATTAGTTTGGGGAGAATCAGGCATATACTACTATATTGCAAGAGTAGGAGTTCTTTGTCAAGTAAAACAGAAGGTAAATTAGTTGCATTTGATTGTTTAAAACTATTAAACTAATCTAGTGTCTGATTTTGAATTCTTAAAAAATCCTGCGTCAGGTAGGTGGGTGATCTCTGCGCCCAGGCGAGCAAAGAGGACGAACGTTGAAAAAGCGGCTCCCGTTTGCCCGTTTTGTCCCGGACAAGAGATTGAAGAGGAAGAGCTCTATCGGATCCAGAACACTCAGAATACTCAGAAAACCAGCGATTCGGACAACCTGAATATCGGACAATCTGATACATCTGTCAATCTGAGTTTTCCGAGTTTTCCGGAAGACAATGATTGGCTCATCAGGGTAGTAAAAAATAAATTCCCATTTGCTCCGCATCATGAAGTCATTATTCACTCACCTGATCATCATAAAAATTTTGATGAATTGCCTCTTTTTCAAGTAGAGCTTATTTTGCAAACCTATAGACAAAGGTATAATCATAATAAAGAACAGGCAGTCCTGCCTGTCGGCAGTCAGGTTTACATTTTCAATAATTCCGGTTCGGCTTCAGGCGCAAGTCTTACCCACCCGCATACACAATTGGTGGTAATTCCTGAGAGCGTTAAGTTAGATATTACTCCGTTGGATATGGGGATTTATTCTTCAGAAAACTCGACATATCAGAATACTCAGAATACTCAGAATTCTGGTGATTCAGAAGATCAGATTATCAGACGATCCGATAACTCAGATTTACCAAGTGTTCCGAGTATTCTGAATACAGATTACTTTTACATTTCTTGTCCTGCAACAAGCGAGTGGCCGGATGAGGTATGGATAGCTCCAAAGCAAAACGGGGAAGGATTTGGTTCTATAACAGATAAGGAAATCAAGGATATGAGTTTTGCCCTGTCGCGTCTTATTCAAATTATGGATCTGCGCCATGGCTCAGAGTTCCCCTTTAATTTTTACATTCATCCGGGAGAAAATTGGTATTTGCGTCTAATACCGCGTACAAAAATACTTGGAGGGTTTGAGCTGGGAACCAATATAATAGTCAATACGCAAAATCCGGCGGAAACTTTTGCGTTTATCCAGGAGCATTTCTGGGAACCGGATAGTGAGAAGATTAAGAACGAACATCAAGCGGATTATCTGAAGAAGGTTTAGTGAGTTAACAGCCCAATTGTTCCCTTGAGGCTGCTGTCTTCGATATATTTGAAGGTTATGATATTTTTTGGAACGCCAAGTTCCAAGAGCTGCTTTTGTACGTTTTCCTGATACATGTATCCTTTCCAGAAAAGACTTCCCTCAGTTATAAATTCCAATTTTTTTGGGTTGTTTTTAAATTCATAAATTCCGGCTATCGAGCAGGCGATAAGCGATGCTGACCGCTCAAGTAGGGTCCTTGCCAAGTCGCGGCCTAGAGGTGGTTTAGTTTGGCCTTTTTTATTTTCAGTTGCCGCCAAACGCGACAAATCTGCGCTTGTTTTGAGAGGCTGTATGCCGTATTGGAGCGCTTTTGCTTTTTCATTGAAATAGGTTACTAGGTATTTGCCGGCAATTGCTTTTTCAAAAAGCATTCTGCCGGGACGCTCGGATTTTCGGTCAATAATTTTGAGAACATCTGTAAACTCAAAACCGTTAAAATTGCCGGCCTCCAAATTGACGACTGATTTTTTTCCTTCCGCAGTTATTTTTAGGCTTAAATTAAACCCGGTTCCGACAACCATCCCGCCAGCTTCCTCTCCATTGTCTGCTAAAGTGAGGCAGACTGTGTCGTTGGCAACAGTTACGGGGATTTGTCTTTTATATTTTTCAAAATATATATTTCCTGCAAACTCACCGATTGCTTGTCCAATTAATCTTTCAAATGCGTGTTCTTTTGTGCCGTGTATCAATATCCCATCAAGCGCATGGTGTTTATTTATAAATGGTTTTAGAGGAAATGCAAAGTTGATCCCCAAGGCCTCAGCTTTCTTATTAAGATGATAATTCAGGAATGAAGAAAAGTCTTTTGCGGTTTTGAAAACCGGCATCTTTCCTTTTTTAATTTTTAGAATTGTATTTTTCTTAATAGTTATTTCTGAAAGGGCAGAAATATAATTTGTTCCTCCAATGACTATTGTTTGGAAAATACCTTTTGAAACCAGGGGAGCAGGGGAAAAGCTATGTTCTATGTAGGAGAGACTGCTTTTTTTATTTGAGCTTGCCTTTTTGAGTTCAGAAAGGAATGCCTGCTTAATCTTTTTATAATCAGGATTGTTGGCAGATTGAATTGAGCTTAATTTCCTATCAGCCATTTTTGAGTTTAAGAATTAGAATAATTGATCCGAGAGAAAGAATCAGAATATTGGTTATATAATATAGACGGAGCGTGAGTCAAAACACCATAGCTTGTCCAGAGAACAGCGCCCGCTAAAAGTATGATGTACATCCCAAGCGATAAGTCTTTGGTCTTTTTTGTTTTAAGTGTATGTACGACCTGGGGAAGAAAAGATACGACAGTGCAAGTCCCCGCAACAAATCCAATTAAAGATATTGTGGATTCAGACATGGCCTTAATTATCGGATATTTTAATTTAAAAAACAATAGGGTGGGGATTATGCTGTTTTTGGGGTAATTCCCAATAACCATAGTACAGCTTCTTTTTTGTAACGTCTGTCGCCTCTTGAATTAATTCGTATTGCGGGAAGTTTTCCTCTTTTGCCCCAGCGTTTGATGGTAAGGGGGGAGACTCTGAGGACTTCTGCGACTTCCCGTACTGTAAGTAGATCCGGAAGGTTATCTATTGATAGCTTTTGAAAGTTCATAGTAGGGCTAACTATATTGGCACATCATCGTTGTGATATAGAGCCATCTCTAAAGTAACAAAGTGTAACAACGTTGTCAATAGGGGAATATTATTTTAATGAAGTACAGCAAAAAAATGAAACCCACAAACAAGAAAACAAAAATACCAAGAGGACAAATGCCAAATCTTAAACGGGCACTACCAGAGGAGCGGCACGAACAGCGCCATAACCATTACCGGCATCCCAGTCGCTGACAAGCAAACCGACAGCGGGGCTGAAGCTACCAACATAAGCGACACGAGAGCCACGTGTTTTAGTTTTTGTCCTTGCATAGTCATAACCATATTTTTCGCCAAATAAGTAGTCCGGTTCTCCTTTTTCTGTTGTGGCGTCTAGGTGGGCAAATGCAAGTTCTACAAAATCCGGAGCTTCACCAATTACCGCTTTAACTCCTTTTATTCTCTTG
>JBBSGK010000024.1:0-13877 GCA_038254115.1 Candidatus Levyibacteriota bacterium | reverse complement strand
TTAAAAAATTTAAATGTCCCAAATGCGACAACCAATAAAAGTATGGCAATAAGTGCGAGTTTTATTTTCCACATGTGTGCATTATATCATGGTTTGGCAAATCAGACATGAAAATTGTGTATAATAAAACACATGCAGACTTACAAGGAAAAAAAAGAGGGATATGTTCAAGTTACAGGCGGAAAGGTTTGGTATAAAATAGTAGGAGAGAATAAAGGAATTCCCCTCATCGTCCTTCACGGTGGCCCTGGTTATCCACATGATTATTTAGAGCCCTTGGAAGATCTATCTAACGATAGAAAAATAATTTTTTATGATCAACTTGGATGTGGTAACTCCGACCGTTCGGATGATAAAGCTCTTTGGAATGTGGAAAGATTTGTTGATGAACTACGCATATTAATTAGGCAGTTAAAACTTAATCGCTATCATTTACTAGGACAATCATGGGGATCAGCTCTTGCTGCATGTTTTGCATTAACAAAACCTGATGGACTGCGAAGTATAATATTTGCTGATCCATACTTATCCACCCATGTTTGGGAGAAAGACGCTAATAGATTAATTCAATCACTTTCTGCGGAAACCAAAAAAATATTAAAAAATCATACAGACTCCAAAATATTGAACACAAAAGAATTTAAAAAAGCATCAGATGAGTATTATGAAAAATATGTTTTCAGATTAAATCCTATACCTGTACCCATTTTGAGATCTGACAACAAAATGAGTAGAGTTATCTATAATTACATGTGGGGGCCAAAGGAATTTGCTGCAACAGGAACATTAAAAAACTTTGATTTACTTCCTAGACTTCAGGAATTAACTTTACCTATCCTCATCATTTGTGGCAGATTTGATGAGGCTACGCCTGAAGCTGGAAAGCAGTTTAAAAAACTTATTCCAAACGCACAACTTACTATCATGGAGAATAGCGCCCATATGTCACATTGGAATGATAGAGAGCATTATATGAAAACTGTACAGGAATTTTTGAAAAATGTAAAATAAAATTATTATGAAAATTGACGGAAAAGAAATAGCTGAAAAAATTTATTCCACTCTTCAAGTTAGAGTAGAGGAGCTGAAGAAAAAAAATATCACACCCCATCTTGCTGTAATCCTTGTCGGTGAAAATCCCGCATCAATTGCATATGTCACTTTGAAGCAAAAAAAAGCATCTGAAATCAATGCTAAAGTTACGATACACAGATTTGAAACAACGGTCACAACAGATGAATTATTACAAAAAGTAAAAGAATTAAACGTGGATCCAAAAGTCCACGGGATACTTATCCAAAGACCGCTACCCCCACAAATAGATGTTGAAAAACTCGAGAGTCAGACAGCTCCTCAAAAAGACGTTGACGGCTTTCATCCTGCCTCTCCATACACACTACCTCTTCCATTGGCAGTTGTAAGAATAATAGAGGAAGTATATTATTCTTCGAGCGAAGGAGCAAAAGAGAATGAGTCGAGAAGTTCTCGATTCGCTAACGCTCACTCGAACAATAAAGAATTCTTAGGTTGGCTTAAATCTCAAAACATTGTTGTCCTTGGCAAAGGACCGACGGGTGGGGGACCGATAATTAAGTTACTTAAAAAACTTGGAGCAACACCTACAATAATTGATAGCAAAACAGTAAATCCCGAGAAAGTTATGAAAAAAGCGGACGTTATCATTGCGTCAATCGGGCGGGAGCACGTCGTTAATCCTGAAAATATCAAACCGGGTGTAATTTTAATTGGAGTCGGAATTTTAAGAGGGAAGGATGGAAAACTTAAAGGGGATTATGATGAAGAAAACATAAAAGATATTGCAGTTTTTTATACACCAACTCCGGGAGGCGTGGGTCCTGTAAATGTTGCAATGCTTATGGAAAATTTGATAACTGCAACGGAGCGGCAATCATCTTGACAAGATTCGCAAATTTCGCTAAATTGGCATAAAGACTCGCAAAAATTGGGTTACTCTGTTATAATTTATTAAGGATTTGGTCAAAAAGTCTTTAAATATATAAAAATGCAAAAAAATCAAAATTACACCAAAGTTGCCTCATACGAAGGGAAAAAGGGAGAAGTCAAAAAAGTAGTACTTCTTTACTCAGGTGGACTTGATACATCAGTCCTTCTCAAATGGATTCAAGAGGAATACAAAGCAGAAGTAGTTGCCCTCACAATTGATATGGGACAGGTCGCAGATGATTTGGAAGCGATCAAACAAAAAGCCCTCAAACTCGGCGCTATAAAAGCTTATATAATAGATGCCAAAGATGAATTTGCTGATGAGTATATCTCAAAAGCCATAAAGGCAAATGCCTCATATCAGGAAGGGTATCATCTCTCAACTGCAGTGGGGCGTCCGCTTATTGCAAAATGGGCTGTAAAAATAGCAGCAAGTGAAGGGGCTGATTGCATAGCGCATGGCTGCACAGGACGGGGCAACGACCAGGTACGTATTGAGGGCACGGCACTTGCACTTAATCCTGATATCAAAATCATAGCACCGATCAGAGAGTGGAGCATGGGGCGTCTTGAAGAGCTTGAGTATGCAAAGGAGCACAACATCCCGGTTAGTCAAACCAAAGCCAAACCTTATTCCTACGATGAAAATATGTGGGGTGTTTCAGGCGAAGGTGGGGAGATAGAGAATCCGGCAACAATACCCCCACTTGAAAAAATTCTTCTCAGGAACGTTACTGCAGAAAATGCGCCCGACAAAGCAGAAATTGTGGAAATGGAATTTGTAAAAGGACTTCCAGTTTCCCTCAATGGAAAACAGCTTAAGCTTACTGATCTTATCATGCAACTCAATAAAATCGGTGCTCGCCACGGTGTAGGGACAAACATTCATATCGAAGACCGGTTAATAGGTATAAAAATGCGCGATATTTACGAGGCGCCGGCTGCTGAAATAATTATAGGAGCGCATGCCAAACTTGAGCATTTCGCATCCACAAGACGTGAAAACGAATTTAAAGTTGAGATTGATCAGAAATGGGCTTACCTTTGTTATGACGGCTTGTGGTATGAGCCACTCATGGATGATATTAATTCATTCATAGACAAGGTAAATCAAAAAGTAACAGGGAAAGTGAAAGTAAAATTATATAAAGGTGTTGCGCAAGTCCTGACAGTTGAGACCCCCAACACGATATTTGAAGAAAAACTTGCAACCTTTATGGTGTCTGAAGGATTTAATCAAAATGCCTCAGCCGGATTTATTGAGCTATTTACTCTTCAGATGAAACTGGCGCAGCGAGCCGAAAAAACAGTTCTTATTTCAATCGGTAAAAGATCAAATAAAGTTAAGCTGCTTCCTGATATCAAAAAACTCTACTCTCTTGGTTACAAGTTATATGCCACATACAAAACTCACAAGTTTCTCAAAACCAATAAAATTGAGGCAGTTGCGGTCAATAAAATATCTACTCCTCATCTCAAACCCAATCTCGCAGATTTACTCAATGCCAACCGTTTTGATGTAATAATAAATATCCCGACAGGCCGAAAAGTTGCAGAGACAGATGGAAAAATAATAAGGGAAAAGGCTGTTGAACACAATATTCCCCTGGTCACTAGTGTGAATGTTGCCAAAGATTTTGTGAAGAAATTACAATCCGCAAAAGTCTGAGTAGTCGAAGATTTTAATCCAGTCCCAGAGCTTTTCTTCCGTTCGTTGTCGCGACATTTACAACTTCATCAATATCAAACCATCGATTTGCTTCCATGAGTAAGCGCAAATCATTCCAAATATTTCCATCGTTCATTGGCTTAAAGTTATCATAAAGATTATCAATGCCGATTGATACAGGTATGCCAAAAGCGCTCATCTCACCGGCGGGAGTGATTGCGTTATGTGTTGGCGTGAGGACTTCACTCCGCCACCCATCTATCCAGGACATGGGACAAGCAACCATCATAAGTTGTGCTTTTTGCATCAGCTTATAAACCCGCTCACGCTCTGCTATCGGGTAACAATTAATTGAGATGCCATGAATCCCAACAACTCTTCCTTCCATGCCATGTTCAATTGTTTTCTTTGCAAGTAGTTCTGTTTCATGCTCGTCAGGGATATTTAACTCGTCAATATGCATATGCACCATCTTTTTTTGCGATTTAGCTTTTTCAAGAACAATATCCATGTGCTCCGCTTCGCGTGGCGTATCTGTCTTAACCGTACTGCCGATAATATCAGCAAAATCTGCGCCTATGTCAAACCACTCCTTATTTTCTTTTGTCAAAATACCATAAGCCGGAAGATTGATGTACTTGATAATTATCTGTGATTTATAAGTGTCCCTTGCTTTTATTGCAGCTTTTATTGCTTTGTCTTTAACATCGGGTGTCGCGTCAATAAACGAAACAGTTGCAACAACCCCTTGCTCAATCATCAATTCCAAAGAATTGGCAATACGATCATAAATCTGGGACACAGTAGACGATTTACGGATGTCTGCGTTGGAGCCCCATTTTTGATGCCTTTTGTGGTTCACTTGTGCAAATTTCTGTTGTGTTATTGTGTAGGATCTATCAAAGTGAGCATGCGCATTGACCCATCCGCCATTTTCTTTAATCTTTTGAAGAATTATTTTCTTGAGATCTAGATATTCAACTTTCTTTGCCATTGATAATAATTATATGTTTTTTGGAATGATTTGACAAATAGCCTTCAAAACTGTAAATTCAAATCATGCGTAATGCTCCTTTTTATGACCCTGAAAAAACTTTTGATGATAATTTTGAAAATGGACCTTTTGGGATTTTAAAAAAAACAAAACCTACAATATCTAAAACCACTCCAGAATATACTTTTCTGGGTTACAAAATTAACTTTCCTTTTGGTATTGCTGCAGGATCTCTTCCGACCAGCAAACATATTAAAGCAGCGTTTGATATTGGGTTTGATGTCAACTGCTACAAAACTCAGCGTACAACAAAAATTGACGCTAACCAATATCCAAATGTGATCCCGATTGATGTAAGTGGAAATGTCACACTTGAAAAAGCCGAAAAAGGACTAACAATGCGCGATTCGTTTAATAAGGACCCTAAAAACTTAACTATAACCAATTCTTTTGGCAATCCCTCCCGTGGACCTGAGTTTTGGGTAAATGATATTAAAAAAGCCCTTTCGTACGAGGGAAAGGGCCAACTTCTAATTGTAAGTGTCTGCGGAACTATCAAAGATAATCAAACGCAGGAAGAATATTATCAGGACTTTGCAGATGCAGCAGAACTTGCATCAAAAGCAGGAGTCAAAGCTATAGAACTAAATCTTTCATGTCCGAATGTCGCAAATGAAGGGGTGATTTGCTACGCGTACGAAGCTGTCATGGATATAGTAACAAGAACACGTAAGGTGGTAGAGAATAAAAAACTTATCCTAAAATTCGGGTATTTTGATTCAAGTCAGCAAAAACTTTTGGAAAAAATTATTACAGGAGTTGCTGATCTTGCCGATGCGATTTCTGTAATAAATACAATTCCTGCAGCAATCTATAAAAAAGATGGTAGCCAAGCTCTACCTGGAAAAGGGAGGCTAAAATCGGGTTTGTGTGGAGCAGGAATTAAGTGGGCAGGAATAGATATGGTAAGGCGTTTAAACAAGCTTAGAAAAAATAAAAAATATAATTTCGGAATTATGGGAGTCGGTGGAGTAATGACCCCAAAAGATTATAACGACTACCGGAATGCTGGTGCAGATGTGGTAATGAGCGTAACCGGAGCCATGTGGAATCCATATCTGGCAGAGGAGATAAAACAAAAATATGCAAAAATATAAAATTGGAATTTTTGGATCTGCAGAAGGAGATCTTGAGAAAATAATTCCAAAAGCGCATGATTTGGGAAAGGAATTAGCAAAAAAAAACATAACTGTTCTTACGGGTGCATCTATCGGACTGCCATACGAGGTGGCACTCGCTGCACACAAGTTGGATGCTGAGATTTGGGGATACTCACAATTTACAGATTACCAAACGCAGCTTAAACAACTTGCCGATTGTGATCCATCTATATTTAATAAGATTTTTTACATACCAACAGATTACGAGTTTGTCTCGGATTTTAATATCACTCGCAAATATCGAAATGTTTCATCAACAGCCAACTCAGACGCAGGAATAATTATTTCCGGGCGGTGGGGGACTATGAATGAGTTTACCAATCTCCATGATATGGGAAAAGTCATTGGTGTGTTGACGGGAACGGGAGGAATTGCTGACGAAATTCCGGGTTTGATGAAAAAAATAAATAAGCCAAGCAATGCAAAAGTTATTTTTAATGATGATCCGGAAAAACTAGTAAAAGAAGTTATTGAAGAATTGGAAAAAAGAAGCTAAACTTATCTGATGACGTTTAAAGAAAAACTTAATTTATCAGTACAAAAAAATAATTCCCTTGTCTGTGTGGGATTGGACCCTGATTTTGAAAATCTTCCTGAATTTATAAAGTCAAAAGAAAATCCCCAATTTGAATTCAATAAAGAAATTATTAACGCAACCCATGATCTCGTCTGTGTTTACAAACCAAATCCTGCATTTTATGAGTCAATGGGGGATAGGGGAGTGAGAGAGCTTAAAATGACTTGTGATTATATCCGCGAAACTTATCCCGAAATTCCGGTAATTGTTGATGCCAAAAGAGGAGACATCGGGAATACGAATAACGGTTATGTTAAATACGCTTTTGACTATTTACAGGCGGACGCAATGACTGTCATGCCGTATCTTGGCATAGAATCTCTAGATCCGTATTTTGCGAGGGAAGGGAAAGGAATAATCGTAGGATGCCATTCCTCAAACCCCGGAGCCAAAGAATTTCAAGAATTGCTAATCAATGGCAAACCTCTTTATGAAATAGTTGCCGAAGAGCTGATCAAGCAACACGGCAACAATCCCAACTGCATGATATTTATGGGAGCAACTTACCCTGAACAGTTAACAGAAATCAGAAAAATAATAGGGAACATGACTTTTCTGGTTCCGGGAGTAGGAGCTCAAGGAGGAAGTGTTGAGGATTTTGTAAAAGCAGGGATTAACTCTAAAAAAGCAGGATTGATAATAAATGCTTCAAGAAGTATAATCTTTGCATCAAGTGGTGAAGATTTCGCAGACAGAGCGAAAGAAGAAACAATAAAATTAAGAGACGAAATAAATTTATATAGAAAATGAATGATAAAGTTGTAGAACTATTAAAAAAGTCAGATGGTGTCTTCAACGGCCATTTTGTATATACATCCGGTAAACACGCTTCCAGATATTTAAATAAGATGTCTGTTTTTTTGCATCCGATTTATGCATCACAAATGGGAAAGCTATTCGCAGATAAATACAAGGACATGGAGATTGATATTGTGGTTGCTCCTGCAATGGGAGGGATAATTCTCGGACAATGGACTGCTTACCATTTATCAAAACTTAATAATAAGGACATATTAAGCACATACACTGAAAAAGATAAGGGAAGTTTTTCTACAGCTGCTGATAGCAATCATATATTTACCAAGGATAATGAAAGGTATGTTGCTGGAAAAAATGTTTTGATAGTTGAAGATATAGTTACAACCGGAATATCAATCAAAAAAGTCGTAAAGGCAGTTAAAGACGCAGATGGTAGAGTAGTTGAAGCTTGCGCTATGGCAAATATTAATCCCAATCCCAAATCAATAACTGACAAGATTGTTGGAGCTAAATTCTCAAGCCTTGCTGAGCTCCCGGTTGTTCTTTATGACGATGGGAAATGTGAACTTTGCGATAAAAATGTACCAATAAATACAAATCTCGGCCACGGTAAAAAATACCTCGAAGAAAAAGCCAAGGAAAAATAAATAGCAGCTTGACAAATGTACGTTTGTAATGTACAAATAGAATACTATGAATATAGTCAGTACAACAATTTTAAGACAGAATCTAGCTGATACTCTTATGGAGATCGGAAAAAAGAAAGATTATTTTCTCGTTTCGAAGAAAGGCAAAATAACATCTGCTATTGTGGACATCGATCTATTTGAGGATCTTTTAAATCTGGCTGATAAAAAATATAAAGCTGAAATCAAAAAAGCGAGGGAGGAGTACCAAAAAGGAGAAGTATTTAGCCACGAACAAGTATTTGGCAAACTCTAATGTCCTACCAACTTGTCTATACCAAATCCGCATTCTCAGACATCAAAAAATTGGATACTGTAGTTCTCAAAAGAATCAAAAAGAAACTTGAAAAATTTTCTGAAAACCCACTGCAACATAGCAAAAAATTAATAAATTCTTCCATAGGAACGTACAGATGGAGAATCGGGGATCATAGAGTCATCTTTGATCTTGATGGCAAAAACGTCGTCGTGCTCCGTATCCGCCACAGAAGGGAAATTTATACATAGAAATCAAAAAATACCTCGAAGAAAAATCAAAAAAGAAATAACCCCTATTCTTTACAGGCTCATTTTGTGCTAAAATGAACTAATGACGAAATCCTCAAAACCAAAAAATTCTTCAGAAATTATTCAGGTAGATAACCTTGTCAAGAAATTCGGAAATTTTACTGCTGTTAACGGCATTTCATTCTCCGTAAAGCAGGGTGAGATATTTGGAATCCTCGGCCCCAATGGAGCAGGCAAGACCACCACTCTTGAGATCATGGAGACTCTTCAAAAACAAACCGCCGGAACTGTGATAGTTGATGGAATCGATACTCTTGAGCATCCATGGGAAGTTAAAAGCAGAATTGGAATTCAGCTTCAGGCATCCAATTTTTATCCTGAATTAAACTTGGTTGAACTTCTTAAGATGTTCGGAGCGATGTACGACGTTGAGGTAGACGCAATGAGTATGCTTAAAAAAGTCAATCTTTCGGACAAAGCAAAAAGCTTTGCCAATAAATTATCAGGCGGACAAAAACAAAGATTCTCAATAGCAGCAACACTTGTAAATAAACCAAGAATTATTTTTCTTGATGAACCGACAACAGGTCTTGACCCGCAGGCAAGACTTAACCTGTGGGACATGATCGGGGAGATCAAAAAAGAGGGGATTACTTTTGTCATAACCACTCATTACATGGAAGAGGCGGAAAAATTGTGTGATAGAATTGCGATTATGGATGGAGGTAAGATCTTAAAAATCGCAACCCCAAATAAATTTATTCAGGATCTTTTGGATACCGGATTTAAAAAAGAAATAATCCGCCAGGACGCAACTCTTGAAGATGTTTTTTTGAATTTAACGGGAAAGAAGCTAAGAGACGAATAAAATATGAAAAATAATAAATACAAAAAACCGGGTCAATGGAAAGCTTACCTCGCAATTACTTGGTACGCTTTCAGGGCACAGACAAGAAACCCTGCAACCTTTGCATTTGGATTTATCTTCCCAATAGTATTTATCAGCATTTTTGGTCTGATCGGCGGTGGGGGACAATCCTTAACAGTTGGTATTCCAAACAATACCCCTGAAAATCAATTGGTCAAAACAATAGAAGGCCAAAAATTTCTAAAAATAGAAAAATCAGATCCGGTGTCCTTAAATAAAAAACTACAGCAGGGAAGATTGTCAGGAATTGTTGAGGTAAAAAAAGAAAAAGGAACAACTTCAAAATATTCTGTAAATATTTTTACATCAACTGCCAATGCACTGGAGGCTCAGTCACTGACTTCCGCGATAAGAGGAATAGTTGATCAGACAAATTTGAAATTAGCGGGTATAAATAATCCATCAATTACTCTGACACAAAAAGAAGTCTCAGGACGCCAATTCCGCTATATTGATTTCGCCCTTCCCGGTCAGATAGGATTCTCACTTCTTTCGACTGCAATCTTTGGAACTGTTTTCGGGCTTATTTATCTTAAGAAAGCATTGATACTTAAAAGGATGTTTGCAACCCCTACCAAACCTTTGACAATTCTTTTGGGGCAGGGGACCAGCAGACTTATTATTGCACTTGTCCAAACTCTATTGATTCTGGCAATGGGAATAATTGTATTTAAATTTTATCTTCCTCATGGATTTACGACATTTATCGAATTGATAATTGTTTCGGCAATCGGACTCATCGCTTTTCTGGGATTTGGATACTTTTTTGCAGGTCTTGCAAATGATGAAAATTCGGCAGGTCCCATGGTCAACTTGGTAACTCTGCCGCAATTTTTGCTCTCGGGAACTTTCTTCCCAACAGACAGTCTGCCTTCGTGGCTTCAGCCAATTGCCAATAATCTTCCGCTTTCATATTTCAATCAGGCAGTACGCAAAATTACAACTGAGGGCGGAAACCTTTCAGATACTGCTCCGTATCTGGTCGGACTTATTGTCTGGGGAGTTGTCATGTATATTCTCGCAGCCCGCACCTTCAGGTGGGAATAATCAATTTGACAACGCTGTAAAACATAACTAACATATTATTATGTGGCAAAATGCAAAGGTTCCCTTTCTTACGATAATCTTCGCTTTTCTTTCTCTTTTTGTTTTTACGAAAATTTTTGGTCCTATTCCTTTCTCTGTCAACAGCATTACAACAAACAAACAAAACCTATTTACTGTCACCGGAACCGGCGAGGTAACATCTGTTCCTGATACCGCAATGATCAATTTAGGTGTAAATAAAAAAGCCCCGACTACTGAATCTGCAAAGGATCAAGTGAACAAGATAATTAACCAAATTACAAAGGATCTAAAGGCGTTGGGAATAGAAGAAAAGGACATCAAAACCACAAATTTTTCAGTGAATCCCAACTACAACTATAGCCCGGAAGGTCAAAAATCCGATGGCTACAATGTGGACGCCAATATACAAGTTAAGATAAAATCAGTGGATATTGCAAATCAAGCTATTGATATAGCAACACGCGACGGAGCAACCCAAGTAGGAGGCGTACAATTTGTCCCTGATGATGAGAAACAAAAAGAGCTGGAAAGCAAAGCCCGGAAAGTTGCGATCAAAAATGCCAAAGAAAAGGCTGAAAGTATTGCAGCTGACGCAGGAATTCACTTAGGAAGAATCGTAGATGTCCAGGAGAACGAAGATTATCCAAAACCTGTTCAATATGAAGGCCTACAAGCTGACAAGGTTGCCAAACAAAGCGAGCCCACCAAACTAAACCCGGGAGAAAATAAAATTACTTCAACCGTTTCCCTCTCCTACGAAACATACTAACCCTTATTCCCGCTGTGGAAGGCTTTGTGGACGTCTCTCAGCTGTTTATTTGTTATATGGGTGTAAACCTGAGTCGTTGCTATATTTTTGTGACCAAGCATCTCCTGGACTGATCGGATATCCGCTCCATTCATAAGTAGATCTGTTGCAAATGAGTGGCGAAGTGTATGAACTGTCGCATCCACAGGGAGCCTTGCCATCTTGGTGTATTTTTTGACTATCCTCTCCATTGAACGGACTGTGAGTCTCATCTTTTCCCCGTTATCTATCTCCTGCACTCCTTGAGAATAACGGATGAATAAAGGTTTGAAACTATCTGTCCTTGCGTCTTGGTATCTTTGGATCCATTCCGCAGCGCGGTCGGATATGAAAACGATCCGACCCTTACCACCTTTTCCGATAACTCCAAATTCACGCCTTTCCAAATTTATCTTGTCTTGGTTCAAACTAACCAACTCTGAAACACGCAGTCCGCTTGAGAACAATAATTCCAAAACAGCCCGGTCCCGTATTCCTGCCTCTTTTGAAGTATCAGGCATTGTAACGAGTCTCTCAACCTGCTCCCTCTCCAAGAATTTCAGACTGCGGCTTTCTGTTTTTGGTAAATCTATTTTTGAGGGCTCAAGTGTAGGTACATCGTTTTTTATCAGAAACCTCAGAAAGGATCTAAGAGCAATTACGTAATAGTTCTGAGTCACTCTCTTGCGGGTTTTTCCTTTTGCATCAGTATGGTTTGCGAGAAATACTCTATATTTTCTAACATCCGCAAGGGTTAAATCTTTAAGAGATCTGCCGGGTAGGGAAGTAGTCCCTTCAGTTGGGGCAGGGGAGTGCCATTCTTTAAAAACATCCAGGTAGTGTTTGTAATCGCGGATGGTAAGTTTGGAGCAGTTTTTTTCAATTTCCAGATATTCCAAAAATTGGTCAATTAATTCGGACAGGCTATTATCTTTCATACTCTATTTTCATTCTACGACATAAAGAATGACAATTGCAATACATGTGATAATATATATATGTGACTTATTCTGAGCAATATAAGGACTGTCTTGAATATATAGATAAATACTGGGATAAGATTATCCTAAAACCAAAGCTTTTCAGAGTAAATAATAAGGCGCTGCGAAGAGTTATCATGCGTGCAGCTCCTAAAAACTTCCATATTATTGAGGTACCTTATACTGCTCTTGTACCGAATAGTACAAAATTCCGTTATATTTTTTATTGGGATAGCTATTTTATGTTCCGCGGTCTTATTGGAACAAAGAATGAATGGGTCATTCCAGAGATGGTAGAAAACTTTATTTATATCTTTAAAAAATATGGTATTATTCCAAATTTCAGCCATCCTGAATCCCTAGGTCGTTCTCAGGCTCCCTTTCTTACAACCATGATACTAGATGCATATGATGTAATTCAAAAAGACCGTAGGATTTCATCTCGTTTAAGTCGCATTATTGTAAGCAAAAAATTGTGGCTTAAGCGTAGAATGGACGTTGCCAAACTTGAATATAATAATGTTTGGGAGAGCCCGGTTGGCTCTGTTGGTGGTGACGGAAAAGGCTATAATCACAAAGTAATTGAGTATAATCTTAACCGGTATGGGGACCGCGATGCAGGATACGGACTCCATGCTGAACAAGAATCAGGCTGGGATATGACTTCACGGTTTTACACACGATGTGACCAATTCTTGCCAATTGATCTTAATTCCTACCTTTATAAGTACGAAATAGACTTTGCAAAATCAGCGGAAATACTTGGCAATGCGTATGAAAAAAAATTCTGGGAGGAAAAAGCAGAAAAAAGAAAAATTCTTATAAATAAATTCATGTGGAATGAAAAGACAAAATTTTTTTACGATTATGACTATGTCCAAAATCAGCAAAGCGAATTTCTATCTCTCGCTGGGTTTGTACCTCTCTGGGCAGGATTAGCGACTGAAGCTCAGGCTAGAAAAATGCTAGAAAAACTTCCCGCATTTAAAACTAAATATGGGCTGGCAATTACCGATAAAGATTCACTGCCACCCGCGATTGACTTAGCCAACGCTTCAGAGCCTTACAGGGTTACTCTGCAAGGTGTTCTAAAACATAAGCAATGGGATTATCCCAACATCTGGCCCCCTGCCCATTACCAGGTGACCATTGGACTTCTACGATACGGTTTTATCAATGAGGCAAAAAATCTCATGGATGAATACCTGCAATCGAATGCATATGCGTTCGGTAATCATGGCAAAATGCTTGAAAAAATGGATGGCCAGACTGGTGATATGCCACCAACTTATTGGTATCCAACTCAGTTAGGCTTTGGCTGGACCAATGCTATCTTTTACCGTTATATAAGCATTCTAGACGTCCTGAAGGACGACAAGTCTATTTATGTACAACCACAGCCCCATACCCCTCCATACAATCTTTCAATAATTCACTAGTCTTAAAAAGGCACGTCTAAATCATGAAAAGGGTCCACTCTGCCAGATAAGTTACGGAGAATGGCATTGCACGCTCAAAATTAGATTCAATTAGCCTCAAATTCTAGCCCTATAGTAGGGGAGGGGGCAAAAAATTAGGACTATAAAAATGGGAGAATAGTTCAAGGGAGTTAAGGAGTGTATTTGTAAATTAATAAATGGTTGTAGGGATTAAATACCTTAGTAAATTGAGACCCAGGAAAGCCCTCCCCCCGGTTCTGAGGCTCCACCATGTCGTAAAAGTATTATTGTGCGACAT
>JBBSGK010000023.1:0-14014 GCA_038254115.1 Candidatus Levyibacteriota bacterium | reverse complement strand
TTTAGTTGCCATATCTGTCTTATATTATATATGTAAGGATTGTAAGTTGCAAGTAGTATTTTGGCGGTTATCTATTGCCCTGGGGCAGTTTCAAGAACTGATTTAATGTCTTGAGGTTTTCCGTCACGGACTAAAGTAATAGCTATAGTATCCCCTACTTTTTTCTTTGCAATAATTGATGACAACTGTGTTTTTTCATCAATTTTCTGCCCGTCAAACTTTGTAATCACATCACCCTGCTTTATCCCTGCCTTATCAGCGCTGGATCCGGGGACAACCTGCTGCACATATGCGCCCTCGGGCAAATCATTCAGAATTGCCAGATCTTTTGAAATAATTTTATATGCGACTCCCAAGTACGGTCTCTCAAATTTACCGGTGCTATTAAAATTATTCAAGGAGTCCTTTATAACATTTATCGGGATTGCAAATCCGATGTTCTGACCTGATGACGAAACCGCTGTATTGACTCCGATCACTTGTCCCGCTGAATTAAGCAATGGACCTCCGCTGTTACCCGGGTTTATCGCTGCATTGGTTTGAATTACATTATCAAGTCTCTCACTTGATCCTTCAAATGCGCTTCCGGCAGTGATACCCCGACCCAAACCGGAAACAACACCAGTGGTTACAGTGTTTCTAAACTCCCCAAGCGCTGTTCCTATGGCAATAACATATTGTCCGACCTGCAAATTCGCTGAGTCTCCAAGCGTTATGGGCGCGAGACTGTCTCCGGAATTTTGCGACGGATCGATCTTTAAAAGAGCAACATCGTTGAGCGGATCACGATAAACCCGCTTGACAGCGTACTTCTTGTCGCGACTTGTAATTATCTGATATTTTCCCCCTGTGTCTGACACTACATGCTTGTTTGTGAGAATTAGCCCTTCTTTGTCGATTATAAAGCCCGATCCGATGCTTTGGGGCTGAGCGGGAGATTGTTGATCCTGTGAAGGTGGAATACCAAATATTGAAAAGGGGCCGAGTCCAAAAGGTGAGCTACTGCTTGTCTGCGGTGCTTCTTCCGACACCGTTACAACCGAAGGGCCTTCTTTTTTTACAATATCTATAGTCACTGATTCTTCAGTAATGACTTTTACTTTTTCAGGAGCAGGAGCAAGAGAAGATTTATTATGAGAAAGATATTTGCCGGAAAGATTACTCAACCCAAGCAGGGCTAACAAAATTAAAAGTAAAACTAATAACTTTTTCATAGCTGCTAATTTCTACAAATTCTACTACAAATCAATGCAAATATTGGCAAGAATTAGCATATAATTTGTGGCAATTCGCATGTCACTTTCCCAGTACCTCAATCGCTTTTTCAAGCTGCGCATCGTGAGTTGGATCTTTTTCATCTACTTTTATTTCAATATCAGGCTTTAGACCTTCTCCATTTTTCCCATTTCCGACCCAAGTTCCGTTTGGTGTCAGCCATTTGGCAATTGTTACGTGAAGCCCCGCCCCACCTCCCAAATCCTCAGCCTGCTGAATTGTCCCCTTTCCAAACGACGTTTCACCAACTAAGGTTGCTCTCTTGTGATCACGGAGTCCCCCGGCGACAATCTCTGCTGCAGATGCTGAACCTTTATTAATAAGAACAACAACCGGCACGTCATACAATAAACCCTTGCCGGATACCGGAAAACCAGTCCTGTCCCCATTTTTATCTTCCTGCTGGACAGCATTGCCATCTTTTACAAATTCTGAGACTATGTAAACTGCATCATTCAAGTACCCTCCGGGATTATTCCGTAGATCAAAAACAATTCCCTTTATGTCTTTTTCAGTTTTCAAACGTGTCGCTGCATCATTTGAGAGCTTTAACCATTCATTATTTGTAGAGTCCCCAAATTGGGAAAGACGAATATAGATAATCTTGTCATTTGCGATTTTAGAGATCGTTGATGATTGTTTCAAAGTTTCTATATCTTTTGCTTGTTTGGTATAACTTGTAAGACTTTTAATTGTGATCGTATCCCGCACTATATTTATGTCTACAGCCGGATCCCCCTGCTTATGAACAACAGCTAGTTTTACAGTTGTTCCTTTAGGTCCGCGGATTTTATCAACTGCCTGATTCAGTGTCCAGCCAAAAGTCACTTGATCGTTAACTTTGACAATTGCGTCACCTGCTTTCACGCCTGCTTTTTGCGCAGGTGAACCATCAAGTGGCGATACTACGATTATTTGTTTGGATTTCAGTCCCAATTCCGCACCTATCCCTTCAAATTTTCCGGCAAGACCGTTTTTAAAAGCGTCGTTTTGTTTGGGGGGAAGATAGACAGTGTACGGATCGTCAAGACTTTCAACCATTCCTGAAATTGCGCCATTTAGAATTGCCTGAGGATTAATTGCCTTTTTATTGTAAAAGTTACCTTCGATTTTATCCAGAACAGTCCAAAATAGACTAAAGTCTGTGTGCATCACTGAGGGAGGCGGCTCTTTGCTTGATACTTCTACGTTTGGCTTATAACTGCGCAGATCAATATTTATTTTGGTCACTCCAATGACATAACCGATTAATCCGGCTATGACTATTGCCAATACTGTTCTTAATTTGGATGGATTCATAACTGTAAAAACACTATAGATTTTGATTCTGCGTCAAGAAATACTTTTTTTCCTGACCACTCAATTAATTGTTCCCTACTTTCCTTCGTAATTTCTAAAATAGGCATATCAAATTTTTTCTCCTGTATTAGTTCAATGTCTTCGTCATTTACTTTTGTACCAATCATTCCCATGACTCCTATCCCGATTGCTTTTAGTAGCATCTCTTGAGTTAAACTTTCCCCAACGACAATTTTTCCAATTGTCTGAGTATTAAGATAATAAGGATCATCTGCCAGGAGCACTAATACCTCTCCCTCCCCTTTTCCCCCTACTGACTTGCTGCCAATTATCCCCTCTTTATTTGTTTCGAGGACAATTTCATTATTATTGCACAATACAGCTTTTCCATCAACAGGAGAAATAACATTTTCTTTATCTGAATTAACACTCGCACCGGTTTTGATAACAAGATTCCCGCTGTCACGCTCATAGCGGAGAATAGTCCCTGACACACGGCTTCTTAATGCAACACTTTTTGTACCCAATAAACTTTTTTTCTGAGCAATGATATCCCCCTGCTTTACAAGATCTCCGGGACTTTTCTTCAAAACATTTTTTACATGGGAGCGTTTTATACCAAGCAGCTTGGGGATATTAATTATTTCATCATTGTTCAAAATCCTGGTTGCTATGATCTGACCACTTGTAACTTGATCACCTGCTTTTATACTGGGACTAAATCCATCTGGAAGTGAGATAGGCAGCGAAGTCATTTTAAAATACTTTATTTACCACCTACGAATGGCATTAAGGCAAGATGTCTCGCGTGTTTTATTGATGAAGTTAGTCTGCGCTGGTGCTTGGCGCAAATACCATTTCTTGATCTTGGAGTAAGTTTGCCCTGGCCACTTACAAATTTTTGAAGGACAGCAACTTCAGAGTACCACGGCGTTACCTCTTCTTTGCAGAAGTAGCAAGTTTTTGGTACTGTTATTTTTCTTTTTGGAAATCTTTTTCTTACTGCCATAATCGCTCCTCTTAGTCGCTCAAGTTAAAATTAAAAGTGAAAAATTCAAAAATATTTGGATACCTTTGAACTTTTAACTTTAAACTAAAATGGTATATCATCCGGCATCACTTCGTCTTCACTCTTTTTCTCGGCTACCGGCTCTTCGTTCTCAGGCTCATTTTTTATATCTTTTTTTGCGCTTTTATTTGCTGCTTTTTCAGTTTTTGCAGCAGCCGCGTTTGACGCGGGTTCCTCGCTTGCCTCTTTTGTATTAGGTGTACTGGAAACTGATTCGCCTGAACCATGGTCAGCAGCAGCTGTTGCGCCTGCGCCTTTGCTGTCTAGCAAAATCATGTCATTTATTACGACCTCTGTTGTTGACTTTTGCGCTCCATCTTGTCCAGTCCAAGACCTTGTTGTCAATCTACCCTCAACGTACACTTTGCGTCCTTTGACCAAAAACTGACTGCAGAGCTCACCCAATTTATTCCAAGCTATTATCTTATGAAAATCGACCTCTTCTCTTTTCTCCCCGCTGTCGGTTGTCCAATTCCTGTTGGTCGCTATACTAAAACTACAAACTGCATTTCCATTTGGAGTGTAACGCAGCTCAGGATCCCTTGTCAAATTTCCGATTAGCTGTACTTTGTTTAAACTTCTTGCCATTATTTTGTTCTTAGCATCAAGTGTCTTATTACGTTATCTTGCCTTGTTATTCTTTGTTCAAAATCTTTGGGAATACCATTCTTTCCGGTTGCTACCTCGGGATCTGCCTCAATTGTAAGCATATAATAGTGTCCTGATTCCTCATGATCTATAGCGTATGCAAGAGGTTTTTGTCCCCAGTCATCTTCTTTTTTGATCTTCACGTCTTTGAGCCATTCTTTAATAGTTGTAAGCAATTTCTTGCGATCTGCTTCTTTTAAAGAAGGCCTTAGTACAAGCACCAATTCGTATAATCTCATCAAGCTATTGTAGCACAGAATAAAGCTCAAGCTCAAGTGGGAAAACGCTCAACAGCAGGATTCTTTAAGGAGAGGGTTTTGCTCGCAAAAAAACCACTTTCGAAGGTGGAACGGTTAAATCTAAAGCTCGTCCAGCTTCTTTTGGAGTGAAGGATTTTGGTTTTAAACAAGGAGAAAATTCAGATCTTGCTTGTAACAAAAGTCCCATCGGAGCTCTACATACTCCTAATATTATTGGCGCCTCTCCTGATTTTGTGGTTCCAAAGGATCGACCTGACACTCTATTTGTGTCAAATAAATTGCAGTCTCCACAGCTTTTTGGTGCTTCCGCAGGCATATCTTAAAAGATAATAATACTAAATAAATCTTTTTACAATAGGCAAATTGAAATTATTATGACCCTATCTTAAACTCAACTACATCTCCGTCCTTAATAACATATTCTTTTCCCTCAAGCCTTGCCTTTCCTTTTTCGCGGCTCACTTTCCATCCGCCATTTGAGATAAAGTCCTCAATTCCTACAACTTCTGCCTTTATGAATTTTTTTGTAAAATCAGTATGTATTTCTCCGGCTGCCTCAGGTGCGGTGGATCCTTTTCTGACAGTCCAAGCTCTAACCTCCTTCTCCCCCGCTGTAAGGAATGAGATCAAACCGAGAGTTCCGTATGCTTTCTGAATTAACCTCTCCAAACCAGATTGAGATAGTCCTAAATCTTTCAAATACTCTCTTTGTTCCTCCCCAGACAAAGCAGCAAGCTCCGACTCGATCTTTGCCGAAATTACAACCATCTTTTCTCTGTTTACTCCCAGCAATTCGCTGAATTTTTTTGTAACGTTTTCAATTTCCTGTGGATTATATTGATCTTCTGAAACATTTAGTAAAACTATCTCAGGTTTACTTGAGAGTAAAAAAAGTGTTTTTACAAAATCTTTCTCCTCGTCGGTAAACTCTATTTCCCTCGCAAGTCTTCCTGCATTTAATCCATCAATCAATTTTTTAATCGATGATTTTTCTGATTCTGAGGTAAATTTCTTTACTTTACTTTCTACATTTTTTGCAGTTGCCAGATCCGCCATCATAAGCTCAGTATTTATGATTTCATAATCAGATTTGGGATCCGTACTCCCCTCCCGTATCACGTCTTCATCCGCAAATGCGCGTACCACATGGCAGACAACCGAAACTTCACGGATGTGGGAAAGAAATTTATTTCCAAGCCCCTCTCCATCTGATGCGCCTTTCACAAGTCCCGCAATATCATAAAACTCAACAGTTGCGGGTTTTATAGGAGGCATACCTGACATCTTTTCTTCGTTTTTTGTAATCTCAGCAAGTTGGTCTAAGCGGTTATCAGGAACCGGGACGATCCCGACATTTGGCTCAATTGTGGCAAAGGGATAATTGGCAGCCAGCGCTTGCTGCTTCTTCAAAAGTGCATTGAAAAGTGTAGACTTGCCGACGTTTGGCAGGCCGATAATTCCACAACTAATAGATGACATATAGAGGGATTATATCAGGATATAATTAAGAAGTATATTTCTCTACTTTATTTAATACTTCGACCATCTGGAATGGCTTTGCAATAAAATCGTCCGCTCCTGCATCTTTTGCGGATTGGATAATATCACGACTGGCTGATATCATAATGATTGGGATATGTTTTGTTAAAGGATTATTTTTTAAGAATTTACAAATTTCACGTCCGTCTTGTCCGGACATCCAGATATCTAAAATTAATAAATCCGGATACTCCTTTTCCATTTTAAAAATAGTTTCTCCATTAATTGTCGTAGAAACCTCATAATCATCTAACTCAAGCATGAGTTTAAGGGCATCAACAATTGCAGGGTCATCATCAGCAACTAGTACTTTCTTTTTTTCCGTGCCCGCAAACCGTGTTGGCAGGATCTTTATCGAACTATTATCCATGCTTTACCTCTTCTTCCTTTAATGTATTTATTTGCTGTTTTTGAACTTTTTTATTTATTGGTAAAGTAAAACAGAATGTTGAGCCTTTACCTTTTATGCTCTCAACCCAAATTTTACCTCCCTCCCTCTTTATTATTTCTGACGATACATAAAGCCCAAGACCCAAACCTGGGAATGTAATCTCTTTCGTACCGCTTACCCGATAAAATTGTTCAAATACTTTATCTAACTTATCCCTTGGAATACCAACACCAAAATCCTTTACACATAAAGTAACATTATTTTTATCCGAAGAGGTATTAACGACAATCTTTTCACTATGAGGTGAATATTTAATAGCATTCGAAATCAAATTTGTGATAACCTGGCCAATACGATTTCTATCTCCATAAACTGATCTTGATTGATTAAGTTCTTTTCGAATAGTATGTTTTTCTGTAGTAAGCTGTAACTGTTCTACTTGTTCATTAGCAAGTTCATTAAAATCAAAAAAATCTTCATGGAATTCCATTCTTCCGGATTGGATCTTTGTCACATCAAGCAGATCAGAAATAAGACTTGTCAGCTTATCGACTTGTGCATCCATTTTTGCTAGATGCTCAACTGCTTTTATATCTCCTTTCCTTTGAAACATCGTTTGGAGAACCTGCCCATATGCTTTTATACTGGTCACTGGTGTTTTTAATTCATGGCTCGCTATACCTAAAAAGTCGTCCTTTTGTCTTTCTAACTGCTTTTGATCAGTAATATCGGTATTTGTCCCAAACCATTGAACAAGTTTTCCATCGTCATCAAATATCGGTATAATCCGTGTTAAAAACGGTCTAAATATACCATCAGCACCTTTTAATGGGAATACCATGTCAAAACGTTTTGCAGTTTTAATTGATTTTTTCCATTGTTTTAAGACTACAGGAAGCACATTGGGATCATGGGTTGATTGCCATCCCCATCCTTCCATTTCATTAGGAGTCGTTCCAGTATACTCATACCACCGACTGTTATACCAATATATGTATCCATCAGCATTTGCCATCCATGCAAGATTTGGAATATTGTCAGCCAATGTGCGAAATTTTTTTTCGCTATCTTCTACTTTTTTTCTATATTGCACCTGCGCAGTTATTTCAACCGCATGCACCAAAATACCATCTACTTTACCATCAACGTCTTGGGATGGTTGGTATACAAAATTAAAAAAGCCGTCTTCCAATTTACCCCTTCCTTTTCTATCCAGCTTTACGGATATTTCGTTACCGATAAATGGTTTTCCGGTTATATATACCTCATCTAGCAATTCATAAATTCCTTGTCCTGTTAATTCTGGTAACGCTTCTCTGATAGGTTTTCCGACAATGCTGCGATGCTTTCCTATAAGCTGCATATATAATGGGTTTGCTAACTCGTATACATGTTCTGGGCCTCGCAACACAGCTATGATTGCAGGCGCATTCATAAAAAGACTTTTTAATCTTTTTTGTTCGTTTTCATTTTCGGCTTTTGCGTGCATGCTTTCTTTTTCGGCGATATTTCTAAGTTCTATTTCCTTTTCTTTTGCTATCAGCGCAGTCTGAAAGTTGCGACGAGCAATATCTAGCTTGCGTGCTATACCCTGTGAGTCTCTAGCTAACTTATTAGAGAGGTTTATATCAGTTTCTTTTTGTTTAAGTTCTTGTTCATATCGAAATATTGAAGTAATCAGGGGTAATAATAAATTGAATTTCTCTAAATTATGGAATTTTGGATTTCCTCCAAGTAGGATAGAAACACATTCATTTTTATATGCGTAGCCAGTGGCGTGCTGTAGATTTGACTTGTTTGGATAAGGAAGTTGAGCCTTGTACTTTTTATTCTTAACACATTCGTTCAAAAAAGCATTCCATACACTCCCGTCCGGTAAAGTCTGTGGGAATCCTAATGCTGGCAAAAGAATATCAAGCTCCTTATCCTTAATAAGGATAAAAAGACTCGTAGCCCCGAGCAAGCTCGCTAATCCTTTCGACGTTTTCGAACGACTACCTATATCGGATAATTTACCGATAGCTGTAAGAAACCTATCTTCTAGTAAGGCATTATTCAGGGATGACACAGACGACTGCTGTGCAGTTGTGAAATCCGCTAAATTGCCCGTCGACTCGTGCAATTTGCCCATAAGTATTACACCCCACGTATGGAGTGCTGCCTAATCCTTTCTGTAGTGTATTCAACTCACTTGAGAACTTATCTCCGGTTCGTAAGCGCGTGGCTACGCAGTCAAAAAATAACGCGACCCCTGCTTTTTCACCATTCATCTGACGTAGGGCATCCTCAAGGGCTTCCTTAGCCGCATTTGTTGCTGACTGAGAAGTAGTTTTCATAATACTGACTGTCGCGCCTGTTTGAATGTCAGAGGCGAGATTAATTGATCCATCAGCATTTATACCTAATGGAACACGTAGGTGATATCCATTTACTGTTTTGATACCGATTACATTATGAAGAAAAAAAGGGACAGGATCGGCTAAATCAAATTTCTGCTTTGTTATTTTTGCGTGTTCTTTAAATACTTCAATTGCGGGTATTGCATTGAGGCTAACGAGCCTCATTCCGTCTGCTTCTGTTACCCGCATTGGCTTACTTGAATCCTCCCATCCATGTCTCACACCAATTCCAAGTGGTTTGTGAGAAAGAATTTCTAAGACAACTGCAGCGTCTGTATAAGCTTGCGTATCATAGAAGACATGAGTTTTACTGAATTTTGCATCATCACCTGCTCCGCCACCAAAAAACTGATAGGTACCGGCTGTTAATTTATTGAGTTCGTCAATAAGATGATCTGTATGTCCGGCGAGCGCATCTGCGAGTACTAATGCGCTTTTATATGGGTAATTAAAACTCTTCATACCAGTAAATGAAGAAACCATCTCTTTCGCTGCACCCTTCGCTCCTTTTTGAAGATTTATACCAATACCAACCGAGAATTTTAAATCTGATGATGAAATTGCCAAAACACTGACTGCTCCTTCTGCCTGAATGTTGCTTACAAATTCTCCTGCCGAGGAACTTCCCATTAGTAGCTTAGTGCCTGATGACTTTTTTATTGCTTTTAGCAGCTTACTATAATTGTGACTTGAGGATGAAAATACCACTACTATATCCGGAGATTTGCTGTCAAATGCGGAAAGTATTTGTTTTCCTAAATCTTCCCCCGCCTTTTGACTATCTGTAATTGAGGTTATAACTACTTTTGATTTCGTCATTATATGTTAATATATTTATATAATATAGACATGAAAAATAAATTATACTATAAAAAATGTAAGGATTGGGTAAGTGAGATTTATATTTACTCATCCGTTTGTGGTATAGCTTTTTTATTCTGTTCTGTGCGCGCACAAAGAACTATATAAAAATGTTTCTTACCCAACTCTTTCAAAAACCCATTGACTAATCACCCTAAGAAGATTATAAATAACCTATGGCAAATCGGATCGTACATTTTGAAATAGAAGCCGCTGACGTGAACCGGGCGAAGAAGTTTTATGCAGATGCATTCGGATGGGAGATGGACCAGCAAGGTCCCGAGATGGGACATTATGTAGTTGTCAAAACAGGTGAAAATACAGGAAAAATGGAAGATATTGGCATCAATGGTGGAATTTACCAGGAAGATACCAAAAAACTAAATGCATTCTCCTGCGTAGTTGGCGTTGATGATGCTGATAAAGCGATAGCTGATGTAAAAGCAGCTGGTGGAAAAGTTTTTGATGACAATAAAACCCCTGATGGAAAAGACTTAGGTGAAAAGATGGATATCCCGGGGATCGGAACCTATGTCAAATGCGAAGACACGGAAGGAAATAAATTTACACTCCTCCAACCCTCCCCCGACATGATGCAGCCAAAACCATAGTTGCACTAGTTTGAAAATCAAACTCAAATCTAATTTTGTTATTCGTTTTTAGATTTATCTATTAGTTCCTGAACGAACCATGGAAAATCTCCTGCTCCTAAGTCTTGAATTTCTTTTCTTTTCCAATCAGTAGCGGGTTTAATTACATGGCGACACTTTGGACTTCCGCATTTGCAAGCAAGTATTTCATGGGTGTTTGATGCTGTGGACACTGAGTAATCTGTTGAAATTTCTTCACCCTCTTCAATAGGCTTATTGGCTACTAAAAATGCCAGCGGCACTCCTTTTAATACTACAATCCTGGCGTTAGAATCGCATGAATGATTATAGCCAATTAAATTTCTGTCTACTTCTTCAGGTAAAAATCCTGCTAAGAACTCGTTTGGGCCAATCTGTTGATGAGAACCTTTAATTACGTCTGCATTTTTATAAACCTCTGCTTCACTTAAAATATGACCTTGTTTTATTCCCAAGACGGTTCCTACGGAAATTTGGTCCACAGCAAAAAGCCCGACCCCTTCAATATTGGACCCTGATCTTCTTTCAACGGATGAAACCCGCCAACAAGTTATTCCATCTGTCTTCCCATTATCAAACTTATGAAGAAAATCAATTGTATCTCCTGATAATCGTACACTTGGAAAAGTAGTCCTTAATACCTCTCCAGTATTCCTAAAAATTGGACCATCATCTTTTCTTCCCATAATGTTGTGTAATTATATCAAATTAAGTAGATTCTTTTATGAGGCGGACATTTTATTTTTAGTTCTGAGGACTTGGAAGGAGAACAGAAAACAAATCATCACAAGCGCTGCGCCTGTCAGAAACGGATACGGAATGGCAAAAGTCGCGACAAATCCTCCCAAAATCGGGCCGATGATCATACCTATGCTCTGATATGAACTGTTGAGTCCCATAATTGCCCCCTGCTCTCTCGGATCCGCTTCCTGAGAAAGAATAGTCGGTATAAGAGTCTGCACTCCGCTATTGGCAATTGCCAGAAGAATTGCAGCTACCACAAAAAACGGCAGCGCACGCGCAAAAAACATCAGTACAAAAGAAAGCGCTACGCCTAAAAGTGAGTAGGTAAACGCATTTTTCATACCAAACATTTTTGAAACCCTGGCAACTATAAAGTTCTGGGAAATCAGACCTACTGAGCCAAACAGCGTAAACAACAAAGCATTTTGCGTTTGAGTTACTTTCAATATTTTAAGAGTAAACGGCTGAAATCCATAAATAAGCGCGCAGGCAAATGCCATAAAAAATACAAGTGAGATTATGAATGTCGCGCCGACTGACGGATCAAACAATGTCCGCCACATCTTAGGAAAATCGAAAAGCTTACCATGTCTTACTTCCTCCATATGTTTATTTGTTTCAGGCAGATAAAGCGCAGTCAATATCACCGCAATTGTCGTGATAAATCCCGCAACTAGGAATGGGACAGCTGCTCCAAATCCTACTGTAAGCGCGGCAAGAGCAGGACCCAAAACAAATCCGAAGCTAAGCGCACTGCCTATCATCCCAAAAGCCTTTGCCCGCTCATGAGGTTCAGTCGAATCGGAAATCACAGCAAATGCAACTGGAATATTCCCGGCAGTTAGCCCGTCAAGAGCTCGGGAGAGAAAAAGAATTATCGCATTCGGAGCGAAAGCAGTCATAAAAAATGAAACTGCTGTCCCGGCAATTGACATGATAAGCATCGGACGCCTTCCATATTTGTCTGACAAGCGACCGATTATAGGCGTTGAGATAAACTGACAAATTGAGAAAAGAGCAAATAGCAGCCCGTTGTCAAAATCCGAAAGTCCAAATCTTTTGGAGTAAGCATACAAAATCGGGATAATTATTCCATATCCGATCATGTTCACCAAAGCGATGAGAACGATAATAAGCAGATTCCTATTGGATTTGAGCATGGGGTTTTATTATAGCAGAATCTGTTGCACCGGGCTTGACAACTACAAACTGTATTATTTATAGTATATATGTGGTTTCAGGAAAACAACAAAACAATAATGGTGGATTTATAAAAGGAAAATCTTCTTTTGCAGGTGTCATTTTACTTATAGCCGGGATTGGACTGGCAGTTTTCTTTTTAGGCCAACAGACACAATGGTTTAATCATGCTGCAGCGCCAACACTCCCCAGTCAGGCAGTTACAAACTTAAACAGCACTACAGATACACTGGCGACGATCAACCCCGATGGAACAATGGGTCCGCTTACATCACGCGGCAATTGGTCAAACTCACTGCCTACGTTTTTAAAAGGAAATCTTGTTTTTGCGGTGACAGACCCTCCTCAAGCGGGTAAGCCATCTAATCCAGGCAACAAAGGAGAAAAGCCAACTGAAAGCGTGAAACCTACAGAAATTAACCCGACAATTCAAGTATCTACGTCTCAAGTAGCTCCAACCGCCGCTCAAAGGCACGGCCCAGGAAACGGTCCACAGACGGTAACCGCGCTTAATCTTACTACCAAAAAAGTTGAAGTCCATCTCGCTTCCGTGGGAAAATTTAAAGACCCGGATGTAGCAACACCGAGCGGAACAGTCATACCAAGTATTTCCCCATCTGAAAAAGGACAGCCTGTAGATCACTGGGAAACTCTTACCATTACTTCGCCACTTACAGTCGACCTTGTGGCTCTTGCCAAAACCAAGGATTTTTCAGCATTAGGTCTCACTACTCTTGCCGAGGGACGCTATACAGAAATAAGATTATATGTAAGCTCTGCTACTGCAACTCTTGCCGATGGCACGACTGTTGTTTTGCAAATCCCCGGAAAAAATAATATTGTCAGAGTAATTCATCCTTTCATTGTTACAGCTGGACAGACAACACAAATCACTATGGACTTTGACGCTCAGCATTCAGTAATCAAAACGGGTAATGGATATATCCTCAAACCGGTAATAGCCCGGCTCATAAAAGAACACTAGACCAAATAACTATTTTTTCCTTTCAACGCTCACTATGTACTCTGCCGTTTCATAGTACCCTTCAAGAAATGCATCAAGCTCTGTTTGATTAAGATAATACGTCCGCATTTCAGGCTTTCTGACGTATGGCACTATTGTTTTGAGTAGGTACTCACTGTCCACGTATTTCTCGACTTCCTCATGACTTATTGTTTTCACTTTTCCGGATTTAAGCGCATGATTAATCACAACATACTCAAGCTCTTCAATAACACGGTTGGAAATGCTGACCAGCCTCACCGCATCTTCCTTTGATACATACTCCCCGTGTATCGCCCGGTTGGCAACTGTAATCACATCAATAAGAAGCGCTTCGAGGGGCTCATCAATTACATCATTTTCTGAAAGATCACGTACCAGTCCTGTCAAACTAAAATTGCTTGGCATTTTGTCCTTCAGATAAATCTGGGCCAGTGAGCGGATTCTTTTTTCAATTTCGATTCTTGCCTTGGCCAATGCAAGCGCCGGCTCAGTCTCAACTAGATTTTTAAGTATATTGGTTTTTCCTGAAGTTAATTTTTTTTGCTTTTTCTCAGGAATTTTATCTGCTTTTTTCTCAATTTTCCGTATTTCCTCAGGGGTTATCTCCGCCTCAAATTCACCGTATTTTATCTTTCTGACAAATGGAATGTATGGTAGTAAAACAATTAACACAAGAAGCAGTACTGTTGTACTG
>JBBSGK010000022.1:0-14312 GCA_038254115.1 Candidatus Levyibacteriota bacterium | reverse complement strand
TGTTGTACTGTCAATTTTGAAGAAATTATCCGACAAGCCGTGAAGGAAAATAAGAGCAATAATAACAATAACCAAAAAAATATTCCGTATTTTCATAAAAAGTATAAGAAGGACCGGGGCAAATACAACAAAATTGTAGCATGTTTATAAGCTAAATGATATATGTGGATGTTCAAACATGAATTTTCAGATTGAAGGTAATCTATGGGAAGACTCTGTTTGGTTATCCAAATTAATTAAACAAACCGCTGAAGAATTACCAATTCCGCAATCCAAGAAGAAATAGAATATATTTTAAAATTTATTCCAGAGAACCTGATTGGTTACCTCGTGATGATAGATTATTTCCGATTGTTTGATGAGTGTTCCGAGAGCCTTGGGACTTCTGTCGGCTGCTGCTTGCTTGAAAAATGCATACTTTTCTTTATTGTTTGCCCCCAGTACCCGGCCCATAAAATCGCTGGATTTAAATAATCTGATGGCGTCATAAATATTGTCAGGGAGGAATCTTGATCTCTCTCTTTTATCAGAATCTTTTTTAAGCTTGTCCCCTTCCAGACCAACTCTAAGAATTGTATATAAAACAAGATATGGATTGGCATCAGGGGCCACGGATCGGACTTCAATTCTTGAAGTCCTCTCATTTCCGACCGGAATTCTGATCATAGATCCGCGATCAAGCGCTGAAACTTTTATCTGATTTGGCGCTTCAAAATGCGGATCAAGTCTTCTGTATGAATTGACTGATGAGTTAAAAACCAGACAAATCTCAGGCGCATGTTGGAGCAGTCTTCCGAGAAAATCCCAAGCCTGCTTGGACAATCCGTCTTGTCCTTTGGAATCATAAAAAGTGTTTTTTCCGTTTTTTCCAAGTGAAAAATTGGTATGCATTCCTGATCCGTTTATGCCCATTGCAGGTTTGGGCAGAAAAGTCGCAGTCATCCCCATCGTCCTCGCAACTTGACGGCAAATTAATTTGTAAAGCTGGATCTGGTCCCCTGCCCTGACAACGTCTGCGTACGAAAAATTCATCTCAAACTGTGATGGTGCGACTTCAGGATGATCTTTCTCATTTCTAAATCCCATCGCGCGCTGGGCTTCCGCTGCATGATCTATAAACACACGCAGTTTATCAAGAGGAAGGGAGTGGAAATATCCGCCTGTTGTTATGAGCTTAAGGCCCTCTTCTACGCGGAAATTCTGTTCTGCATTAATTTCATCAACCACAAATCCTTCAATTTCCGAGGCTGCAAATGCAGTAATTCCATCTTTTTTTCTCAGGGCTTCTGAGTAAAGTTTTAATTGTCCCCGGAAATCTGATTCGTACTGAGTGCGGTCACGGGTATATACCGATGCAAAAAAGATTACTTTGCCGGGACCGAATACATCTGATGGCAAGTGACGAATGGAACCCCAATCGACATCCAGTCTGAGGTCTGATTCAAATTGGGCGGAAAATCCCCTGATTGAAGAACCATCAAATGTGAGATTATTTATCGAATCGAGAAAGAATTTCTTATCATAATCGAGCATGTGAAATCTCCCTTCAATGTCAGTAAAGCAAATTGTAACTGCTTTAATTCTTGTCTCTTTTGTGAGGTACAACTTATATTCTTTTTCCAAGTCTTTGGGGTCAGCCGTTATGGAATTTGCTGCTGCTTTGGAGTTCATTTCCTCGAGCTGATCATATGGAATTTCGAGAAATGATCTTAAATTTCTGTATGCGTCGTCCATAAATATCGAAGATTTAATATAAATTTATATTAACTTAGACTAATTGTCAAGATAGTAAAAATAAAAAGAGTTAAAATTGCACTAAATACGTAAATATTAATCGCAATTACTATACGGTTTGAATTTTATTAGCCCGCAAAAAATATCACTCAATAATATTTGAATACGCTTATTTAGATTAATTTTTAGTGGTATTAATTCTCTAGAATTTTATTATCCCAAGTCCCAAAAGACCAATTATAATTAAATATACAGCAATCAGATAATTAAGAAATTTTGGGAAAACAAGAATCAAAATTCCAAATAATAATGAAACTATTGGGCTAAGATTTGCAAAGCTTATACTCATAATAAATCACCTCCTCGCATTAATATTTATAATATATCACAAAATCAATTTATTTATGTGGAGCGTGTAAAAGTTGTGTATGAAGTGGAGCAACTTTATCCGCTTACTTTTAGCTGGATATTTTTCATCCCCCTGTATATTGGTGCTCGCAGCTGTGCTTCTTATGATTATAACTAATATGGGAAAGGGGCAATTTCCAAAAATGTCCTCTTGACTTGAGTAAGAGCGATTAAGTAGTATAGAACCATGGAAGATGTAGACACAAAAGAAACACCAGAAGGGGTTTGTCCCAAATGCGGCTCGCCTCTTTCTGAAATTACGACAACCAAGACTGGCCGAAAGCTTCAGCGCTGTTCAAAAGGCTCATGGGATCCGGAAAGTAAAAAAAATGTAGGTTGTGAATATGTAAAATGGCTTGAGGTCGAACCAGAAACACTTGATGAAAAATGTCCCAAATGCGGATCTCCCCTCATCCTTGCCACAACACGATTTGGAAAGAAAATGAAGAAATGCTCTACAGGTGTTTGGAACAAAGATACCAAAAAAGTCGACGGCTGTGATTTCGTCGAATGGATCAACGGAACAACAGAGCCGCTTGATGAAGATTGTCCTGATTGTGGTAAAAAATTGGTATTGTTCACAACAAATGCAGGTAAAAAGATGAAAAAATGCTCAACTGCCGGATGGGATAGTGAAAAAAGAGTTGCAACGGGGTGCAAATATATCTACTGGCTCAAACCATCTGAATATCCTGAAAGAGCCGATAACCAAGGTGAAGAATTTTTACCCCCTGAACCGGAAGTCTAATTTTTTTCTATTGAAAAAGTAAATTAAACGGAAACTTGCATCTTTGTATATTGAGGGCTTTTTAAATATTTGGCCTTACACTCTTTTTTACAAAAAGATAAGCTCAGTTCTTTATCAATACAATTCGCGCAGCTTATGTAATGAAAGTGGCACACATCATATTCACAGTTAACATAACTGTCACATGATACAGAACAATGCATGCATTTTCCAACAATTTTGTGCAAGGGATCCTCTGTATTAAACCCAAGTGTTAATCTCTTATCGAAAACATAAAGTTTGCCCAAAAAATGTTCATTTGGATACTTTTCCATATATGTTTGGATTCCTCCATCCAATTGATAGACATCCTCGAATCCATTCATTAGAAGAAGTCCTGAAGCTTTCTCGCATCGAATTCCACCTGTGCACACGGTAACAACCGTTTTATTTTTAAGGTGTGCCAATTGGGGCAGAACGTCAGGCAGGTCATAGAAATTGTGAATACCTGATGGAACAAAATTTTGAAAATGACCCGAGATATACTCATAGTCGTTTCGCATATCAACAATATCAAATTCTTTTTTGTCCTCAAACCATGAATGCAGCTTCTCAGCAGATATATATTTTCCGCTGATTTTGGATGGATCTACGGGAATTTTTACAGTCACTACTTCAGCTCGTACTTTGACGGACAATTTAGGGAAAGACTCCCCTGTTCCCACACTTTTCTTGTATTTAATGCCTTTGAAGAGTTTTGTCTTTTTCATAAAAGACATATATTTTTTGGTATCCTGTTCTCTTCCTTCGATTGTTCCATTTATACCCTCGTGGGCAATTACTATCCTTCCTTTGAGATTTAGGGATTCACACAAAGTTATTTGTTCCGTACGTATTTTTTCAGGATCAGCAATTGCAATATATTTATAATAAAGCAGTACTTGATGAGTTGATGATTTCATATACCATATTATAGCAGAATACCCACCATTAATTCCCTATTCAGGAGATTATGATGGGTAATTCTATTTAATTTATTGATCTAACCTGCTAGGCGTTTTTCCTTATGAAACGCAGTAAAAATACTACGACGGCTACAACCAACAATACGTGAATCAGTCCTCCAGCAATATGAAGGCCGAAACCAAGCAGCCAAAGAACCACTAAAATAAGTGCGATTGTTTCAAGTAATCCCATATTTAACCCTCCTTTCTTTAAGTGTCTACAAACTAATTAACCATTCCATTGGTTGATCTACCATGTGATGCGCCAGCACTTTTACCAGCGCTTTTTTTAACCCCTCCGGTAGATTTCTTTTTTGAAGGCGAACTTTTTTTAGTCTGTTTTTTTGCAACAGATGAGCTTTTTGTTTTGGTCCGAAGATTCTGTACTTTTTTACGCAATTTACTTTCTTCCTTCAAAACTTTATCAAGACCTACTGATGCGCGCTTTGACAAATCCCCTCCTTTTGATTTGATATTTTTTAGCATTTTTCCAGCTTTTTTTCTATTACTCTTTTTTGAAAGAGCAACTGCTGCTGCACCTGCAGCAACTGCTGCTGCACCTGCAATTCCGACTGTTAAAGGATTTATTTTCCCATTTTTATTTTGTTGTTTAGCCATACTTAATCACCCCCTCACTCAATTGATGTGAACCCACTATAAATTCATTGCGTAATGAGGGAGTGAAAATAATGTAAGAATAGAGAAAGAAACCTTACTCTTTTATGATGTATCCAAAACCGCGGACTGAGGCAATAAGCTTGTTTTTACTTCCACTGTCAATTTTTTTTCTAAGATAACCTACATATACATCTACAACCCTGCTATCAACATCAAGTGAATATTTCCATACCCTATTCAATATCATTTCACGCGTCAGTACCCGTCCCCTGTTTATCAATAAATAATGCAAGAGTTTAAATTCATGCGGAGTGAGCTGTACATCATTTCCTGCCCGGGTAACGCGGACTGCTTGAGGATCCAAGATCAGATCATCAATTTCCACGATGTTATTTTTTTCTGTCTTGAGTCTAACTCCAATCCTTGCCATAAGCTCCTCAAGCTCAAACGGCTTTCCTATGTAATCATCTGCCCCCAATTTAAATCCATCAACGATGTCGGATGTTTGGTTTTTTGCAGTCAAAATAATCACAGGGAGATCGGGAAATTGCTTTTTTATTTCGCGGCAAACAGACTCTCCTGTAATCTTGGGTAATCCCAAATCCAAAATAACCAAATCCGGCACGCGCTTTCTCACTGCATCAAGTGCCGCTGCACCATCTTCAACTGCGTCCACAAGGTAATTATTTTCTGTCAGAAAGTTCTGAATTCCCTCACGGATTGTTTGGTCATCTTCAGCAATTAGTATTCTGTTCATTTTGTAAGCTTAGTATAGCATGCGAGTTTCAATTTGCAAGAGACTTTGTAAGGAGATCAATTTATATTTCTACCCACGGCTTCCAATAGACTTTCCCGTTGAAAAGGCTTTGATATAAATTCATTAATATCCAATTTTTTTGCATTTTGTTCAGCTTGCGAACTTGCTGACATTAGAAGTATCGGTAAATCTTTTCCTGCTGCCAAGCGCATATTTGCTATTATGTCCTCAGCAGTCTCTCCGGGCAAAAAATAATCAAGAAGCAAAAGGTTAGGTCTTTCGAAACGCGCCTTTCCGATCCCATCCCGTCCATTGCTAAAAGATGCAACATTGTATCCCTCCATTTCAAGCATCATTGATAGAACTTCCCCTATTGACTGATCATCATCTACAACAAATATCTTTTTACTAGCGTTTTGCATAGCCTATATATCTATTGTATTCTTACGCTTTACTCAGCTATGTAAAAATTAGGTAAGAAACACGCAAGAATTGGCTTATAACCGGCAATTTTATCAAAAATTCAACATCTTTCAATTATAATGTATAATTAGTGTAGATATTTATGAGATCATTTAGGCTGCATCCGGAGTTAATAGTAAAAACCAAAAAGACAATCTTTCATCAAGCATTGGATTTCCTTTTTGCAATCCTTCTTTCTTTTACCGGAATAGCTGTGGTTACATTAATTGGTCCCCCAATAAGCACAACGCCTCTTTTAATCTATATCCCTCTAATTATGTTAAGCGCCAGCAACGGAGGACTAGCTGCGGGAATTATAACGAGTATTGTGTTTGCAGTCATCATTAATTTTATTCCATTGCAACCCGTCAACTATAACAAACTTATTGACTTTGTCCATGTATTCCAATTGATCCTGTTTGCTGCTGAAGGATCTTTTATAAGCTTTATCATTAATATGCTTATGCATAGAGAAAGCATCGGTGAATACAAAAAACGTGAACGCACCCTGAACAAAAAAATTCTTGAACTTGAGGAATTAAATTTAAAATTTGAAAAAGAAATTCGCTCTCGTGATGAATTTCTATCTATCGCTTCACACGAGCTAAAAACCCCGCTTACCTCTATGCTGCTTCAAACCCAAACAGCGCTTCACAATATCCGTAACGTTTCTGTTGCCGAGTTTTCGTTCGAGAAATTACTGAAAATGCTTGAAAGTGTTGAAAACCAAACCAAACGACTATCCAAAATGATCAACGACTTGTTGGCGGTATCGATCATCACAGTCGGTAATCTAAATTTGGAATATGAAGAAATTGACTTAGGCAATCTGACAAAAGGGGTTTTGACTGATTTTGAGGCAAAGATAGAAAAAGGAAAATATGTTATCCATTTTAACGCAGAAGAAAAAATTGTTGGCTCCTGGGATAAGATCAGAATCGAGCAGGCAATCTCAAATTTTATCTCAAATGCAATAAAATACGGAGACAATAAACCAATTGAAATAGCTGTCAAAAAAAATAACCGTTTTGCCGAATTTATCATAAAAGACAGCGGAATTGGAATTTCCAAACAAAAACAAAAACGGATCTTTGAACTTTTTCAACGCGCAGTCTCAGCTGAGCAATATAAAGGACTGGGGGTTGGACTGTACATAACTCAAAAAATTGTTAGCGCGCACGGAGGAACAGTCGATGTCTCAAGCGACGCAGGAAGTGGCGCAAAATTTGTAATGAAATTGCCTCTCAAAAGACCAGCAAGCGTTCAAAGTTGAGGCAATTTTTCAATAGACATATCCACCCTATAACGCCAGTTGGGGTCATCTACTTCTTGTTCGGTCCCCGGGATATTTATTCTGTCATTTGTAAGCAGCCAGTCTTGAATCGGAATTATAATTATTTCTGCAGGAGATCCGATCACAGCATCACGCAGTCTTTTGGCAAGCTTTTTTTTCTCAGGAATATATTTTACCTCCGCTGCATTTGACAGCATAATTTTTTGCTCCGTTGATAAATTACCCAGATATCCAAGAAGCGTCTCAGTATCATGGGTCGTTGTGTATGCGACTGTCAACTTGGGGTATTTTGAAACATAAGCATATTCTTCATTTATTCTTTTCTTTTTCTCGTTTAGTGCGAAACGGAGAATTTTAATACCAGGAATTTTTAACTTTTCAAGAGAGTTTCTTACTTCCGTGAGATGTTCCCCACTGTCCTCGGCAAAAATTGACAACCCGTGTTTTTTTCCGTACGACAATAACTCCTCGAATACAACAAGCCCTGGACCTTTTATGTACTTGTCGTTGCTATCGTTTGTCAAATCTATTTCTCCATAATCAAAAAATCCTTTCGCGTGATCAAACCTTATGGAATCAAACAATAACGATAAATATTTGAGCCTTATTTCCCAAAATTTTATTATGATTTCCGTGTGTGACTTCCATCTAAAAAGAGGATGGCCCCAGATTTGTCTTCCAAAATGGGCAGAAGGCGTATCGGGGCATCCTGAAACATACCGCAAGCTGCCGTCTTTTTCAAATTGAAAAATATCCTGATGAACCCAGACGAGCGGACTTTTTACTGAAACATAAAATGGCAAATCCCCTATCAACAAAATTCCATTTTTCTTGGCTTTATTTCTTAGTTGTCCGTATGATTTGTGAAGTTTCCATTGGATTGTGATGTGACCATCTATTTGCTTTTCCAGTTTTTGACTCCACAATTCAATTACGTCTTTCTTTCTCGTTCTCAAGCCCGATTCCCACTCCCGCCAATCATCGGTTCCATAGTGATCCCGCAAAGCGCAAAAAAGAGCATAGTCATGAATCCAATATTCGTTGGCAGTGACAAACTTTTCAATTGCCTCTGTCTCCTTTGCCGTGCCCGCCGAAACCCTTGGTGAAGGCAGGGTCCCGTCTGTCTCCCCTTCCCCTTTTGTTAAATATCTTGGATCAAGTCCGATCCCATAACCTTTGTAAGGTGATGGAACGTGTTTGGTTGAGGAATACTTTTCAAGCTGTGTTTCATTTAGCGGTAAAATCTGCCATGCGGATTGCCTTGTTTTTTTAAGCCACTCAAGAAAATAGAGCCCTGTCTCAAAAGTTCCATAATCCTCAGGATTTTGCTGGTCGCTTCTTAATGAGGAAACAGGAACCAAAGTCCCGATGATTTTCTTAGTGGATAAACTCACCTACCAATTATAGCAGGTAGGATTCTCTTAAGAAGTTGACAAATCGGGCCCGTGAGTGTTGCTTACGGGCGTATAAAGAATATCGCCATTGGGCATTAATACTTTCGCATAAGGTTCAATGCCTTTGGGATCTTCGTTTTCAGAGCTAGTATTAAGAAGAGGTCCTTCATTACCATCTCCTTCTACTATACTTGCTTTTTGCGGGTTAAAACCTCTTCTTTCATACTCCTCTTCAGCATCTTTTGCTACTCTGTAGAGCCCAGGTCCTCTTGGAGCACTCCCATCGGTAACTAATCTGAAAAGCTGGTTTTTATTCACAATAGTTACTGGAGTTATTTTTAAATCTTTGTTTCCTGTAGGAGGGGCATTATCACTTCTCGATCCACGATCCTGATTTGGCAATAAAGCCATACCAAGTACAACGGCTGAAGCTGCTAACCCAACACCTATTCGTTTCTTACTTATCTTATAAGGTGGCTTATTAATCTCATCCCAGCTATGATGACGTCTTGATCTACGGCGTTTGTAGCCAATATCTACAGAGCTTAAATGTCTTCCTGTTTCTCCTCTCATAATTTAATAGTCACTTCACATGACTTATAGTATTTTACACTATCTTATATTCCTTTGTCAAGTTACGAGGGCGGAACTGTTCAATAACTTCGAAGGAGTAAAAGTAATAAGATGAGTACCGCGGTTACGGATGTTAGTCCGATGCAGATTTTTATAATCCTTCTGACAAATGGCGGAGAGTTCAAACCCATATGCCGGTTGGCTACATGCAATGAATGGTATAAATATAGCCAGTTATATGATAGAAGCGCTACTGCCAATCCCAGATAAACCACAAGAATAGTTGTTTTAAGTATATATGAATTCAATGAAAGTAAGTTTATTATATTCATATTGCCGGTTTTGCAAACATTCTTGCGCGTCCTCCCCTAAGCCAGATTGTTTCCTCAGCAGTTTTTCTACCTGAATCCAACAATTTTTGGGTCAAGAGTCTATCAATTTCATCACAATTTTTTATGTCACGAAGCACAAACTCTTCTTGGTGTGTCGGCCTGTCAAAAGTAATTGTCAGATCGCCCATATCAATAAGTTCATGAAAAAATCCTCTGGAGCTCAGGTCAATCTCCGTACAATTTACCTTGTCCAAAAATACATCGTTTATGACGTGCGCTGAAAGGGGCGTGTACCATACTTCAAGAATTTTTCTGTTGGTGAGAACGTATATGTGAAAGTACCAATAAACAATCGTATGAGCAACCATACTCATCGAAGTGCTGAGGATCAGGAGAAACGTTATTATAAAAAGAGCAAGTGAGCCGACAAGATAATTGAAAAAGAAAAATGCGGTTGAGGAAAAAAATACGGTTAAAAATATTATCAGTAGAATGGGATATATGAGAACAAATACGTGGCGGCGTTTTACCAAAAAAAGCTCTTCCCCTTCAAGATTTAGGAAGGTGCTCCAATCCCCCTTGAGTATCATTTCATTTTTCACGACTACCTCTTTGAAAAATCCAGTTTGATAAATTCAGTTAACCGTACTAGGGAATGATTTGCTTCAGCCTTATTGTACTCCCCCTACATATAGTGTCAAGAGAACAAAACATAACTAAATATATACCAATAAGTCAATAATCTAATCGTTTACCATTTTTCCATGCGATATAGTAATTTGGGCAATAATCTGCTAGAATACGCTCACCTGCCGCATCATTCGTTGTTATGCTTATTCCTATAGAACGAGGGCAATATCGGCCTTCACCGGATTCCCCAAAACCATTAGCTTTTAAGGAATTTATGAAAATCCGTGATACCGAGCTGGCAAAATCCGCAATCATCAACGTGGTAAGAGACAGACTATCTCACCCGGGCAGAGCGGATAGCGTTATGTCCGGCCAAGATGTAAATGAAGGCCTGAGGTTTATTTCTGATGTATTTGATTATGCTGCCGAAAAACACAGGGGCAAAAAACGGCTTACCGGTGAAGATTATATATTTCATCCTGCTGCTATTGCATATAAGGTGGTAAAAGATAAGCACATTCCAGTACATGAACTTATAATAGCCAGTGCTGCAAGCTTATGTCATGATGTACTGGAAGATACCCTTACAAAGCCGAGCGAACTTAGAGAAGAACTAAGAAGTCATATAAAACATGAGGAGATAGCGGATCAAGCAACAGCAGACGTTATCCTTCTTAGCAAGAAAATAAAGGCTTTTGATGACGTTCCCAAAACACGCTCTGAGGAATTGGCAGGAATTAGGTGTAACCCTCAGCATTCGGTTGATGAAATTGAGCTGCTGAGATGGATTGGGAGAAGAGAAGGAGGTACTCTTTTGAAAACGCAGCTTTACTTAGATGATATCATTAATGGTCCAGATAGGGTCAGGCGGATAAAGCTTGCAGACCGGGAACACAATATGAGAACACTCCCCCCCCGTATAGCCCCAGAAGGAGTTACCCGATCCGGTAAAGAACAAGAAAAAGTGGATCAAATGTACGAAAACATCGATAAGAGTAGAAGAACTTACATCCGCATGGCTTTAAGTCTTGGGATAACTGGTATTGCAATAGCGGAAAGTTTGAGAGATATACGTAAGGAGATGAAACGGCAGTAGTAGAGGATCTAACGGTTGAGGTTTTTTGCTCTTTCGTGTATGATTCCACTCATGCAAGAAACAGATCGACCAAGAAATCCAAATAAACGGCGTGGCATCTTTCGCAGTGTAGCTCTTACGGGTAGCGCAGTTGGGCTAGGCGCTGCGTTATTGTATTCCACAGGTGAACCTACTCCGGTTCCTGAGCGCCGTGCGAGCGTAACTTCTACAACAATTTTTGAAGCAAGAATTAACTTGTCATCTTTGCCATCTGTGCTGCCAAAAGCAGTTGAGGAAAAAGTCGGATCTGTATTGGATGTGGGTGTTAAAATTCCAGGTACGGATCCATTGAGCGCAGCATCTGGAGTCAAGATAGTAGGTGCTCATGGAGAAGAAAATATTGTGCTTACAGCAGGACATCTGCTGGTTCAATCGGCTGATCGCCCTAGTAAAGAATTTACTTGCAGAGATTTAGTTCTCGCTGGCCGCGGCGACGGTAATGATTTCATGGTTGGCATTGATTATGTAAAAAGAGCTCAAGCATCATTTAACGATGATGATACTGTACCTGACCTTACGATACTAAAGATGGGTCAATCAGAATCATTTTCTCAGCTGCCGAGTTCTGAAATTAGCGATAGTGCTCCCTCAATTGGGGACTCCGTATTTTTCGTGAATTACGAACCAACATCCGATAAAATTGAACGGGACCCGACATCTGCAAATTCCAATGGATTGGATAGTCCAGAAACTCTTCCTGCTGAATATCCAGGCGAGGTCGTTGGGATATCACCTACTGGTGCATATGTTGTTTTGACCGGGCTTAGAAGTTACGGACTTGGATACCCTGATACCACTACCAGGCCAGGAGCAAGTGGCGGACCAGTCTACAATTCAGAGGGAAAAATAATAGGTTTGGTTACACGAGTTTCCACTAACCCAGTTGAAAAAGAATATTTGGAAGCATTATATAGAGTCCATCTAAATGATGCTTCTGACAAGACAAATCTATCCATTAGTTATGTCCAACCCGTAACGCCTAATTTAATTGCTAGTTTTGAACAAGCTCTAAATGGGCAAACAGATAATTGTACCCCTGCTCCAAAAGTACTAGTACCCAGCTAAAGTGTCGCTGGAAAAGATATCCTCAACCTGCTACACTATATTTTACTGCCCATGCGATACATCCAAAACTTCGACCAACTCACTACAAATGAAAACCGCAAAATAGTTCTTGAGCTGATAGAATCCGCTTTTGCCGCAATACAACCCAAAGTTGTCTTCGAAAATCATTTTTCAATCAAAGAAAACATTCTCAAAATCCAAGACAAGACATTTGACCTCAATAGTTTTGAGAAAGTTACAATTGTCGGGTTTGGGAAAGGATCGGCTGAAATGTGCAGGATCATAGAGGAAGCACTTGGAGAAAAACTCACAGAAGGATTTGATATTGATGTAATTGACGAGCATAAATTTAAAAAAATTCAATACACAAAAGGCACCCATCCCCTACCATCTGAGGAGAACATAAGATATACACAAAAAGTTCTAGCTCATCTTGAAAAGACAAATGAAAAAGATTTAATAATTGGTGTAGTGTGCGGCGGCGGATCTGTTTTGTTTGAGGCGCCGTATAAGATAGATCTTAAAAAACTAACGGAGGTTAATAATGCTCTTCTCAAATCAGGCGCAACAATCTCTGAGATGAATGTAATAAGAAAACATATTTCCAAGGTTAAGGGAGGCGGACTCGCCAAAATCCTCTATCCTGCGACGTTTGCAAATCTTATTTTCTCAGATGTGCCAGGCAATGATTTATCTGTGATTGCATCGGGGCCGACAGTAAAAAATCACAGTACAATGGACGATGTAAAAAATATTATAGAGAAATACAAGCTTACGGAAAAAGTGGAAATCGCGCATGAAGATTTTATAGAAACTCCAACTGATGATAAATATTTTGAAAAAGTCCACAACATCTTGATGCTAAGTAACCATACTGCTCTAAACGCTATGGAAAAAAAGGCCCGCGAGTTGGGCAAAAACTGCTTCGTTCTGACCGATGCCCTCCAAGGCGATGCGAGAGGTTTGGGAAAAGAATTAATTGATCAGACTCAACCCGGCCAAATACTTTTGGCAGGCGGAGAATCGACAATAAAAATTATTGGATCGGGAAAAGGCGGCCGGAATCAGGCGCTTGTTCTCTGCTCTCTCCCCTACATTAAAGAAGGAACTGTTATCGCGACTTTTGATTCAGACGGTTGGGATTTCTATGAACTCGCAGGAGCAATCGCTGATAGTGAAACATTGGAAAAAGTGAAAACTATCAAAATTGATGTCAAAGAATATCTGGATAATGACAATAGTTACGGCTTTTTTGAAAAGACAGGAGATGGTATACTAACAGGAAAGCTCGAGTCAAATGTTTCGGATTTATTCATTGTTTACAAACCATAAATGGAAGAATTAACTACTGAAAAAATTAAAAATTTAAAACTCAAAGCCAACGAAGCTCGGCGCCTCTTGATTGAGGAGCTTGATGCAGCGCGTGCCAACGCTCAAGCAGGTCACACGGGAGGACCTTTGGGAATGGCAGATATTTTTACAGCTTTATATTTTTATATCATGAAACACGATCCCAAAAATCCTGATTGGGTAGACCGCGATAGATTGATTCTTTCCAACGGACACATCTGCCCTATCAGATATGTATCTATGGCTCAGGCCGGCTATTTCCCGGTTGACGAGTTAAAAACATTAAGAAAAATTGGAACACGCCTTCAAGGTCACCCGCATAGAACTGCGCTCCCCGGAGTCGAAAATACATCAGGTCCGCTTGGTGAAGGACTTTCACAAGCGGCAGGAATTGCTCTTGCAGGCAGGCTTGATAAAAAAGATTACAAAGTCTATTGCCTGACCTCAGATGGCGAGCATCAGGAAGGAAATACATGGGAAGCAGCGATGTTTGCTGCCAAATTGAAGCTTAATAATTTGATTCAAATAATCGACTATAATAACATTCAGATCGACGGCGACGTTAAGGACATAATGCCTCTTGAACCATTCCGCGCAAAATATGAAGCGTTCAATTGGCACGTACTTGAGGTTGAAGGCAATGATATAAAAGCAGTTATTGAAGCCGTAGAAAAAGCAAAAGCTGTAAATGACAAACCAGTAATTATTATCGCACACACCATTCCGGGAAAAGGAATAAGCTTTATGGAAAACAATTATAAATGGCATGGAATGCCCCCGGGACTTAAAGATGTAGAAGGTGCACCACCAAAAGATGAACAGGTTAAAG
>JBBSGK010000021.1:0-16071 GCA_038254115.1 Candidatus Levyibacteriota bacterium | reverse complement strand
TTGTCGCAGACGATTGATAAAATCGAAAAACAAGCCTTGAAATTAAAAAACAAAATCAAGGACAAGCATCACAAAGCGAAGAAAGTCAGTACCGCCGCACCAAAAAAGGAAGAAATAATTGAACCCGCTCCGGCATTGCCGCAAATCATAGAAACGAGAGATTATCCGGTCAAACCGATGACTGAAGACGAAGCTGTTTTACGGCTCAACGAAGAAGAAAACCAGTTTTTAGTGTTTAGAAATGCTGCCGATGAGCGTGTTTCTGTTATTTACAAACGGAAAGACGGAAATTACGGTTTGATACGACCTTAGCTGATTCCGGCTTTTTCAAAATTATCCGTCAAAAATGCCGTCCACTAATAAAAATGAATTTCCAAAAATCTCCGTCGCTGATTTTATTGAAAAATCTTCGGCGGAGTTGGACATTGAAATTTTAGAGGGCGAAAAAGGCTTAAAACGAAAACAAATTGTTTCACAATCGTTGATATCTTTTTCAAGTTTAATATCGACATAGCTAAGCACACATTCAGCTATAATTTCTGAAGTGAGTGGTCCTACTGGTAATCCATGAGTTCTGTTATCATTACCTTTTCTTATAACTACATCAAAATCTTTTCCAACATTTTCATGACCCAAATCCTTAAATGCCCATTCTATGGCATGTGTATAAAGAAGGTGATAGCAGCTTTGTATGTCTGCTTCCAGCAGTATGGGCAAATTGTGCCTGCTTGAGTTTATTAACAAATCCTGCTGAAGCTTAACCCATCTATTAATTTGCTTTCCAGCTCTTTGATTAGCTTTATCTGCAACCTGTGGTGTTGAATAACTTATTATCTTAGAAGGTTTTGCTAAAAGCTGGGCAACTATTTTTATATGTTTTTCTAATATCTCACAAGTTTTTTGGTGGTTGTGGGCATGAGGAATTTTAAATTCTCGCCATTGATTCGTCGATTTTGGAACATGTAGATCTATTGCTGCCCTTTGATTTAAATCTCCAATACCACTTTTTCGCAATGAAATATTTAAAAATGGAGGTAGAATATTTGGTTCCGGAAAGTATCCCTGTTGCATTAAAAATTTAGAAAGACCAGAGTATGACTTCAATGACTTGATAAGTTTATTTCTGCTATTAAGAGCTTCTGGAACAAGAATAAGTTTATCAGCGCTGATCTTCATTAAAAATATATTTGATAAAATAATTTACCTTTACGATTAATTTTCTCAAATCTCCCAAAGATTATTAATAATTTCTTTGGTTTTTTGTTCGTAGATGGCGATCAGTTTTTTGGAAGACTCCACCAGCGCGCGCTCGGCTTCGATTTTTTCCACGATCTGCTTTTGGATGGCGAGAGGAGGTAAAGGGATTTCAATAGTATTCAAGGCTTGCTGATTAATTTTTGGCTGTGCCATACCAGTTACAAACTCACTTATATCAATTTGATTGATGTAAATTTCTACAAACTTCTGTGTTTCCCAATCCTCGAATTTCAAAATATGTGCGTGGTTATTTACCCAATTTTTCCCAGAAATGGAAAACGCAATAGGCGTACTTCTAGCCAATAAATTTGCACCATCTTCGGACACTAAGAGATAATCACCGTCAAAAATAAAATCTTCAACATAATCAACAATTCCAGACGCACCATAGTACGGATATTTCCCACTTGTGCGATCAGATTTAGTGACTGGTTTTCGCTTATTGTCGTTGTTCTCTGAAATATCAGGAAACTTCACCTTCTCCCACTCCGGATCAATGTCGAATTTGGGTTTCCAGTTTTGGGTGATTTGTTTGGCGCCGGCGATGATGCCTGCGTAGCCGTTCAGCTCCGCCACAATCTGCTCTTGGATTTCGAGAGGTGGGAGAGGGATTTGAAAGCTTTCAAGATCACTTGTTTTCATTGAAACATTTGCAGCTCCATTCATCATGCGGGCCATCTCGTCTTTTGCACTATTCAAAACATGATATAAATATTTTGCGCTTAATTCTTGAGTCTCGTTTGGCTCAACAAATGCCAATAAATTAGCTAACGCAAATTTTCCACTTACAAAATGAATTCTTTTTATTGCAGCCTTACCATGACCAGTCGCAGAAATTAAAGGAACCGCAACACCTTCGCCTTCAAAATCAAAATGAACTGCTGTTTTAAATTCTTCAGCAGTTAAGTAAAGCGGATAGGCCCCCGATTCTGTTTTTGTGCTTGATGACTTTCCTTTTATAATCTTGCAAATCTCCGAAAGGCTCACAAATGGTTTTTCAGTATCTAGAGTAACTTTTTTTCTGTGCTTTGATTGAGATAAATCATAATTTAGGGCAATGATTTCACTTTTTGGAGCCGTAAAAGCAAGACGGCTTGGCTCAATTATATTTCCAGATTGAAATTTACTTATTACAATCTTTGCTGGAGTAAGATCATTTTTTTCTATAACTCTCTGCGTTGCTCCTAAACTCACTCCCGTATCTTTAATATCCACAAATAAAATCTCGGTGCTTTGTTTGGCAAGTTCATTATCAAATAGTAAAACGCTGGTCTTCACTCCACTATATGGCGCAAACACGCCGGACGGCAAAGAAACCACTGCATAAAGCCCGTCTTCCACCAGATTTTTACGAAGCTGTTTGTGAGAGGTACCTGATTGAAAGATAATTCCTTCCGGTACGATGATACCGGCACGGCCATTAGGCCTGAGATGGTTCATAATGTAATCCACAAACAAAACTTCCGAACGACTAGATGGAATACTAAATTTGCTGTGCGGTTTGATGCCACCTTTTGGCGACATAAACGGCGGATTGGCGAGAATCACGTCAAACTTGTCATTCCAGCGTTCATCGCTTGAAAGCGAATCGTATTGAAAGATTTTTGGATTTTTGAATTGATGCAGATACATATTGACCTGCGAAATGCGCACCATGGTCGGATCAATATCATAGCCCTCAAAATTGGCCATCAACTTTTTGCGTTCGTCGGGAGTGAGCGGTTTTTCATTTTTCTTCGGGTCATCTTCGCCGTCGTGCTGTTCTAAAATGTGTTTGTAAGAGCTAACCAAAAATCCGCCCGTGCCACAAGCTGGGTCTAGTACTTTGTCGTCTTTGGTTGGATTTACAACATCAACAATGAAATCAATAATATGGCGAGGCGTGCGGAATTGTCCGGCATCCCCTTGCGAAGACATTATGGAAAGCAGATATTCGTACGCATTGCCGAGTTCTTCTGGATGAGAATAATCAAAGTAATCAATTTCCTTCAAAAATAGTCCGAGCGTTTCGGGTGATCGATATGGTAAAAAAGCGGATTTAAAAATTCCTCGGAAAAGCTCGGGGAGTTGTTTTGCTTGTGAGAATTTAATCAATGCCTCGACATAGAGATTCATGCGTTCTTGATTGCCCATGCGCGGATCCATCAAACGTGTCCATGCGTATGATTCAAGTTCACCAGTAAAAAATGTTGCATCACCACCAGCTTTTATAGACGCTTGATCCATATCGTCCATAAACTTATAGATAAGCGCATTTGTTATTTGCTCAATTTGAGATGTAGGATTAGGGACAACACCAACCAAGACCTGGCGAGCGGAGTCTATATGTCTTTTTGTGTCGGTGTTCATAATTTATAAATTAGTCAAGTGATACGCGTAATCTTGAATATATTGCGGAACTATTGTTTTGTAACCATTCAGTTTTTCGTAATCAGAGAAATCAAATGAGGCGATGTGGTGAAGGCGAGCTAACTGGCGAGTTTTAATAATGTCGCGAACTTCCTCATCAACAATATAAGCTTTGAAAAAGTTTTTTGCTGGCTGGTAATGATCTTGGTCGACATTGTAAATATCAACAAATTTTGCCCATTCAGATTCTAAGAGGTCATCTTTCATTTCAAATGTTTCTTTGTCGCCAAAGGCTACCTGCAAAAATTCTTTGACTGTAATGCGACGATCAACCCCAAAAATCTTTTTAATCTTATCGAGATTCAAGAAATATTTCGGCTTGTCAAAAATATTCTTCTTCACAAAATCTTCGGCTTCCTGCGTGTCGCCATTTTGCCACATATTTTTGAGCTTCTCGTTTCCGAGTACATCTTCCTCAACTGCGCGCTTGAAGCCTTCGCGGTCTATACGCATAATTACTCCGCTTGAAGTTTCGGAAATTGTGGCAAGCTCATCGCTGGTTGCGAGATCAATCGGGCCTTTTGGTCTTGTTGGTCCGTCACCACCAGGCCCATCTGTGCCGGAGCCATCGCCACCAGGTCCGGGTGGATCGGTTATTACACCGCCACGAGTTGGTGGTAGGTTTATTTTTTCATCATAATTAAAATTATTCTCAAAATATTCACAGGTTGCAAAGAAATCGAAAAATTTAAACTTTTCTTTTGGTAGAGCAACAGGGTCGCTTTGATAATCGTTATATTCAAAAGTCCATTTCCTCGTACCTCTTCCTTTTATCTGCACAAAATCGGTCGGTGAGAATACTGGACGCATCAGCGCGATATTGAGCAAATCTTGGCAATCGTAGCCTGTGGTCATCATACCGACAGTCACGGCTACGCGAGTCTTACTTGTGTCATATCCTTCCGGTTGGTTAGCTTGTCCACCAAGACGATTATTGGCAAAGTTGATTGTCATTTGCTGGGCGTTTTGGACCTGTGAAGATACCTGCATCGCAAAATTTGATTCGTTGTATTGTTCCGGCCATTTTTCAAAAGCAATTTTGTTTAGAATGTTAGTCAGTCGCACGGCGTGTTTTTGGGACACCGCAAAGATGATCGTTTTTCCGAAAAGTGGAATGCCTAACGCCGTGGCAACTGGATCATAGAGGCCATTGTCAATCAGCGCCTTGCACATGGCGATATTTGTTTCTTCGTTGAATATTTTTCGCTCATAATGTCGTTCGTTGAAAGTTTCATCTATTGTTTCTCCGCTTTCAGTAAGAGTGTGAACAGCGTAGCCCTCTTCTGATAAAAGCTTAGTAGTAATTTCAGTTCGCGCATCAACAAGGGTTGGCTTGATGAGAAATCCTTCGTCTGCGCCTTTTTCTAGGTCATACGAAAAAGTCGGATTGCCCGGTTCACATCCAAAAGTTTTATATGTATCAATCAAGAGCCGACGTTCGTACTCTCTTTGACTGTCTGCGCCTTCAGCATCAAATCCACGTAAATAATTTTTCGGAGTGGCCGTAAGTCCGAGTTTGTAGCCTACAAAGTATTCAAAGACGGCTCGGCTATTGCCGCCTATGGAGCGGTGCGCTTAATCTGAAATAACGAGTTCAAAGTCGGTTGGAGAAAATTCTTTTTTGTATCTATCTCCAGCTAGAAATGTTTGAATAGTTGAAACGACAATACTTGCGTTTGCCCATGAATCACGGCTGTCTTTATAGATGACGCTACGGAAATCATGACCCAGGTATTGCACAAAAGATTTTTGCGCTTGATCTTCAAGTTCAAGGCGGTCAACTAGAAAAAGCACTCGGCGAGCATTGCCAGATTTGAGAAAGAGCTTTATAGCAGCGGCAGAAATGAGTGTTTTTCCAGTCCCTGTTGCCATTTCAAATAAGAACCTTTGACTACCGTCTTTTGCTGATTCCTGCAAAGCCTTTATTGCTTGTACTTGATATGGTCGAAGTTGTTTGAGATAGTTTTTTTTCAAAAATTCTGCACGGGTCGCTACATTTTGAAAGACAGGATCATTAGAATATGCCGGCATTTGCGTAGCAATAACATAATTTTCATCAATCGGAGTTTGAGCAAGCTCTTCCGGGTTTGGAGTATATTTTTCGTATTGCGTAATAGAATCTTGGGTTGGGAAGCGAGAAATAGTGTCAGGGTTGCCGTGCTTCGTATCCCACAAATAATGTATGTTGCCGTTTGAAAGAATAACAAAACGAGCACCAGAATTACGCGCGTAATTTCGTGCTTGTTCTTTAGCGGATAACGGATCAATTGATTCTTTTTTTGCTTCTACGACAACCAATGCACGACTGTCTTTATCTAATAAAAGAAAATCAATAAAACCTTGTTTATGATTTTCAAAATCATCCCCAAGTTCTGAATATTTTACTCCTGGTTCAAGTTGAATATTGGCTCTACCTTTTTCAGTATCTTCAAAACTCCAACCCGATTCTTCAAGAAGTTTGTTAATTTTTATACGCGCTTTTGCTTCTTTTTGCATTTTATAAACTGACTCTTATTATACGTCTAAATGGGGTCTTTGGGAAGCTGGGAATTCCGGATATTCTAATTTGCTTTCAACTCGATGTGTCTGGGATCTTCCGGCCTCGGTAAGTTTGTGAAGTTTTTAAAGTTTGGAAAGTTAATTACTTTCTACTTAATTTATCTACCGAGTGGTTAGTTACCAAGGATTTCATTTGAGTGATCGCGCTTACGTTAAGCTTAATCAGTCGTTCGCTCTGAGATAATCCTGCTCTTATAAATTCTGCATTGAGATTTTCCAGATTTGAAAGACATACAAGCTGGGCAACGTCTGAATAATCACGGATATTGCCATCAAGTTTGGGATTTTTATCACGCCAGTCGGCAGCAGTCATACCAAACAACGCAACGTTTAGAACGTCTGCTTCATTGGCATATATCAAATTTTGGGCATGTTTGGAAAGATTGGGAGGAATAATATTTTCTTTAATTGCGTCTGTATGAATGCGATAATTGATCTTGGTCAATAATCTTTTGGTATCCCAGCCCGTGACCAGGCGTTCATTCTCTTCTTCTTTTAGTCTTTGAAATTCCTTGATAAGAAATAGCTTGAATTCCGCGCTTATCCAGGTTGCAAACTCAAAAGCTATATCTTTGTGGGCATACGTTCCACCACCACGCCCTTTTCTGGAAAAAATACCAATAGCCCCAGTGGTAACTACCCAGCGTTGCGGGGTCAGAGAAAAACTATTTAAGCCAGCACTTTGTTTAAATCCATCGAATTCGATGGATTTAAATTGAGAATTATTAATTTTTTCCCACAAGCCTAGAAATTCTATCGTATCTCTATTTCGTAACCAATTCTGGATTAGGTAATCACTTCTATCCGCATCTTTATATCTGGCAATATCTGTAAGAGAGATATAGTCACTCTCATTTTTTGTAAAAATAACGACCTGAAGGCCTTTTACATTAATTTTCTTACTCGGCATTATAAAATTATTATACGTCTAAAGCGAGGGTTTGGGAAGCTGGGTTTATTTTAATCAATATTATTCGGTACCCGGATTTGGAAGGTGCCATTTGTTTCCTGGTCCAGATATGTATTATTCTCCCCAAACTTTTTTTGAAGCCTTTCCATAACTAAATCTTTACTCTTATCTTTCTTTTTACCGTTAAATTTGCCAAAGTAGCGTATAAAGTATCTATCTTTCTCCACGTGATCAAGTATGAATAATTTTTGAGAAAGGAATTTGCCATAACCCAAAAGATCAAGAGTCTGCGCGACTTCGCGATTGTCATAGTGAAAAAAATGTCCTTTCCACAACTCAGAAAAAGGAAAGTATTTGGTGAGAAAAGTAATAAAGTTCATAAGCCGGGGAAAAACGTATATCAGGAAAAGTATGGTTAATTTTGTACCCATGCTGTATTCATCCACCGGACTTTTCGTTTTTTTCTTCATATTCATGATATTTATAACATATTCTAGGAAATAAATTTACTTTCAACCCTCGGAGTTACTATTCTCAAATTCTTCCTTCGGTGTTCTCAGGACAGGTAAGAAAGCTAGAATAGATAAATCCAATAGGGAGTAGCAGTGCAGAATCTTATTGACAGTTGATACAAACGGGTATTAGACTGGAAGATGAAAGGGGGTGATTATAATGAAAGCATATACACGTTTTAATGATTGGAATGATATTGTTTTTTGGATAGTAGTCATAGGAGCAATTAATGTTGGGCTAACAGCTTTGGGGTTTAACATTATTAACTTGCTACTTGGCTCAATACCGACGCTTGAGAAAATTGTCTATATTATAATAGGAGTCTGCGGAGTAATACTCGCCATAAACAACAAAAATAAAAATTTCATGCGCTAAGCGCGTCTCGCATTCTGCGATTAAATAGGGGATTTGGTAAACACGAAAATTATTTTAATAAGTATTATTTATTATTCTGTTCTTTTCTGCCGAGAAAAGACCAAAAGTGCGTGTGTCACAAAGTCGCGCTAAAATTGTTCATTCGTTGCCGGGTGATAACACCCCCTCCGTTATTCACGGGTTCCCCCTGACAACTCATTCATAATTTATTAACGCGCTTTGTTTGAATACTCACTTTTCCAAGCATTTGAACCGATTTAATTCACTTCGGCAATATATTTGAAGCATATATGAAGTCTGTCAGTTCTTGTCCTATGAATTTGATGCCTACTGCCGATGGGTGGATGTTATCATCAGGATTTATGTATTCCACATTTCCATCACCTGACGGTTTGAGAGATTTTTCATAAATATTAATCAGAGGAATGTTGTGAAGCTTTGCATATGCAACATGATTGAGGATAAATGCAGATCTTTCATCAACCTCATTTTTCCGCCCAGACTGATTCATATTTAAATCAACATTTTTGGCAAAAGTAGTTTTGCTTGGGGCAATTGTCGCGACAAACATAATAACAGCTTTGGGGTGAGATTTTGTCAAGTCGGTCACCGTTTTATCCAATATTTCTCTTTGCTTCCTAAGTCCTTCCTCTCGTGGAAATTGCGAGAGGGGATTATAGCCGAACGACTCGATTAAAATAAGATCAAATTTTCGGGGCATAAGGGGTGGAAGATCAACATCCCAGAACTTTTGCTCTCTGTTCATAGCGTCCTGAATCGTAAGGATGCTGGTTGAGGGTTGGGCATAGTTGTCTATCAGTATCCCGTGATTTTCTTTCCTGTAAAGGTCGTTGATATACTCATAAAATGGGCCGCCGTGTGGACCTAGAGAGTAAGTCATGCTGTCTCCAAGCATCACGATCTGATATTCCCGTTTTTTTTCTATTTTGGGAATAATATATTTAAAGGGACCGGCTGGTGTAGGTGAGGCAATAACTGTCGGAACAACTTTTGCTAAACCCTCGGCAGCTTTAGTGCTATTGGTTTGCTTTTTCCAGACATAAAATGTTCCGATTGTGAGCAATATGATAAATATAAAAAATATTATATATTTTGTTGGGGTTGATTTGTTGATTTGTAGAGTTTAACAGGTAAGTCAAAATATGTCTAACCCATGTTTGATCAAATTACCAAACTATTAGGCTCGCATACAACTGCTATAATAGGGCTATGGAATTTACATTTTCGGATCAGATTGAAGAAATTCTACTATCCCTCATCAAGCACCAGGTTATCCTGGCCCCAATTCTTTTGCTGATTATCGAAGAGGCTGGGATTCCACTTCCTGTTACAGATGTAGCTATTGCCTACACCGGTTATCAGGTGTCCCTTGGGCACGTGTCCTATTTTGTAGCCTTTATAGTAGTACTACTCTCCCAACTGCTGGGAGCGTCTATATTGTTTTTCCTATTTGATAAATATGGAGCCGGTATTCTCACCAAATTCGGTCACTTTATTGATTTGGATAAAAAGAAATTGGAAAACGTTGAGAAACATTTCCGGAAATACGGACCTCTTGTAATTATTTTTGGAAGACATGTGCCGGGGTTTAAAATACCAATTACCATTTTTTCAGGAATTTCGACTATTAAATACAGAACATTTATCTTAAGTACTGCTGTATCACTTTCAGTCTCAATTCCTTTTTACCTCTCAATCGGACAGAGGCTCGGTCCCAAAACAGCGCGTCTTATGCATGCCAATCATCTATATTATCTACTGATTCTTTTGCCTATCTTGATCTCCATCCTGCCCTTTCTTTTTATGAGAAAAAGTAAAAAGAAGTAATTGGTTTACTATCCTCTGAAAAAGATATGATATAATTCTGCTATGCAAAAAACACGGGATTTAAGAATTGAAAGTATCCGCCCGCTTACTCCGCCGGACACTCTTCTCGAAGAACTGCCTCTTTTAGAAAAAGGAGCGGAATTTGTTACAAAAGCGCGTAATACAATTGTTGATATCATAAATAAAAAAGATGATAGGCTATTGGTAATAGTTGGTCCGTGCTCAATCCATGATACAGTTGCAGCAATTGACTATGCGACCCGCCTTAAAAAATTAGCAGACCAATTCTCTGATGAACTTTTTATTGTTATGCGGGTGTATTTTGAGAAACCCCGGACCACAATCGGATGGAAAGGACTCATCAATGATCCCCATCTCGATAACAGTTTTGCGGTAAATCAGGGATTAAATATTGGGAGGAAATTACTGCTGGACATTACTGAAATCGGATTACCGGTCGGTTGTGAATTCTTGGATCCAATAACTCCCCAATTTTTTGCAGATGTTGTGTCTTGGGGAGCAATAGGCGCCAGGACCACTGAAAGTCAGGTCCACCGCAATTTAGCCTCAGGGCTTTCTATGTCTGTTGGGTTCAAAAATGGGACGAGCGGCAGCATACAAATGGCGATTGATGCGATACTTGCTGCATCGTACCATCACAGCTTTTTAAGTGTTACCGAGCGGGGAATTGCTGCCATAGTTACAACTCAGGGAAATGATGACTGTCATATTATTTTGCGGGGAAGTGAAGATGGGCCAAATTATGATGCAGAGAGTATTCAAAAAGCACTTTCCGCTCTGAAGGATGCGAAATTACCCCAACGCGTTATGGTAGACACCAGTCATGGAAATAGTGATAAAGATTATAAAAAACAACCTGTCGTCGCGCATGATGTTGCAGAGCAAATCGCGGAGGGAAATAGTGGAATTATTGGAGTTCTTATGGAAAGTTTTATTGAAGACGGCAAACAGGCATTCGCTCCCAAAGACAGTTTGGTGTATGGAAAAAGCATAACAGACGCGTGTATGGGATGGGATATGACTGTGCCGGTGATAAAGGGTCTGGCAAAAGCCGCAAAAGATAGAAGGTCAATAACAAAATAAGCTTGAATCTTCCGAAGTGAGCCATACGGGTCTGGAACCCAACGTCATTATAACACCTGTCTCGCTCTTGAGGCAAAACGAGACAAATGAGACACTATAAAAAGGGATTGTCTCAGAGATTTCACAAATGGGAAGAAAAAGTACTTGCACATTTGTTTAAGATAGTATAGGATAGTGTAGGTATGGAAAAACTACTGACAATCTCTGAAGCAGCAGCTTTGATCAACGTTCACCCCGAAACTCTTCGCAGGTGGGATCGGGAGGGAACGCTGGTTGCATTAAAGGTAAACGAACGAGGTGACAGGCGATACAAAGAAAGCGAGCTTCTGGACTTCATGAGCGTTAACCCTGAGTTGATTCGTTATGGCCAAATAGTATCACATGGCGGCTACTCTATTAAATGGGATAGCCAAGGATTTCTGAGTATGCCTGCCAACTTTGGACTTATTGCCAGAATAGTTGCGTATAATGACGAAAAGAGTTTCATTGGGTTCGCTTTTGCAGTTGACGGGCTGAGCATGTTTGCCCGAACTGACGAGGAAGACAATTTGGATAAGCTGGCACTCGACAAAATAAAGGAATATATCGATAAAAAGACACTTTCGAGCGAGGACATGTATACTTTCGAATTCTCCAATGGCAGATTCTACGAAAAACAGAACCCAGAGTGGTGGCAAGGCAAATACAGTAAGTCACTTGTCCCAGGATTAAGGGTCGAAGCGAGCGCAACTCATCCGACCACAACAATGAACAAGGCGTGGAGAGTAATCTTGCATTTCAAATCACAAAGTGGCGATCAATGGGTGACCAATACCTTCGGAGCTAGTAATGCTCTTCACGAATACTTCGTATGGGTCGATGCAAGAGAGCTAGGACGACTGGGATTGCCAAATACTGCAAAGAGCGCAGAGATAGTTGCAGTAGATTTTGGAATCAAGCGTTTTGAAGAAACCAAAGACGAAAACGATGACAGAGACATAACACGAATTACTGAAGCAAATGCTGCTTGTATTGATGGTAAATGTACGAAAAGTACTCTTCTTCCTGACGAATTGCTTAGTTAGGCACTGTCAAAAGCTAAAGCCATATCAATAATATTAACAGCCTGAAAGCGCTTTCCGGGGTTAAGCTGTTTTCCATAAAACTGTTCGGATCGTGAATGAGCTACGCGAAAATCTTTGAGGATATTTTTTATTTTTGGTCTATTCTATCTTCCATTTCTCACATCCGGAATTATGTTCTTAATATATTCATCGGCTATGTTTATTATCTCATCAAATGTTAAGATTTCAATATCATGTACGCTATTTCTTAATTTTGTAAAATCTCTTTTTAGTTTCTCTTTTTGACCGGTATTTGTTGTAAGCTTGTTCCGTGATGAAATTATAATAATTCCCCTAGGATGATATAGATTTTCTTCATCAGTAAATTTTGTTATATTTTCTCTGTCTTCAGCGATTTTAAATCGCTCCTGCATAATTGCGTCCATGTAGTTTTTTGTCTGAACTATTGCTTTACTCATCTCTGGAGAAAAGTAAAAATTTTGGTGACTATTATCCCATACTAAAACATTTTTAAGATGAGTTTTAATTTCTATAATATCTAAACCATTGTAATGGTTTATTCCAATAAAATCTGGGTATTTCTTTTCACCTTCAATATCTTTAAGCTCAACTTTTGGAAAAATCTTTTTATAAGTAAAAATAAGATACAAAAGATTCTTTTCAAAATATTTTTGCCAGAGCGTTTCTAGTTGGCTAACTCCTACCAATTCCATTTTTTCTATTGTCTTTCTTGCAACAGTAGTAGTTAGATCAGTGCTTTTTAGCGATAAAATTTCTTTTCCTAATTCAATAATATCTTTAAGTCTAACTTTAATAAAATAATCACTTAGTCTTCTCAAATATTCTTCCGAAAGGACATCGTACTTTAATAGTTCAGTCATTAATTCTTCCATTGATTTCAAATCTCCCTCGTCGAGATATTTATGAAAATCTTTTTTACTATCTTTGGTTTTAAGATAAAGACGATCTACCAAAAAGTGAAACTCACCCTTTTCCATGTAGGTTGTCCTTTTCTTAACATTATTACTATAGTCGTGAGATTTAATACCTGACAAATAATTCTGTGTTGAGTTTTTGTAAGAAGTGCTTTTGTCATAGACATATTTTGCATCTTTCATAGATTTAGAAAATAGGCGTAGTGGTAAAATAATGTTTTGTTTATGAAATTTTAATCTTGAAGAAGTATTTAACTTTATTTTATTTACATTTTTGTTTAGAGGATTGGTAATAGATTTAAATTGGTGTTCATACGCAAGCTTATAATTTCCATTTCTTCTAAAAAAAATCAATTTTCTAATATCAAAGGTTTTTGGAAATACAATTTCGCTATAACTTTCTCTTAAATTATATTCTTTTTTCTCAGAAGAGTACCAATAAAATTTGAGGTGATATTCTCCTTTTATCAAAATCAAAATCTGTCCTTTTGGACAGTGTACAACTTGTTTAACTTCGTCCATAGCAACTCCTGGCCAAGAGGCTTTAAGTAGGTTTTCATAAATAAATTTTGCTAGTGTTTTTCTTGGCATAACTAGTGACTGTTTATACAGCTTTCATGAACAATTAACAAATGTCCAAACTTATCATTTTGCTCGATTTTCCTATAATGATCTGTGTAATCTTTGTATATTTCTATCTTGCCATCATTAAAAGCTAATTCTAAATCACCTGATTTTACAATTTTTCCACAAACGGCACATATTCGGTGAAAATCTATCCAGTGGTAATGCTTTCCCCATTCAATAAGCTCAGGTTCCTCCGCGGGAGTAAAACTCGAATCGCTATCACCATAAAGCGGGATAGATATTTCTCGTTTGCAAAGTTCAGTCCTACGATTTTTGTGATGGAGAACGTAAAGGGAATGCTATCTGCTGAGATAAATGGAGAAAAGATAGTCCATAAGATATTTAAAGACCTCCGTAACCCCAGCAAAGCAATTAGTGATAACGGTAAATCTTCAGAAAATGCAAAATTGGAGTATCGAATATACTCCTTAGTTACGCTAGCAGAGAGTGATACGGAGCTCGATCCGAGTGACTATCTTATTCGCTCTGAAGAATTTGGGATACCTCAAGCGAGGCATAGGGTAATTCTTCTAGGAATTAGGAGCGATATTGATATAAGGCCAGATATTCTTAAACTAAAAAAAAATAAGGTTAACGTTAGAGAACTTTTATCAGATCTACCTCCTCTCAGAAGTTTTTTCACTAAGACAAAAGATGAAGAGCGAGAATGGTTTGATTTTATAAAATCAATAATTAATCAGGATTGGTTTGAAAACTATCAACCTATCTTGAGGAATGGTCGAGAAATCGAACCGAAACGATTAAAGGCTCAGATGATTGACGCACTTGCGAGACTGCAATCTAATCTTGGAACCGGTAGTGAATTCATAAAAACGGCGGTAAATCCAAAATATAATTCTGAATGGTTTTTGGATAGGAGAATTGGAGGAGTTGTCAATCATGCATCCCGCGGACACATGAGAGAAGATTTATGGAGATATTTCTTTTCATCGGTTTACGCTGAGATCTATGGTTGCTCGCCAAGAATGAAAGACTTTCCCAAGCAATTGCTTCCGAATCATAAGAACGTGCAAACACAAGTGGCTATTGATCGTGGAGATTTTGGCGATCGGTTTCGCGTTCAGGATGCTGACCATCCGGCAGCAACGATTACCTGCCACATGTCAAAGGATGGCCATTACAGCATACATTATGATCCTTCTCAATGCCGAAGCCTTACTGTAAGAGAGGCAGCCAGACTCCAAACTTTCCCGGATAACTATTATTTTGAGGGAGCGCGAACGCAGCAATATCATCAAGTTGGGAATGCAGTTCCTCCACTATTAGCCATACAAATTGCTGAAGTAGTTTTTAATGTGATCAATAAAACAAAGCAGAAAAGAATCGGAGTATTGGAGAAATTGAGAAAAAATATAAACCCACCTGAGATAAATTTATGATTCAAATAGTCTTTGGAAAATTTTGGTAAATAAATTGTCAGATAAGCTTTAGGGAAATATTGATAAAACTTTAATGGCCCATATATCAAAAATGAAAACTAATAACCAACTCGCTCTAATTGTCTCCTATTACCTTTCCCGATTTGATAAGGATGGGTATGCTAGTCTCGGTTACTCTACTTTTAGTCATGCCGCAGATAGTATTGGAAATATATTGGGTGTAAAACCCAACACAATTAAAAATATGAGAGATGAATTTGATCCTCATCATGAGAATACACGTATTGGCTGGCTACGAGAATTAAGAGGTAGTCGTCTAAAAGTTCTCCGTGCATTTCAGGAAACAGATGAAAATACGCTTTTGGAAATAGTTAAAGAAATACTAAATAATAATAAATTTAAGGAGACTGAGGAGTATAAAGACATTCAAATCTTATTCGATGAGAATAGACAAGACTCAAATAAAAAAGCTTCTGTTTTTATAGTTAGAGGACCTACCGGAAAGGCGGCAGAACAATATTTTATTGAATATTTTAAAAAATGTGGGGAACCCGTAAAGGGAAAGTTAAGAGACGTTAGGGATTTTGGCGGTGGTTATGATTTTGAAATTATTAATTCTACCGGGTCTTATTATGTAGAAGTTAAAGGATTATCAGCATCAAGTGGGGGAATTTTATTCACAAGTAAAGAATGGCAGGTTGCAACAGAGTATAAGGAAAAATATTACGTTGCTTTGATAATGAATATTTCAAATATCCCACAAATTAAATTCATTCAAAATCCAACAAAAAAATTAAAAGCAAAGAAAAATATCTATTCTACAATTCAACTTAGCTGGAGTGTATCCCAAAAAGATCTAGATTTACTTCAGAGTTAAAATAAATGCAATTTTTCTCTAATTCTGAATAAGCAATAATCAGGCATTTTCTTTATCTCATGTTCCCATAATCTCAAAACTGCTATATTCAAATTCAACAATTGCCTATTGACGCTATCATCTCTTTCAGTATTCTCATATATTTTCTTAATCCAAAAATTTCTATTGCTCCGGGGTTCTATGTAGCATTTGT
>JBBSGK010000020.1:0-16391 GCA_038254115.1 Candidatus Levyibacteriota bacterium | reverse complement strand
TGCAGCATTACCAGGTGATCCAACAACAGGAACTGGCACACCTGTTAGTAGTTGCGCAGGAGCATACAATACAGGTTACTCAGTATCAAAAAGCGCATCAGACAACAGGGTAACAGTTTCAGGAGTAGGCCAGATAACTACCACAATAACAGCGACAAGATAAGTTATGAAAATCAAAAAACTAAACAAAGGATTTACCCTTATCGAGTTACTCGTAGTTATCGGTATCCTCGCAATTCTTCTTGCAATTACTCTTATCGCCATCAATCCGGCCCGACAGTTTGGTCAATCCAATGACACAAAAAGAAAATCTGATGTGAATGCTATACTTAGCTCAATTAGTCAGTATCAGGTTGACCCTGCTAATGCAGGAACACCACCCGCTGGACTAACCTTTGCTGCGTGTCCATCTACTACGCCTTGCACCATCACAAATGACGCCACCGTTTCACCAAGAGCCGATATATGTAGTGCTTTAGTAACAAAGTATATTGCAGCACTACCTCAAGATCCCAAATTTAATGGTGGAGATTCTATAGATTGTTCGGGAACATACAATGCACACTACCTAGTGGGTGTTTCAGCTTCACCAGACAGTAGAGTAACTGTGACTGCCCCTTCATCCAATACATACTCAGGTGTAGCCATTACAGTTACTAGATAGCACCGCACTAATGATTCAATCCTTCCTCAAATTTAATGTAAGTTTTTATATTAAATATAAAACAATTTTATTTCTACTGGTATTAATATTTTCTTCTTCTTTTTTAAGCGTCGCATATGCTAGTCTTCAATGGGTACCTCAAGGAAATACCAACATACTTAGAGAGTCACATCAGGCCGTCCTATTAAATAATGGAAAAGTTATGATAGCTGGTGGGGTTTACATTGCAAGTTCTACAAAGGTGACTGAAATCTTTACTCCCTCCACAAGCAGCACTGCAGGCAATTGGGTCTTGGCAAAGCCTATGATTCACGATAGAAAATCCTTTGTGTTAAACGTAATAACAGATAGTTTGCGAAGTGGAAATGTGAAAGTTCTTGCAGCGGGTGGAGCGTCTGAAGGGTGTTCATGTATAAGAAACACAGCAGAGCTATATGACCCTTCTGCAAATATATGGGTTTTAACTCCAAATATGATTGAGGCCAAATACGCACAAAAGTCTTCAGTTGTAGATAGTACCAAGGTTTTAGTAACTGGTGGAATCGGTGGTGGAGGAACATATATTAGTAATTCAGTTGAAATGTATGATTCCGAGATTAATCAGTGGTTAGTTAGATCGTCAATGAATATAGAGCGCCTTAACCATCAACAGGTAACTTTTGTGGACAGCGATGGCAAAACAAAGGTTCTGGTAATGGGTGGACTTAAGACAACCGGAGTCGGAGTTCCTATATCATCCACAGAAATATATGACCCTTCTACGGATAAATGGGTATATGGGCCCGATATGAACAGAGCACGATTCAATTTTTCTGCAGTGCTATTGCATGATGGGCGCGTACTTGCAGTAGGAGGAAATTCAGCGGGTGATTCTGAGGCTTACGATCCCGTAGCTAAGCAATGGAAATTATATCAAACTAGTCATATTTTTTATCAGGGCGCTACGGCATTATTAGGAGAGAATGCTAGTTACAACGTATTAGCAGCTGGAGCGGGATTACTGGGATTAAATTCTAGCTCTATGCTTTTTAATCCTCAGACCAATAGATGGGAAGATACGGAGTTTATGAATGTTGGCAGAAATGGCTTTACCTTAACTGCCCTGGGCAATGGTAGCGCTCTTGCGGTAAACGGGATGATGGATTCAGGGCAGCAGACACAAACTAGCGAATTATACACCCCACCCAGCGTGCTGGGAGCAAGTGTTACCCCCGCACCGAGTCCAATTCCCTCCGTAAGTCCTTCATTATCTCCAACACCCGTTCCGTTTTTGGATCTGCCCTGGGATTATCAAGCAAAAGGTATGAATTTCAATGATTCAGCTCTTGCCATTAATACATATTTTGATCATTCATATCCTTTGTTGAGTAGTGGGATTTCCGAACCTGCAACTGCTTCTGCAAATAAGATTTCGTTCAGAAATGCTGATGAAGCAGATGGTTACTCGTCTCACGATGGCTATGACTATGGACTGGGAGCAAGAGTAAATGATGGCGATGATGTTCTTGCTGCTGCCTCAGGTTCTGCAACAGTAATCCTTGAAAAGGATAGTTATGGGGCTGGAAATGTGGTTAAGATTGATCATAGGAATGGCTATCAGACCTGGTATGAGCATTTATATCCCACCGGATTAGCAAGTGGGGAAGTAAAAAAAGGCGATAAAATTGGCAAAGTAGGACATTTTGGAAATTGTTATGTATTAAGTAGTAAAGGAAATAAGATATACAATACGCCTTCGTGTGCTCACATTCACTTCGGTGTTTTTCAGGACAAAAACAATGACGGGAATTTTGGGGATAATGTGCCTGATGGCGTAACGGATCCATTTGGCTGGCAACCCGCTATAAAAAAAGCAGACAGAGTTCCGGATCCTTGGGAAATCTACACATTTTTGCAAAATGGGATTGAAAAAAAAGGAAATATAAGTAATTATCTATGGATTAATAAGATTGACGGGGTAACAAATATCCTAACTTCAAGCGGCGGAAGTTTCACAGTTGGGAAAAATACCGTAGAGCTTTCCCCTGAGCCATCTCTGAAAGATTTGACTCTGTATGCGCAATCAGAACCGTCCGCTAAATTATCAGATAATGTTTTGGGAGTAGGTCCCGGTCTGGAGGTAGTTCTCAAGGATGCTTTTGGAAAGTTAGTCACAGCGCTTAACAAACCCTCTCTAAGAATTACCATTGGATTTACTCCTGATCAAGTTTACCGTTTTAAAAATGGAACTCTATCGATATATTCAAGTGTTGATCTAAAAACCTGGAAAAAAGAAGATACAGCAATTGATTTTGTAACTGATAAGGCAACTATACAAGTCGACCATCTCACTCATTTTGCTCTGATGGGTGATAGGGCAGATACAACTGCGCCTGTTACGCAGGTGAATCCGGAGGGGGACAAGGGAGATAACGATTGGTTTAAGTCAAATATTAAGCTGTCTTTGAACGCTCAGGATAATGACGGTGGGTTGGGAGTTAGGAGTACGTTTTATAAAACCAATGATAGCGATTGGCAGAAATATACAGCACCTCTTAGTTTTAATGATGAGGGAAAATATAAAATATCTTTTTATTCAGAAGATAACGACTCCCATATAGAGGATATCAAAACATACTCTTTCAGCATTGATAAAATTGCCCCTGTTACCTCGCCCGGGGTTGCCGGTACAAAAGGTGATCAAGGCTGGTATGTCTCAGATGTTGACGTTTTTTTGGTTGCCTCAGACAACGCATCGGGAGTTTCCAAATCCGAGTATAGTCTGGACGGAGGCTCATCTTATCTAGACTACACTGGGCAATTTAAAATAAGTAAGGAAGGACTATCGGAAATTTTATACCGTTCGGTAGATAAAGCTGGAAATATTGAAGTTGCTAAAAAACTTTCTATTAATATAGACAAAACGCCCCCATCAACAATTATTTATACAACCGGATCAAAAGGGTTAAATGATTGGTACAGGACAAATGTCCAAATTGAATTTAATGGATATGATAAACTGTCGGGCTATAATACTACATATTATTCATTGGATAATCAGGACAATTTCGTTGAATATTTAACTCCTCTGATTTTTAATCAGGAAGGGGTATCAAAAGTCTATTATTATTCTGTAGATAAGGCGGGCAATAAGGAAGATACGAACGTTTTATATATAAAAATTGACAAGACACAGCCGGTTGTTACTATTTCCGCAAACCCCAGCTCGATTTGGCCTCCAAATGGCAAATTGATAGATGTCCGTATAACTGGAAACATTCAAGAAAATAATTTGTATAAGAGTGCATTTAAAGTTACAGATGAATATGGGTCGGTACAGCCTGTTTTGACTGGTTTTAATCAAATTATAAAACTGGAAGCGAAAAGAAACGGAAATGATAAAGATGGCCGGCAATATGTAATTCAAGCAACAGCTGAAGATATGGCCGGAAATAAATCATCATCTGAAACAAAGATAGTGGTTCTGCACGATAAGAGCAATTGATTACTTCATTCCGGCGAGGATAGATTTGAGTTTTCTACCATTTTAGCTTCAAATAAGCTATACTTTACTTGTGATAAGGCTTATTGTTTTTGATTGGGATGATGTATTTACCCTTGGCGCAAAAGAAGGATATCATAGATGCTATCATGAGGCATTGATCGGTGTTGGAGTGCATTTGACACATGCGAAAGAAAGGGAGGGAATTGTTGCAAAGTGGGGTAAGCATCATAAAGAAGTGCTTAAAGAACTCTTGAAAGAACATCCCGAGTTGGTTGATAAGGCGAAAGAGATTTATGAGAAAGAGTTTTTTGGTGGAACGTTTGTCGAAAATCTGATTTTAGTTGATGGATCAGTAGAACTGTTAGTGCGACTTTATAAAAAATATAGACTTGCTATTGCTACAGGAGCGAATCCTAAAGTTCTAAGAGATGAAATTTTTCCAAAGTTTAATATTCCAAATGTCTTCTTCCAGATAATACATACAAATGATATAGAAGATCCGGAAAAGCAAAAACCACATCCATTTATGCTGGAAGAGATTATGAAAGTACAAAAAGTCTTACCTGACGAAACAATATTTGTCGGAGACGCGATAACTGATGTTCAAATGGCCCAAGCCGCGGATGTTACTCCAATTGTTGTTCTGACCGGTCAATTGAGTAGGAAAGAAGCTGAAAATCTAAATGTGCAATTTATAATTGATGATGTAACAAAACTTGAAGAAGTACTAGAAAGAATTAATTCAAAAACTATTTAGATAGTTTTTCTTTGAAGTAATCCACCCATGGGTTGGTTGCCGGGTTTTGGTTGTAGGCAAGGCCCAAATAAAGAGTTACAAAACTTCCGTATTGCAGTGTCTCCAGAAAATCATCATAAATTGTTGCACCACTAGTTGTAAACTCAAATACATCGTGATTGTTTTGTTTGATCACATCAATTGTAAGCTCTACGCGTTTTTTTATTTTATTTGAATAATTTGAGGAGTTAAGAATTACAAATTGCAAAGGTGCACCTGTCGGGAATTGCAATCCTTCCATAAGGTGATGGTTCAGATCCGGTATGAGATACAGGGCTGAAAATGCTTTACTTGTTTCATTGAATTGATTTCTGAAAATTTGGGCGTTTCCTGATAAGTGTTCGGCTGCAATGACAATTGGTATTTTATTCTCAAATATTTCAAATTCCTTTCTGGCTTGAAGTTTGATCTTATCAAATTTTTCACCAAACCGCGCAATCGCGTTATTGATTTCGTTGCTCTCAATATTAATTACTCCCGTTTTATTCAAGAGCCCGATAAGCCCCAATATCGTGTATCCATTGCCCAGGCGGGGAACGCCCGCAGGATTTAATTTGGCGTCAAAAATATATGATGGAACATTATTTGTCTTTGCGAATTCTGAAAGCGGACCGCCTTTACTGAGTACAACCATTTTTGCATTTTTTGATTTGGCATCCTGTGCGCAAGACAAAACTTCCTCTGTTGTTCCTGAATAGCTTGTCAGGACAACAAGTGTATTTTCGTTTACATAAGCAGGAAGAAAGTAATCGCTGACAGTTTCCGAGGGAAAAGGTATATTTTTCCCCAAAAGTGCCTTGACAACAAGCGCACCATAAATTGATGCTCCCATTCCGCAAAACACAATATTTTTAATTCCTTCTATTTTTGGAAGATTGAGAGCGTTTATTTCTTCCCAGACCGCATCGCATTGCTTAACAAGCAGCTCTGTAGAACCAAGTGTATCCTGCGGATCTATTTTTCTTATTTCTTCGACGTTATCCAGATCAATCATATTTATTCGTTCCAGCCTCTATTTGGGTCTTTTCTCAATTCCTCTGTTTCATCAGGACGCGCATAATCATCCTCTAGACGATAAGTAGTGCCGGTTTCAGGCGTAGAAACTTCCCAAACGTCACAATCCGTAATTGCGTATATTCGGTGCTTTTGACCAACAGTCGTTGTATATCCCTTGTCTTTTTCAAATTCAATTTCTTCCATTTCTCCTTTGGAGTTTTCAATTATAACTCCCCCCCGACCATTTCCGAGGTAGTACGTCTCGAGCTTTTTATCATGAATTTGTAGACTCTGTCTTGTTCCGGCTTTAACATGCATAATTTTACCGGTGTACGGAAGATTATCTGGTGTAAAAATGAGTTCATATCCCCATGGCTTTTCAACACGTTTGATGTAGGGAGTATTAATAAAATTTGACTTATCAAATTGCGGGATATTTGCCATTGAATACACTTTACTATTTCCTCATCATTTTTTCAATACGTTAAAATCCTTGCGATTTCATCAATTTTATCTACATACATATCAGCCCCTGTTTGGATATAGCCTGGCAATAAATTTAGTTTTAGCCCAACCACATAAGCTCCAGCCGCTTTTGCAGCTGCAATACCTGGGTTAGAATCTTCGAGAACGATAGTTGAAGACGGGGTGGTATCAAGTACCTTAATTGCTTCCAAATATCCATCAGGGGAGGGTTTATGATCTAAATCTTCTCGTTCATCAAGAGAAATAATTATAGAAAGATCATCTTTAAATTTAAGACGATCAATTACGAGTTGCATTCACTCTCTTGGGGACGCTGACACGATCCCAATTAAATATTTGTGATTGATTAGGTCTTCTCCTAGTTCCTGAATTCCGTTTGTAATAGGTGTTGTACTATAAATTGGTATTGCGTATTGCAGATAAGCATCAAATACATCCTTTCTTGAAACAGTTGCGCCCAACTTTAGAGCCCTACTATAAATTGTATCGGTGTTAGATCCAACTGTAGTTCCAATCTTAGAGGATATCTCTGAACCAAACAGCTTCTCAAACATTTCTTTCTTGGCTTTTTCCCACAGCGGTTCGTTATTTATAAGAACACCGTCCAGGTCAAAAATAAATGCTTTTTTAGATAGAATTTTATCCATTTACAATCTCCATCAGTTCTTCGTGTAACAGTCCGTTGGACAGCATGCACCCTCTATCCGTTAACTGCAGAGGTTTGCCTTCGAGATTTGTGATGATCCCTCCAGCTTCTTGAATGATGGGAACAAAGGCAGCGAAATCCCACAACTGCGCGTATGGATCGATTGAGGCGTCCATTTTACCAGCTGCAACGAGACAATCCGCATAAGTCGTTTCATAACCTCTTAATATAGCGCATTTTTCTATTAATTTGGGCACAATCTTATTGCTTTTATAGTTCTTAGGATTTCCTGAGTTTACCAATGACTTTACCAAAGGTTTTATGCTGGATACAATTAACCGTTTCTCATTCAAGAATGCTCCCTTCCCTTTTTCAGCATAATACATCTCGTTGAGAACAGGAAAATAAGCAACTCCGATGACAAATTCACTCTTTTTATAATAAGAGATTAGAACTGCCCACGCGTTAATTCCACGGGCGTAAACCCGTGTTCCGTCAATCGGATCAATTATCCAGAAAGATTCTTCTTTTATTGATCCTCCTATCTCCTCCCCGATAATCTTAGCATCTGGAAATTTTGACAATATGTACTTTCTTATAGCCTTTTCCGTTGCAGGGTCTGCAAGAGTTACCGGGGTGTTATCGGATTTGAGTGTAGTTTCGAGGTCTTGACCACTGTCAAAATACAAAAGCGCTTTTTCAGCGCCTATTTTTACGGCTTCAATTGCTGTTTGTAATTCATCAGACATCATTTAATGACCGCTTGTATCCCAATCTTTACTGACATTATCAAATTTGCTTATCTTTTCTTTGAATAATTTTTGAATTTTTTCAAGTTGTTCTTGGGTTTTTGCTTCAAATCTTAATACAAGTGTCGGTGTATTTGATGAAGCACGAACCAAGCCCCATCCGCCATCCATGTAAACCCTTGCTCCATTAATGTCAACGACATTGTAACCTTCATCCTTGAATTCTTTAGTTAACTGATCGACAATATTATATTTATCCTCGTCCGTAGTTTTTACTTGTATAGTGGGAGTTGAAATATAGTAGGGGGTCGATGCAATAATTTCTGAAAGAGGTTTGTCTTGGGTCGAAAGATATTCAAGTACCTTGAGAGCCGCAAAAAATCCATCATCAAAGCCATAAAAGTCTTCAACAAAAAAAATGTGTCCACTCATCTCCCCGGCCATTGCTGCTTTTTCTTCAGCCAATTTGGCCTTAATATGTGAGTGGCCTGTTTTCCACATGATAGGTATTCCTCCATGCGCTTTTATATCTTCCGGCAGAGCTTCTGAGACTTTAACATCAAATATAATTTTGGCGCCTGGATTTTTGGAAAGAACCAGTCTGGATAATAATATTATATATCGGTCGGGCCAAATAGTGTTTCCTTTTTCATCAACGAGCCCAAGCCTGTCCGCATCACCGTCAAAAGCAAATCCAAGATCGCAATTATTTTTAACAGTTTGTTTGCCTGTGTCCTCCATCATTGCAGTACCGTCAGGATTTGCAGTATAATTTGGATAAGTAGGATCAACATCGGTAAAATGTTCTATAACTTCACAGCCCGCTTTTCTTAGAAGATCCGGAGCAAATAAACCAGCGGTTCCATTAGCGGTATTCGCAAGTACCTTGAATTTTTTTGTAATTTTTGCACGCGATATAAGATCCTCTTCGTATGCATCTTTTATCTCGGCTTTTTTCACAGTACCTTTTCCGTCAATAAATTCTTCTTTTTCAATGATTGAATATACCTCACTTATTCCTTCAGTCAAAAGAGTGGATGAGTAATCAGTGCCTAGTTTTACACCGTTCCATCCAGCTGGATTGTGACTTGCTGTAACCATCATCAAGCCTTTTGTTTCTAAATAATACTGAGCCCAGTAGGACATTGGAGTAGTTGCTGTTCCTATATCAACTACATTAATTCCTGACTCCGCGAGTCCCTTAATGGCGCTGTTATGAAAACTTTCTGAAGTTGATCGGGCATCAAATCCCACTATGCAGTCTTTTACCCCGTGCTTGGTTAGATAAGCTGCAAATCCTCTTGCAATAAAGAAAACTGACTTTTCATTTAATTCATCCTCTGATTCGCGACCTCTGAGGTCATACTCGCGGAACATTGTCCTCTTTAGAATAGGCATGATATATATCTTAAATATCCAGCAGTAAGAAGTCAATGGTTTCAGTTAGTGACATACCCAGATTGCCTGTCTTCATAGCTTTTTCTATTTTAAAAAGCTTATTATAAAATTGTATTAATTCACTGGTTTCAAATCGGTCTGCTTGGTTTTGAAGTTTAGTTCTTTGCCATGGTGCCATTCTTTTTATCTCATCGATTCCATCAGTTGTCGGTTCAATTAGTCCGAGTAACATTCGGATCTGGCGCACCATCATAAAAAAAACCATTTCAGTGTCAGCAGTATCAATTACTTCGTGAAAAAGTTTTATCAGCGCTTTTCCGTTTCGCGGTTTTATGCTTTCGAGAAATAGAAAAAGTGCTTGGGGAAGTTTGAACGCTTTAATTGCCGGATTTTTGAAAGTATTTAAATTTGTTTTGGATAGTTCTGACCCTTCCCATATAAAAATATTATTTGCGCCAGATTGCTTTTCTATATAGTCATGTATGGCTTTTTGTTCGGTATCTTTTTTTCCCGCTCCTCGCGACTTCTTTCCAAACAATTCTTCAATAAAAAAGTTTTTCTGCTCTGTAAACAAATCTCCTCCTTCAAAAATTTGAACAAGATCAGTAAGACTCACATTTTTCCCATCAATAATTGTTTGGTCCGGCTCATTTTGCCGCAGGCCAATAAAATATTTCCGGGACGAAGCTGTATTTGTACCGTGAATTATAGTAATCATACTAACTATTTTTTTTGTATTCCTTATACAATTGGTTGGCTACTTGGTGTAAATTCCTGCTCCTTGTCTTGTGGGGGAGTAGTGCCCCTGAGAAGTTTTTGGGAATATGCAAAAGCTCATGGATAAGTACTTTCATTTTCGCATCGTGATCAAGCTTATCATAATGGTTTGAAAGAACCTCGATTACATAAGCCGGTTTTACATTTAAAGCGCGCTGAAAGATCTTGGGAAATGCCCATGTTCTAGCATATGCGCGGGTTTTGGAACCTTTCGTTCTATAGCAGTGTATTTTTTTGATGTCAATGTAAGGAAGATCTATTTTTTTCAAAATATTCTCCAAATCCTCTTTTACATCCTGTGCATTATCCCATTCCATAATCAATCAATTTTTATCAGCCATTTGTATATATCATGAACTTGCTTCGGAAAAACCTCTCTTTTGTCTAGAGGCCTATGAGAAAAGTCTCGAGTCGGAGGAGTAGGTGCTATATCGTTCTCTTCATTTGCTTTTGTTTGCGCCGCGAGAACTTTGGGGGCCATTTTTGGTTGTCCTTTTATTTTGGGTACTTTTTTCCATATCTGGTACTGTTCGCTAAAGCTGCCACTGGCATTAAGAAAAGAAAATTTTTGAAATGGTCCTCCCTGGCCTTGCAGTAAAAACGGAGTAATTGCAACAATACTTGGATCACTCCAAACAGCATTTAAGGCAGATAAGAAATAATTTGCAGCTTGCTTGTCAGAGACTACATCCGTCGACCAGCCAGTCTCAGTCAGGAATACCGGAAGATATTTTGGAGTCATCGTGTTGACTAGGGCTTTCTCATACTGAAAACTATTTATGCAAGTTGCGCAACTAACACCCGGCGGTGTCGCAAAGCCTGGATTTGGGTAGGAGTGACTGCTTAGACCGTCAACCTGGTTGAATATTCCCGGAACGCTCTGATTCATAAGTCTCATATAAATATACTCATTCATGAATAAATTTGGTTGATTTGGAGCTGCATTATCAAGACCGGCCGGAATAATAAAATAATCAGAGGATTTTGATTTAAATACTGTTACGGCAAAACTTAAAATTTGCGCATATTCTCCAGGGTTTGTTCTTCCTCCCCATTCATCGCCCCTATTTACCTCGTTGAAAACGATGACATATCTATTCTTTGTAGGCCAATCAAGCGAGTTGAGAAAGTTTGCAAAATCAATAATATCTGTGTCAGTTGGCTTTCTCCAAACCCTGGTATTAAAATAATCTCCTTCTGTAGCTAGGCGTATAATAGGGATAACATGGTTCTGCTTTGCAGAATTCATAAAAGCTTGCCATTTTTCAACATCCCGGTCACCTGACTGAATTGCAATTGTTACATAGCCCCAGTCCCCGTTTTGTGAGTTAACAAGGGTAGATGCCGCTTTTAATTCATGGTCAAAGAGAATGTGGATCCCGATCTTGTTATTTGGGACACTAAGAGGATTTTCCAAGGCTAGAACCGCTTTGGGATATAGGAAAAGATACAAAAAAAGAACTAGAAATTGTAAAAATATTTTTTCCTTCATCTGATTTATTATTATATCATTAAAAATGATATCGCTAAAATTTATAAATCTTTGCTATTATAGATATATGTATCTAATTCTTTTCAATTTCCGTTGGATGGCGTTTAATATTTTTCTGGCATTCATTGCTGTTGTTTTAGGTTGGCTTTTTTTGAAAGTCAAAAATAAAGTATTAAAGATTATTTATGGCATTGTTTGGTTACTGTTTCTACCGAATACACTTTATCTGTACACAGATATTATTAATATTTTTGGCCAGTGGGGGAGAGTTGGAATTTTTGAAAGAATTGTATTTGTATTTCAATACGGCATTTTGGAAATGATAGGGCTTGTGAGTTTTGTACCTGCATTATATCCTGCGGAGAAATTATTATTCAATTTGTTTGACGCTAAGAGAAATCAGCTGGTGAAAGTTTTTGTTATTTCGCTAAATTTTGTTGTCGGATTTGGGATAGTACTGGGACGGGTTGAGAGAGCAAACTCCTGGGAATTATTTACTATGCCTGTAAGCGTTTTTCAGGCATCAATTAACATTTTGAAAACACCTGATCTCTTAATTCTAGTCCTGTTGTTTGGGGCGGTTGCGAATCTTTCTTATTTTTTACTCAGGGATACTGTCGTGAAATTTTTTAATACCTACTTATCCCAAGTTGACGTTTGAGAATAATCCATATTTTCCCCATTCCCGAGGCTTGGTGATAATTCTTGTACGCAGATTTGCGCTTATCATCCTCACTTCCTTTGATTGGCGGGTCAGACCAGCAAGATAAGATTAGCCATTCTCCTTTTTCATTCTGTTTGGCAACTACAGTAACCAGAGACTTGTCAAAGCGTTTTTTATAAAGAGTTGTTCCTGATTCCCTGCCTGCTGCTGAACTATCGGGATTATTAAAAGCCTGAGAAGCTACATCCTGGGTAAACCCACGGTCCCGGAGTCTGTCGAGTGCGTGATTCGTCCATATCGCGCCTTTATAATAAACTTGTCCCATAACTTATATAGTACAAGACTCTGGATTAATTGACAAACATCAATAATTGTTTTTAAATAGGAGTAGGGAGAACACTAATATGCAAACTAAAAAGCGTGCAAAACCTGTAAAATTCGGAAAAGAAAAAAAGGAAAAAAAAGAATCTCCAAAAGTTTTGCCGGCTAAGATAAAAGATGCAAAAGAGGCCTCAGCACAAGATAAGGCCGTAAAAGATGTTAAAGCGGAGGCTATATCTCTAAAAGATCCTCAGGATAAGAAAGAAAATTCTGAGAAGGAGGTAGAAGCGCATTTTTCGTCAGTCCAAACTTTGGATATTACGGAGAAGATAAAACCTAAAGAAGAAGATATTGAGAAGCCCGATTCTCCAGAAGCTGACCAGGCTGCTACAGAGGAGGCTCTTGAAGAAAAACCTGAAGAAGTAATAGCAGTAGATGAGGCAAAACAGGATGAAGAGGAGGCCCCAGTCGCTGAAGAGGCAAAAGATGCGCCGGTAGATCAGGACGTTGCGTTTTTCAATGAACCACCTGATGAATATGAGAAGAAAAAAAGTATGAAAGGATACTTTTTTAAAGTTGCATTAGCTACTTTCTTGCTGGGTCTGACATTTTTTGCCGGAATTTACTACGCTGTTACAAATAAGACCCCGCTTAACTTATTTGACCAAAAGCCAACTGCTTCACCAACTCACGTAACGGTTAGTGAGGAGCCAACTCCCAAACCCGTTAATTTATCACTTAACACTATCTCAGTGCTAAACGGTACATCTGTTCCTGGGGTAGCTGCCAAATTAAAAACTCAGTTGACTGATGCAGGATTTAAAGTAGGAACTACTGGAAACGCGGATAAAGCTACTTACACAACGACCGAAATCGCAGCCAATAAAAAAGTTGAAAAAGCTTATCTTGAAAAGTTGAAAGAAATTTTGAAAAAAACATACACACTCGGTACTACATCGGTTCTGGCATCAGGGGATGCGGATGTAGTCGTAACAATCGGAAGCCAAAGTGCAAAGTAATATTTTGTTCTTTCCCAATGCTTACATATCTCTCGCAGGTTTCATATGTACAAATCTCAGAATAGATTTATGTTTAGTTTAGTTATCGCAATTCTTTTTGGGCTTAGTATTACATTTTTCGCATTTCAAAATGCGGTAGGTGTTCCCATTGTACTCGGAAGTTTCTTCCTTCAAAGTATCCCATTATATTTAGTTGTGATTGTCTCAATGCTCGCCGGGATATTTATGGCGTGGTTCATAAGCGCTATTGAGGGCATGTCTCATTTTATGAGTCTTCGGAAAAAAGATAGTGTCATAAATCAGGATAAGAAAGAAATAATTGCCCTGAGGCAAAAAATTGCAACACTTCAAACAGAAAATTCAAGCTTGCACACTCACAACAGAGATGTAGTTGTAGAAAAAAAAACGGAGATCGTAGACGTGAATGATCCGGAATACAAACCATCGTTATTTCAGCGCATCTTCCCAAGTTCCTCAAGACGCTATTCCAAAGAGATATAAATTACTCCTTCATAAATCTTGTAAAAATTTATCAAAAGATTTAAAATACGGGTAAAAATGAGAAGCATAGAAGCTCCAATAGGCAGAACAACATATTTGGAAAATGGAGCTCGAGTTCTGACGAACGTAGTGGATATAAGAGGCAGCATAAGCCCGCCGGGAAAAGTTGCAGATCATGAAGCACGTCATTCCTTTGTAGGCCTAAGTAAGTTAAAAAGAGCTACAATAAAACCGGGACCTGGATATTTAGGTTTAACCGAATTGAGTGAATTTGATGCAACAGCTGCAGCAGCGTCTCATGCCAATGAAGGCAATGCGGATGACATACGGAAGATTAAGGCCGCGGGACATGATGTGGGTTCGGCAACTAGCGCTGCAAAAGATCGGATGAGTGGCAATGAAGACATCATCTATGAAATTGCGTCAAGACTTGAAGAAAAAAAGGAATTGAGTGGGGATAAAATTAGATCCATCGCCAAACAAGTTGAGCGTCGTAGAAAATTTGATGTAGTAGAGGTATCGGTAATAAGTCCGGATGGTTCAAAAAATGAATTCCAAACAGAAATAGAGAAGAAAGGAACCGTAGTATTAGTAAATTTTGGAAATAGTGACTTGAGCCGAGATAAATCAAAACAAGAATCACAAAGTGGGACGGAAGACGATGGTGTTGTGGTACAAGTTGATTTTACTAACAAAAAATTGGTAGATGCCGAAGATTCACAACTAGCTGCTTAGCAATTGATCAGGTCTCTAGTATTTTTTTCATTCCCTCAAGAACCATGGTCCAGAATTGTTCACTCTTCTTTTTTTCTTCCTCCGATGCGTTATGATCTTGCGAAATTGTGACTTCGACTGCATTAGTGATCGTAGTTATAGTATAAGTGACTGTGTGATAATTTTCAGGTAGATCGGCAGTTCCCGATAAAGGTGACCAGTGAGTCATAATTAGCTGTTTTTCCGGCTCCATCTTGATTACTTTTCCCTTGTCTTCGAAATCTTTTCCCTGATAGTTACCCCTATATATAACAGTACTTCCTTCTCTCCAGTCGCTAATTACTTCTGATCTAAATAAGTATTTTTTGATAATTTCAGGATTTACCAGTGCTTCCCAAACTTTGGAAGCAGGCGCATACATGGTAAGTGTACTTTTGGCGGTTAGATTCTCTCCCATATTATTATAATAAAGTATTGTGTTCTAATTAGATAGGGACTATATGGTAGCATACTTTTAACATTTCAAGTTCAAGAACACTAATAATTTAACTAAGCATATAGTTAAATGATCTCTTGACAAAAAAATAAATTATGTCATATTGAAAAGAGAAAAGGGGGTGAATAGAATATGGATATATTGGTATGGATAGTTTTCGGCGCAATAGCCGGTTACATAGCTTCAATAGTCATGAAAAGTGGCCATGGAGTACTTGAAGATGTAATTTTGGGAATTATTGGTGCATTTGTTGGCGGATTTATCATGAACTCACTTGGCCAATCAGGTGTTACCGGTTTTAACGTGTACAGTTTTGTGGTTGCAGTTATTGGTGCAATCGTTGTTATTTTTATCGGACGCCGGCTACACCGGTAATCCGACTTTTAGTTTGGGTTTCTCTGGATCGTGTTTCAAAATGCGCTCCAGAGAAACTGTTATAAAAGCACAAATATTCGGAGATTGATTTCGGAGTATTTAATCACATATCAAATTTTGCCCTAAGTATTATTGGAAGTATTTGGGAGTTAGGAACCTATAGCTCAGGCTCTATTTTTTTGATTCAGCTTTATCCACTTTTTCGGCCATTTTGTTAACATTTGTGGTTTTTTTGAGTTTTTTCTCCTCGCGGTCCTCTTTCTGATGTATTCCTAAATGTTGTTGAATTTCGCCAATCATTTTGATTAACTTTGTATTTTCTCTTTCTGCAAGCAGATTAATTTGTAAATCGACTTTGGCTTGTTTGTCTGCCTTAAGCGCCTGTTTATTTTGACTAATAAGTACAAAAGCAGTAAGAAAGATAGCCTCAAGAGAAACGATCAGGCCTAGTAAGCTGAATGGGAAAGGATCAAAAGGTTTAAGCCCATGTATTATGTCAAGGTTCAGAATCATCCACGCGCCGAATCAAATAATATGCACACCAACATAAATCATACTGCCGGTAAAAGCAGTAACGGAGTTCGCAATCTTCTCAGATAGACTAATAGATGCTCTTTCCCGCTTTTCAAGTTTCAAAACATCTTCAATGTTTTGAGATATCGAATTTTCAGATAAGGATTTTGTTTTGGCTTTAGTATCAGACATACCTATGATTATACTTTATTTTTAGTTAATCCTAAATTTATGTTATACCAATTGTGAGCCGGGCGGGGATCGAACCCGCGACCAAGAGCTTAAAAGGCTCCTGCTCTA
>JBBSGK010000019.1:0-17346 GCA_038254115.1 Candidatus Levyibacteriota bacterium | reverse complement strand
AATACAGCGGTTTCGTCATCAGGTCAGAACATCGGATTTGCAATCCCGATAAATGTTATAAAGGACTCCTTGAATAATTTTAATAGCACCGGTAAATTTGAGAGACCGTACTTGGGAGTTGCATATAAAATCATTTCCAAAGATTTGGCTGCATTGAATGATTTACCCGAAGGAGCATATGTGCAGCAAGTGATTGAGGTATCAAGTGCTGATAAGGCCGGGATTAAGACAGGGGACGTTTTGCTAAAGATAAATGGCGAAAAGATAACTGAAAAAACCCAGCTCTCATCCTTCCTCGCCAAGAGGAAAGTAGGGGACACTATAACTATTACTTTATTCCGTGATGGAAAGACACAAGAAGTTAAAGCGATTCTTGAAACAGCCCCAGGGCAATAGGAAAACTGATAAAATAGTACTTGCAAATCGTAAGTATAAACATATATAATATAAGACAGATATGGCAACTAAATCAAAAATCAAAAAAAGCCCTGTGAAGAAATCCATTCGAAGTAAATCTTCTGCGTCTACAGCATCACGAGTCGTTCCGGCAAAATCAACTCCCGTAAAGTCATCAGTTGAAGTTAATCCAAAATCTGTTCGAGTAAAGAAGCTATATGTTGCTTTTGTTCTTATTCTTCTTGCCTTGGGATTACTTGTTTTTAGATATCGAGGGCTATTTGTGGCAGCTGTTATCAACGGTCAACCAATCAGTAGGATAGATGTGGTCAAAGAAGCAGAAAAGCAGTCTGGTAAACAGACTATAAATAATTTGGTGCGAAACAGCTTGATTGAGCAGGAAGCCAAAAGGCAAAATTTAACAGTAACCGATAAAGAAATTGACGACGAAATAAAAAAAGTTGAAGCAAGTTTGTCCAAACAAGGACAAAAACTTGATCAGGTGTTAGCTATGCAGAATTTGAAAAAGGAAGATTTGAGAAAGCTAATCAGGCTTGATAAATTGGTCGGTAAGATGGTTGGAAAGAGCATAAAGATATCTGACAAAGAGGTAGCGGATTATATCGAAAAAAATAAGGAATCCCTTCCTCAGGATCAGACAGAAGTGCAACTTAAAAAGACTGTCACGGAAAATCTTCGTCAGCAGCAGCTTAATCAAAAGGTACAAACATGGCTCGCGGACCTTCAGAAAAAGGCAAAAATTCAATACTTCGTTCAATACTAGTCTTCATATCCTCTTACAATACCCCTTGACATTCAAAATAAATTTTGATGTACTGAATATAAGAAAAATATGAAAAAGCCAAAAAGAAAGAAAGTTTCAAAAAGATCAGCCCAATCATTCATAAAAGATAATGATTTTATAATTATTGCGGGTGGGGGGTTTCTGGTGATACTTTTTATTTTGATGTTGTTTTATACTTGAAGGACTTGTCCAGATTAAATATCATTCTTCATTTAACAAATGTTCATCGGGAATATCTCCAGCCAAAATTAAGGGAAGATTTTTCCATGATTTATTAATCCTGTGATCAGTGAGTCTATCCTGCGGAAAGTTGTAAGTTTTGATTTTTTCTGATCTATCGCCACGCCCCACTTGAGTCGATTTGAGAGATGAGATTTGTTCATCCCTTTTCGCGATCTCGCGTTCCCAGAGCTGGGCCCTAAGAAGTGTCATGGCAATTTCCCGGTTTTGGCCTTGGGATCTTTCAACTGAAGCTGTGACTACTATGCCTGAGGGTTTGTGTTTTATTCTAACGGCTGTTGAAACTTTATTTACATTTTGCCCTCCATGCCCACCTGAGCGAAATGCTTCAAACTCTATATCATCCGGGCTGATGTGAATATCTATGTCATCAAGCTCGGGTAAAACAGAAACAGAAGCAGTTGAAGTGTGAATACGGCCCTTTTTCTCAGTTGCCGGAATTCTTTGCACACGATGCACTCCTGCTTCGTATTTAAATATTCCGAAAGGTTTAAAGCCTCCGGATATTTTGAGAACATAATCCTCAAGTTGTTCAACCTTAAACCCTTTTTTTTGCGCAAAACGCATATACATGCGGATAAGTTCTTCAGCCCAAATCTTGGCTTCATCTCCTCCTGCCGCGCCTTTAACCTCAAGCAAAATATCACGAACATCAAAATCCTCTTCATTTTTTTGCTGTGAGCTCTGAATACTTTCTTCAAGCATGGTTTTCTGCTGATCCAAAACCGTAAGCTCTGCTTGTGCAAGTTCAACCATGGAGGGGTCTAGAAGAAGTTTTTTTGTTTCCTCGATTTTTTGATTTAATTCCTCAATTTGAACGAGTCGATAGTCTGACATAGGGGAAAATTGAGTTTGCTACTTAAGTCCCATTAGCATTTCGCGAAGAGTCTTGGGGCCTTCGTCCTTTGTCTTTTTGTCAGCTACCTTTTTTTGAGAAGTTGCTTTAAATGTCTGCGCTACCTGCAATTTGGTCTGGAATTTCTGAATACGCGAAGCGCTGTCGACAAATCGCTGCTCTCCTGTGTAAAAAGGATGGCACTTATAGCAAAGTTCAACATGGAGAATTTCCTTGGTTGAGCCAAGCTTAAATTTATTTCCACAAACGCATATGACTGAAGCGTCAGCAAAATATTGTGGGTGTGTATCTGTTTTCATGGTTTAATTATACAGGAAAGGTAGTTTTGTATCAAGAGCTATGTTATACATCGCTATGGCTTGAGATTATTCATCAATAATAAATCCTTTAACCTGGTGGTCCCACATGTTTTTGAAAACTCCGTCTTTTTTATTGATCAGTTCATCAGGCTGTCCGTCTTCTATTATTTTTCCATCAGAAAGGATTATCAGCCTATCCATTTTTTTAAGAGTTGATAGTCTGTGAGCAATAGCTATCACAGTTCTTCCTTTCATAAGTTTTTCAAGAGACTCCTGAATCATGTGCTCGGACTCACTATCCAAGCTACTTGTTGCCTCATCAAGTATTAGAATTGGGGCATTCTTGAGAAATGCTCGGGCAATTGCTATTCTTTGCCGTTGTCCTCCTGAGAGTTTTACGCCGCGTTCACCAACCAATGTGTCATAACCTTTATGGAGTTTTTTTATGAATTCATCAGCTTGTGCGTGTTTGGCGGCAATTACCAAGTCTTTTTCTGTTGCTTCAGGATTGCTATAAAGGATATTTTCACTTATGCTCCTATGAAATAGACTTGTATCCTGAGGGACAAAAGCAATTGCGCGTCGCAGGCTCTCGAGTTTTACATCATTTATATTTTGTCCGTCAATTTTTATTTCACCTGACTGAATCTCGTAATGCCTGAGGAGCATAGAAACAAATGTAGTTTTACCTGCTCCGCTCCGGCCGACAAGTCCCACTTTTTGCCCGGCAGGGATAATAAGCGAAAAATCCTTAAATACTTTTGTATTTTCATATTCAAAATTAACTGATTCAATCTCGATTGCGCCTGCCAAAAGCTGAAGTTCTTGAGCATTGGGAGAGTCTACTATGATATGTTCTGTTAAAATTTCGGTAAGACCTTCTTTTGTTTGGCCATAAAATTTGCTTGCATTTGCCATTTCCTGCCCGATAAAAAGAAATTGATCAGAAATATTCCCAACAATAGCTATGATCATGACCACTACGCCAATTGTTACCATCTGATTTTGGAACAAATATACTGATGTAAAAATCATTGTAGCCACGAATACAACTATTGAAAGCCCGTTAATGAATAGTATCCACTCACTAACCCACCAATGTGTTAAGCCCGCATCGCGATCTTTATTTACGAATTTTTTAATATAATCTTTCTCACCTTTCATGTAGGCATATTCATGTACGAGTGAAATATTTAATAGGGAATCGACAACCTTTCCCTTCAAGGTAGAAGTAGTTTTGGACGCTTTGTATGAATATGGTTGAAGTTTTCTGGAAAGCATTATATTTATGCCGAGAAAGAATATTGACCACACTGTAATTATTAAGCCCAGTCTAAAATCACTTATCCAGGAAAAAATGATATACCAAATAAGACCAATTATAAGAGGTATAAAGTTCCACAATATTTTTTCAAACAGTTGCTCTGATCCATCAACTGCATTGGCAATCTTGCTAGTCAGGGAGCCTGCAAAACGGCTATTAAAGTAATCTTTGCTGTGGAATGTTAAGTATTCATAAAGTGTCTGATATGCTGTGGCTCTCAAATTTACGAACCAGCGCATACCCATAAACCCACTTAAGCGCCAAATTGTTTCTGTTATCAAAAGTAGAACAGGATATAAAATTGCCCAGAACCAGACAGTACTTAAATCAAGATTTTTGGACGCAAGAGAATCTGTTAATTGGCGAAGAATAATTACCAAAGACCTTCCTCCAAGTGTGCTGGCTATAAAAACACAAAGTAGTGCAAGTATAGCCCATTTCTTGTGGGGCTTAGTTATATGAATTCCAAATAAAAATGGATTTTTGGGAATTTTTTTATCCATTTTTTAATTATAGCAGAGTTAGCCTTGAAAATTAAACATTTTTGGATCTTAGAAGATGGAAAGGATGGGAGTGTATCCGTCGTTCAGCGATAAATATTCCCAAGAATACAAGCACTGAGCCCAGTAAATAATAGAAAGTAATGGATTCACCAAGTAGCGGAATTGCCACAAGTGCTGTGGTTACCGGATCAACGTAACTAAAAATACCGATCTCACTTGTCTTAATTTGCTTTATTCCGTATGTGTATAGAATGTGCGCCGCAACAGCTGCCAGAATAGCGCCATATAATATGCCGATATAAGCCTGCGGTGTAAAGTTGTTTAAAATATTGTGATGTTTGTTTTCGATAATAACCATTGGAATAAGTGGAGCAGCCCCAATCACGAATGACCAGAAGACGAGATTTAAAGTTGAATATTTATTTATAAACTTTTTAAGTATTACTGTATGGATGGTATCCGCAATTATCGCAAATATAAAAAATAAATTTCCCAGAATTGCTCCATTAAAACCGTTTTCAAGAATTGGCCTGATCACTATCAGGATTACTCCCATTAGGCTTATCACTGTTCCTATTATTATTTTGGGTTTCAACTTTTCTTTCAGGTAAAAAAACGCTACAAGAAGTAGAAGTGCCGGGCTTGATGAAAAAATAATAGGTGCGTTAATGCTTGGTGCAAGTCTTAGCCCTAAAAATAAAAATGATATAGCGAGACTTATTCCAATAAATGATCCGCCGATTAATTTAAATCTATCTTTTTTTTCAATATATAAGTCATGATTTGTAAATGGGAAAATGATTATCGCACCGAGAAAAAATCTTAAAAAAACAAAAGTGAATGGAGGAACATCATTGAGAGCCCATTTGTAGATAGGGAAAGATGAACCCCAAATAATATTTGCGGTTATTAAAGCAAGAATCGCGAGTTTGCGTTTACTTAAGTGCATTGGGCAGTTGATCTATTGTAGTATTTATTTGTTCCCGCGTTTTCATGTTCCGAAGTGTTACAGTATTTTTTTCATTTTCTTTCGGGCCCAGAATGACAACAAAAGGAATGTTTTTCTGGTCGGCGTATTTGAGCTGTTTTTCCATTTTGGTTTTCACATCAAGATATATTTCTGTATTTATATTATTTGAGCGAAGTTTGTTGCAAATCTCCATTGATTTGTCTGCCAATTTGATATCAAAAATTGTAACGAGGACTTTGGTTGTTTGTAAATCTTGTGGGAAAAGTTCCAACTCCTGCATTGCTTCAATTGTCCTGTCAAACCCAAAAGAAAAACCAACTGCAGGAACCTGTTTTTTTGAAAACATTCCAATCAGATCATCATATCTGCCTCCACCACCAAGAGATCCATAGGGGTATTCAGGTGATTCAATTTCAACTATTGTTCCTGTATAGTAATCCAATCCTCTCGCCAGAGTGGGATTAAAAATAATTTTGTCAGAACCAACTCCCATTTTCCGGGCAACTTTTATTGCAAGACTTAATCTTTCAGGTAGGGGAGTACTTTGGAGCTTGGTTAGGACGTCGGGATCAAAACCATTCTTTTTTAACTCTTCCTTTACTTTGTCAATTCCTATTTTTTTTAACTTGTCTATTATTATAATTGCTTTTGTAGGTAGGTCTCCGAAGACTGAGCGGTCGTTAACCAGTATTTTGTAATTTATAAATCCAAGTGCCTCGTATGATTTTGCGGCAGATGCAATAATTTCGGCGTCCGTCGCAGCGGAGTCCATCCCGACTATATCTATATCGCATTGTAGAAATTCTCTGAAGCGGCCTTTTTGGGTATTCTCAGCGCGGAAGACAGGCTGGATTTGATACCTCTTAAAAGGCATAGGGATATCGTTTGCGTACTGGCCTACCACTCGGGCCAGAGGAACAGTCTGGTCGTAGCGCATGGCGACTCGTCTACCGCCATTGTCCTCAAAGCGGTACATCAGCTTTTCTCCCTCGTCTCCATATTTCCCGGCCAAGATTTCTTCATACTCGAGCATGGGAGTTTCAAGCGGTTCAAATCCGTAAGACTCAAACACTTTTTTAAAGACGTCAGTCACGTATTGTCTTTTTCTGGCTTCCTGGGGCAGGAAGTCTCTGAATCCTTTCAATGTCTGAACTTTCATCATACTTATTATTATACATTTTTTTTGACGTTTATTCGACCGTTTTTGATGTTGCGTTTTTCCAGTTCCTCAAAAACACTTTTGGGTTCAATGTTGAACTCTGAAAGCAAAACCAGAGTGTGAAACCACAAATCCGCCACTTCATAAACAATTTCTTTCTTTGAGTTGTTTTTTACCGCGATTATTACTTCAGTTGCTTCTTCTCCAACTTTTTGGACAATTCGATCTCTTCCACTTTTAAATAGGGAAGTGGTGTATGAATTTTTGGGCATTTCCTTTTTACGTTTTTGTACTATGTTATATAATTCTTCAATTGTCATATATTCTCCAGTCTTTTATAAAAACAACTCATATTTCCTGTGTGGCAGACATTTTTACCGATTAACTCTACCTTAACAACTAATGCATCACTATCGCAATCAGAATAAATTTGTTTTACCTTTAACTTATTTCCAGATTTTTCGCCTTTCATCCAGAGACTTTTTCTACTCCTACTCCAGAAATAAACCCATCCTGTCTCAATTGTTCTCTGCAAAGCTTCTTCATTCATGTATCCCAGCATATAAATTTCCCCAGTTTTATAATCCTGGATTATTGCAGGGACCAAGCCTTTATTTTTTGCATAGTCTATTTTCATATCTATTTTCTCATTGGAATCTGTTTTGATTGTAAATATTCTTTTACTTCTTTTATTTTAAATTCTCCAAAATGGAATAGGGAAGCGGCGAGTGCCGCATCTGCTGCATTTTGCTCAAACACATTAAAAAAATCTTCCATATCTCCGGCACCTCCTGATGCAACAAGCGGAACTTTTAGAAAAGAATTAACCTTTTTAAGTAGTCTGAGATTATAGCCTTGTTTTGTTCCGTCAGCATCCATCGAATTCAATACGATTTCCCCAGCTCCTCTTGTTTGCACCTCTTTAATCCAATTATTAGTCTTTCTACCCGTTTTAATTCTAGCATCTGTTCTGCCCGTGTTGGAATACACGTAATCTGACCCAATCTCAATCATAGAATCGATTCCGATAACAATGCATTGTGACCCAAACATATTTGCGCCTTCATTAATTAAATCTGGATTTTCAAGCGCAGCGGTATTAATAGATACTTTATCAGCGCCCGCTAATAATATTGAGCGCATATCCTCAACTGTTCTGATTCCTCCGCCAACAGTAAACGGAATAAAAATCTCTTTCGCAATTTGTTTTACAAGGCCAATCATAATATTTCTTTTGTCGCTACTTGCAACGATGTCATAAAAAATTAGCTCATCTGCTCCTTCTTCATAGTATTGTTTTGCAAGTTTTATCGGGTCACCCGCCTCAATGTGATTGTCAAATTTGACACCTTTTACAACTCGGCCATCTAAAATATCCAGACATGGAATAATTCGTTTAGCAAGCATATAATGCCTCCTTTAAATTTATTTTACCTTCATACAAAGCTTTGCCGATTATTACCGCTTCAACACCTAATGATTCTAATCGTTTTATTTGCTCGAGTGATGAGATGCCCCCACCTATAACTAAGGGAACGGAAATGCTTTTCAAAAGTTTTTTAATTTCTTTATAGTTTGGTTCTGTCAATGTTCCATCTCTGGTAATATCAGTATAGATAAATCTCTGTACGCGAAGCTCTTGAAATTTTATTGCAGCTTTAATATTATTTTTGTTGCTATCCTCAAGCCAGCCTTGTTTCATGAGTTTTCCGTTTTTACTATCAAGCGCAATAGCAATTTGAGTAGGGAAGTAAGAAAGTATTTTTTTTAATTCTGTTTTGTCTTCCACTGCTAATGTTCCTAAGATTACTCGCCAAACACCAATTGATAATAATCTCTCAATTGATTCCTTATTTCTAATCCCTCCACCAACCTGCAAGGGGATTGTAACTGTATTTACTATTTTTTTAATAATAATCAAGTTTGATAAATCGCCATTTTTTGCCCCGTCTAGATCAACAATGTGTAGCATTTCGGCTCCCGCTTTTTCCCATTCTTTGGCTATTCTGACCGGATCATCGCTGTATATTTTTTCACTGCCAAAGTCTCCTCGAGTAAGCCTTACGCACTTTCCATTTCTGATATCAATTGCAGGAATAATTAACATACTGCCTCCCAAAAGTTTTTTAATAATTTTAATCCATCATCTCCGCTTTTCTCAGGGTGAAATTGGACACCATAAATATTATCTTTTTCAATTGCGCTGCAGAATTTTCCATCATATTCTGTAATTCCTTTTGCCGTTTTTGCAGTAGTAGGAACACAATAGTAAGAATTAATAAAATAAAAACTGCTAGTGTTTACAATTCCATCTAAGAGTTTGGATTTTCCATTCTGTTCTACTTGGTTCCAGCCGATTTGGGGGACTTTCAAATTTGTTTGAAATTTTCTTACTGTTCCTTCAATTAACCCCAGACATTTAATATTCCCTTCCTCACTAGTTGAAAATAGAAGTTGCATGCCCAAGCAAATTCCCAGAATAGGTATCCCGCGACTAATTTTTTCAATTAAGACAAAATCTATACCACTTGCTTTAAGATTTTCCATTCCTTTTGCTGCAGCCCCGACACCTGGTAAAATAATTGCTTTAGAGTTTTTGATCACGTCAATATTGCTCGAAATTTGATAAGGAATTTCAAGTTTTTTCAGTGCGTTAGCAACGCTGGCAAGATTGCCCAATCCGTAATCGATTATTGTGATCATAGTACTCCTTTCGTTGAAGGAATTTGATCCTTGATTCTCTCGTTTACTTCACAAGCCATACGGATTGCTCGGGCTGTTGCTTTAAAGATCGCTTCTACCTTGTGGTGTTCATTCTCGCCGTTCTCAACTTTTATATAGAGATTTACTTTTGCATTCTTAGCAAAAGCATCCCAAAAGTGCTTTATAAGCTCAGTTGATAAGTCTCCAACTTTTTCTCGCACAAAAGGACACTCAAATCTGAATGAGTACCGTCCGGCAAAATCTATCGCTACAGTAGCGAGGGCTTCATCCATTGGCAGGATAAAGAAGCCATACCGCTTTATGCCTTTTTTATCGCCTAAGGCTTTTGCAAACGCAACGCCCAGCACAATTCCAATATCTTCAACTGTGTGGTGTTCATCAATATACATATCTCCTTTTGCCACAACTTTTAGATCAAACAATCCATGCCTTGCAAAAAGATCAAGCATGTGTGTAAGAAAACCTGTCGGAATATCAGTTTCTCTCTTGCCAATGCCATCAATATTCAGTTCAATACTTATATCAGTTTCATTTGTTTTTCTTTTAATTTTTGCTTCTCGATTCATAAAATACCTCCTTTCTTAAAAAGTTCATTATAAAAATTACCGTTAGTTTTCATAAGTATAAATCTCACTTTAATATTTTTGGCGAATTCTTTATCCGTTTTCCTATCACCAAAAACAAAAGATGTATTTTTAACTATCTCGTTAGTATCAATAAACTTTTTAAAAAGCCCAGTTTTTGGCTTTCTGCATCCGCATTTGTCCGACTGTAAGTGAGGGCAAATAAGTATTTGATTAAATCTAATTCCTTCTTTTTCGAAAATTTCAAGCATTTTGCTCTGAGGAAGTTGAAAATTAGCTTTGGGAAATGATGATGTTCCTAAGCCGTCTTGGTTAGTAACCATTACTAATTGGTAATCCTGCTTTCTTAATTCTTTTAATCCTTTAACAACTCCATCAAGTATTTTTAGTTTTTTTATACTGTCAATTTGATATGTATCTTGAGGTTCAAAAATAAGAGTTCCATCCCGATCTAAAAAAGCATACTTCTTCTTATTTAAAATCATATTAAATACAATGAGCACTTTATTATTTTGCTCTGGCTTTCCTATTGTTATTCGGATGGAATTTGCCAGTAGGGGAGATTGATAGTAACGCAGAGCAATTTTATTTTCCTCGAAACTGTCCTTTAGTTGTTGATAATTGTTTTTGTCCGTTTGTAAAAAAATGAAATTTCCATACGACCAATATACCTGTATGTTTGACAGAGTTTGTAACTCCTTATACATTCTATTTTTTTCTGAAATTATTTTTTGTATAGATTTTTTTGAAAAAGATAAATCTTCTAGCGTTGCAAGGGCAGCTTTTTCAGCTGCGCTATTAACATTAAATGGAGGTTTTATTTTTAAGATTTGCTCCACTAGAAATTCTGACATAATTGCATAGCCAATCCGTAATCCTGCTAAGCCAGCCCACTTGGAAAGGGTTCGAAGAACAATAAGATTTTTGTACATTCCTAATAGAGGCGCAACTGTAGTTTTACTAAATTCATAGTAAGCTTCATCAACAATAACTAATTTTCCAGTTTTTAAAATTTTGATTATTTCTTCCTGAGAAGTAAGATTGCCAGTCGGGCTATTAGGGTTGCATAGAAAAACTATCTTTATTTTTTCCTCTTTACAATTTTTTAATACGTCTGACACCTTTAATGAAAAATTTTTATTTCTTGGAATATTAACGATTAATCCTCGATTAAGTTTTGTTGCTACTTCGTACATGCCAAATGTGGGAGGACAATTAATAACTTTATCCCCTTCATGGATAACAGCCCGAAGTACCAGGTCAATTATTTCATCCGAGCCGGAGCCTAAAATAATATTACCAGTTTTCATATTTGTGTATTTGGCAATTGCTTGACGTAGAGTTGGGTAATCAGACCGAGGATAATAGTTATAAAACAGTCCCTGTAATGCTTTTCTTGCGGCAGGAGACATGCCATATGGATTCTCATTAGCATTAAGTTTTATCAATTGCTTCGTGCTTTGTTTGTACGTGTTTGTCAAATCCTCAGCAGAGGTACCTGGAACATAAGATTCCATTTGTGCAATATCCGGTCTGACAAATTGATTAAAATTATTTTTCATAATTATTTTCTTGAAAACGAATTGTTACAGAATTTTGGTGCGCAGGTAATTGTTCAACTGCTGCAACTGTCTCAACAGTATCTTGAATTTGTCGCAACCCATCTTTGGTACAAATCTGCACCTGCATCCATTTTCCGTAAGCATCAACCCCAAGCGGTGGATACATTTTTGCCATACCACCGGTAGGTAATACGTGGTTGGCTCCTGTTGCGTAATCACCAGTTGCTTTTGAAGTCCAGTCTCCAAGAAAAACAGATCCTGCATTTGTTATTTTCTTAACTAATGCTTCAGAATTTTTTGTCATGATTTCCAAGTGCTCCGGCGCATATTCATTTGTGAACTCAATTGCTTCCTCTAATGAATCAACTAAAGCAAATAATCCGTATCGTCTAATAGATTCTCTTGCTCTGGCTTCTGTTGAAAGTTTAGGTAATTGTTTTTCAATTTCTTTAATTGTTTGCTCCGCCACTTCTTTTGAAGTTGTGATGAGCACACAAGCAGAGTCTTCACCGTGTTCACCATCTGCTAATAAATCAGCTGCTATATATTCTGGATTTGCGGTTTCATCAGCAATGACAAATACTTCAGATGGACCAGCTGGCATATCTATGCTTATCCTTTCAAGCGCAAGCATCTTCGCAGCTGTAACGTAAGAATTTCCTGCCCCAAAAATTTTATATACATTAGGAATAGTTTCTGTCCCATATGTCATTGCAGCGATTGCTTCTGCTCCTCCTGTTTTGTAAATCTTAGTTAGCCCAATCATATCCGCAGTTACAAGAGTAGGAGAGGGGATCTGGCCTTCTCCTCTTGCGGGGGAGTACATAATAATTTCTTTACAACCGGCAATTTGTGCCGGAATAGCACTCATTAAGACAGAGGAAGGATAAATAGCTTTACCTCCTGGAATATACAACCCAACTTTTTCAATTGCTCGCCATTCTCTCCAAACAGATATTCCTTTTTCAGAATTAACTATGGTATCTTTTTTTCTAGGCAGTTGCGCAAGGTGTACAGCAGTGATGTTTTTTATCATTTGTTTAATTCCTGTTATAAACTCCTTGCTTACCTCCGTATAAGCCTGCTCTATTTCCTTCTTAGAAACTAATAGTGATTCATAATTTTTCTCACCAAATCTTCGTTTATAATCTGCAATCAGAACTTTGTCTCCGTATCTTCTTACGGCTTCCATTGTCTCCCGAACTTTTGGCATAATTTCAGGATTCATTCCAGCAGAACGCTTAACAATCCGTTGATAATCAATCTTGCTTAAATCTTTTAGTTTTATTACTTTCATATTTCTAAATAATCATCTTCTCAATCGGTAAAACAATAATTCCTGTTGCTCCGATTTTTTTTAGTTTTTCAATTGTTTCCCAGAATACATTTTCTTTAATTACTGTTTGCAGGGACACCCAACCTTTTTCTGCGAGGGGTGAAACAGTAGGGGATTTAAGACCCGGAATCACTTTTTTAAGTTTGGGCAGAATTATTTCTGGAACATTCATCATTACGTATTTATAATCTTTTGCTGATAGTACTCCTTTAAAACGGACTATTAGCCGCTCCAGCATCTCTGATTTTCCTTTTTTGAAAGCTTCCTCATTTGCTATTAATACTGACTCTGAATCATAAACTTTTGTTAAGACTCTCAAATCGTTTAATGCTAAGGTGCTGCCGGTTGATGTGAGATCGACTATTGCCTGTGCTACACCTAGAGCCGGAGTTATTTCTACAGAGCCACTAATATTTACCACTTTGATAGGTATACTGTTTTCCATGAAGAACTTTCTTGTTGACTCAGGATAGGATGAGGCGATCGATTTATTTTTAAGCTCTTTTATGTCTTTGATTGAGGACTCTTTCGGAACACCTACTATAAGTGAGCAAAATCCATACCTTAAGTTAAGCAGTTTTTTTACTTTTGGCCTCTCCTCATTGAGAATATTTTGACCGACAATTCCAATATCAACAGTACCTGATGCTACATAGTCCGGAATATCATCATCCCGCACGTAGAGAATCTCGAGCGGGAAATTACGGCAGGTTGAAAAGAGGCGCTGTTTGTAGCTTTCAAATTCAAGACCGGATTTGCGCAAGAATTCAAGAGTTTCGTCTGTCAGACGACCCTGTTTTTGAATTGCAAGTTTTAGATTTTTATTATTTAAATTTGCCATATTCCAATAAAAAAACCGCCTTCCGGCGGTATGATTACTTTTGTAAAACTAAAACCAAAACAATCATACAGCCCCAAGGGTAGTATGATGATGACTTTTGTTTGGTTTATTATTTATACGCTTTAACATAAGTTGATAACCTCCCATCCCGTTATTTACCCATTTACTAATCCTCGCAATTGTTGTTGAGCTCATCCCTGTTTCTTTCTCAATTACTTCATATCTCACTTTTTTATCCAACATTTGCGCAGCAACCCATCTGTTGGCAAATTCCTTAATTTCCGGCTCAGTCAACAAGTCTCTGAAGAACTTCTGCGCCTCGTTCTCGGTTTTGAGAGACAAAATTGCTTTATATAATTTTTTTGCTTTGTTATCAATTTTCATACTTTAGTTTGATAAAGTAATAATATTATAATACTTTAGTTAGATAAAGTCAAGAGGTAGTTGTTATTTAATTTCAATCAGGTCTTTAGGGGAGTGGGTGAGGGGGATGAGCTTGTTGTTTTCAATCGCAAAAAGATCTTCAATCCTAATTCCAAATTTACCAGTTAAATAAATTCCGGGTTCTATTGAGAAAACCATTCCATTCTCCAAAATTTGTTTATATGCGGGTGTTAGGCGTGGCGCCTCATGGACTTCCAATCCTATTCCGTGTCCAAGTGAATATGGCAAATTGGGAAAACCCTGCGACACGAGATAGTCACGGGATATTTTATCTGCCATTTCTCCCTGAATTTTTTCTTTTTTTGAAAGTTTCTCCTCAATGTAATCAATAGCATTTTGTTGCGATTTTAAAACTGATTGGTATGATTTTCTATCGTCTGCTCGAGCCTTGCCAAAGAAGAATGTACGGCTCATGTCGGAACAGTAGTTATTCAACTTCACCCCAAAGTCCAGTAAGACAAATTCATCTGATTTTAATCTTCTATTTCCTTTTTCATGATGAATGTACGCAGCATTTTCACCGAAAGCAACAATTGTTGTAAAAGAAATTTCTCCTCCGTTTTTGCGGATGAAATATTCTAATTCAAAAGCTACATCTTTCTCGCTCATTCCTATTCTCAGGCTCTTTTGGATGTGAGAGTATGCTTTGTCACCTAACGCGCATGCATTTTTTATCGCATCAATCTCATCGGTATTTTTTATTGTCCTTAATTGCGAAACGACACCGGTTGGGAGTAATATCTTTTTATTTACCTTTTTAAATAGTCTTTCAAATTCCCAAACCGAAAGGTTAGCGTCTTCAAACCCCAGCTTTTTAATAGAATGATTTATAATTAATTTTTTAATTGATTCACCAGTTGGATTTTCACGGTTCATCCCAATCAATTCGAATTTTTTTATAAACTTCATTGCAGCATCTCTGTATATTGCGTGAGTGAATAGATATTGATGAGTGTTTGTAATTAATAGGAAGGCATCGCGGTCTTTCGTGCCAAATCCTGAAAAATCTGTGAGATAAATTATATTTGGAATAGAGGAAATTAAAACAGCATCCAGTTTCTGTTTTAACATTTGCGATCTTAGTTTTGATAGGCGGGTGTCCATTTATCTAGAAATAATAGGGGAGGGTTTTTTTACATTTGATGTTACATCTGGCACTTGAATTGTTTTCCGAAGTGTATCTGTTGGACTAGCTGTTGGGGAGGGTGGGGCAATGCTTACACTCGGATCTTTTGGAAGGTCGGATAATACCACCACACGCGAAGCAACAGAAAGCGTAGGATCTGTTTTGTCAGGGAATCCAACAATTGATACTCTGTCACCGGAATTTAATTTGGAGAATAATATTTTTACTGTTTCGCCATTCTTACTGTATGAAGACAATTTTGTTGTAGCTCCTATGTCAATTTTTGAAGTTTTTTTATCAGATGTGACAATATCGATTGTAAAATTCTTACCATCAATTCCTGAAATTGTTCCTGAGATAAATAGGGGATTTACAGCCGTGGTTATAAAGCGGGCCAGAATTCTTTTTGATTGTTTGTTATAAAGGCCCAACACATTTACTTTTGTTCCCTTAGTTAAATCCGAAAGCCCAAAAGTTCCTTTGGTTGCGCTTGATGAAAACTTGGTTATTTCGTCAATATCAATAAGTTTTGTGTTACCTGCAATATCAGTAAGCGTTAACTTGTTGGTGGTAGCCTCCGAAACTACACCTGTTATTCCGCGTTTTTCGACAAGATTCAATTCAGTAACACGTGAGGCGATCTTGTCTTTAAGTTGATTAATCTGCGTGTTTAATTTTTCATTGAGGGTTTCACTCACGGTTGGAGAAACAGTTTTGGCCGCTGTTGGGAGAGGAGTTACAGCATGAGCGATACCCGCAAATAAATTTCCAAATATTATGATAGATGTAATTAATAATACTTTTTTCATATTAAAAACTTTCAGTTGAAAAAGTTACAGTACGTGATTCTTTTTTCTCAGTTCCATCAGGAAAAATGCTCTTTATCATCATAATGCTTGTGCCATCGGGAATTGTCGCCGTCAGCGTAAAATCTCCATTGCTTGCCGGAGTTACGACTTGATCATTGTCCTCGGTCGATACAATTATAGCTGATCCGGTTACTGTTTTACCAGAGACTGTAATTAATTTCTTATCAAATACTCCTTCATTTTTGGGGTTATCAATTTTTAATAAATGATCCTTGTCGGATAGAAATGCCGGAGTGGGGCTCGGTGCTATTGTGATGGGTTTTGTTTGCGGAGGAGGTACCGTTCGGGTTGCCTGGTAAAGATAAAAAGCGATTCCCGCTGCGATTAGACCCACAAGAACCGCGACAAAAGACAATACAACTTTTTCAGCTTTCATAAGGGATTTGATGATACGACAAAAGTCCAGTCTTGTCAAGAAAAGAAAGACGTGTTACTATTATTTGCATGGAAATATCAATTCTTCCAAAAAATTCACTCCGGATTAAAGGTAAAAACTCTTTCCTATTTGTCGATCCTAGTGACAAATCCGAATCAAATGCTGCCTTGTTTCTAAGTAAAGAAGGAAATGTTTCCTCAATAGGCGCAGATATTATTATAAACGGTCCCGGCGAATACGAAACAGGCGGTATAAAAATAACAGGAATTAAGCAGGATGTAAATTTGGTATACAACATTACCGTCGATTATGTTAGCGTATTGTTGGGAAAGATATCCTCACTGGAAAAAATAAATACCAAACTTAAAGAGGCCAATATACTTGTGGTTAATTGCGATAATATAGTTGACGCATCTTTTCTGACAGTACTAGCCACAAACGTCATTATTTTTTATGGTGAAAAATCAGCCGAAGTTTGTAAAGCTTTCGGGCAGGAAAATGCAACCCGTCTTCCAAAATACACAACGACAATTGATAAATTGCCCGCAGAAGTTGAGATAATAATTTTAGAATAAATCCGAAGCACGAAATCCGAAATACGAAACAATATCAAAATTATATTTTTCCAATACCAAAACGTTTAGTAATTTATATTTCGGTTATTTGAATTTGTTTCGAGTTTCGACCCGCCTGCCACGCGGGCATTGCGGGCAGGTATTCTGATTTCGAATTTAAACATATGGCTACTATAAAAACTCTTCCTCACAATGACACTGCCGAGCAGAGTGTACTCGGAGCTCTTCTGATTGATAAAGATGCGATCATCGGAGTTTCTGAGATTCTCAAACCAGGAGATTTTTACAGTGATATAAATGGAATTATTTATGGAGCATGCTTGGCGCTTTATGAAGAGAGAAGACCCATTGATCTTT
>JBBSGK010000018.1:0-19123 GCA_038254115.1 Candidatus Levyibacteriota bacterium | reverse complement strand
TACGTAAGTAACTATAACTGACACAGTAGTATCAACAATTAATATGAAAAATCTTAAGAAAAAATCTTTTGAAAATTTAAGTTCTTTCTGAAGCTTTACGATAGACGGGTTTATAAATCCCCTAAAAAGGGGGACAAAACTTACAAGATAAAGTAACGGTAGAGTCTCGGCTGAGTGAAAAAAACTTGATATAAATGGCGCGCTTGCCAAAAGTACCAGCATTATGAATATCCCCCGGATTATTGATACAATCCAGGCAGAATTAATAAATTTATCTATATTTTCTTCTTGGACTAGTACAATATTTATCCCGCTTTCAGTCATTACCTCCAATAAGCCTAGCGACAATAACGCAACCCCATATGCGCCAAATTGAGATGGTATAAGTATTCTGGCAAGAATAATAGCCTCTACAAATCCAATTCCTTTTGTAGCAAACCTCAGAAATCCCATCCAGGAAACACCTTTTATTACTTCATTTTTATATCCCATATTTATATAATCCTAAAATAGTTCCGCTTATTACAGCAATATCAGACATTATTTGCAATAATGGCAGTATTACAAAAGCTCTAATATCTTTTACATATTTATAATTCTTATTAATTGACCAAATAATATATATTAGTAGTATAAAGTATAAAGAATAAAGTATAAAGTGTGAGTTAAATTTAACCGCAAATAATAAAATTACTATCCCGGCTATATAGCGGATAAATATTAATAACACTTTGGGGCGGAAAAGTCCTGCCTCTGCATCTCCAAGTGCAAACCGGAAAAACATTATGAATGCTTCTCTAAAATTTTTTCTTGGGATCCAATGCACTAAAGCATCTTTTTGAAATATTAACTTAAAATTTGAATCTTTCAACCTCCTAGAAAATACAAGATCTTCGTTATTGGAAAATTGCTCGGGAAAAGCCCCTACTTTTTTCCATGCAGATTTTCTGAAGGCTATTGAGCGCGCGGCAGGCAAAAAATTTTCAGGATTTACTTTATCGGGCATTACCAGTACATATGGAATCAAACATTTCTGAAAGATATTTTGACTTAATCCTTTATAATACCCGGCAACAACATCGGTTTCATTTTGGACAAATGGTTTAATAATATTCTTTATCCAATTCTTATCCAAAACGCATCCTGAATCAGAACACAATATAATATCTCCACCAGCTTTTCTAATCGCTTCATTTCTACCAACCGATCTGTTTCCTTTTTTGATAATTAATTTAAAAATTATTCCTATTCGGTTAAATTTATTTGCAAAACTTTTAATTATTCTTACAGTTTTATCTGTTGATTTTCCGTCAACAATTATAATTTCATCAGGATTCTGTGATTGATTAACTAAAGATACTAAAAGTTTTTCAATATTATTTTCTTCATTATAAACCGTTGTAATAAATGAGGTTTTCATATTTTCCAAAGTTTTAAATATTTATCTGTAACACTTTCCCATGTCTGCTGCTTTGCCCATCTAAAACCCTCTTCTATCATTGTACTGCTCTTCCAGGGATTGCTCGTAACGTATTCCACCACTCTTGAAACTTCGTCTGCGCTTTTGCAAATATAAATATAGTTTGCAAATGGAGACATTCTCAAATAATCCTCCTTTAGAGGATTTTCATAAACTGCAATTATAATCTTCCTTAAAATTAATGCTTGAATTATCAAAAGATATGATGAACATAGAACAATATCTGCTGCTTCCAGCGCGCTCGAGACATTTTTTGTAAAACCGTTCACATTTCCGTATTTTCCCATTTTCCGCTCAAATATTCCTTTACCGTATACTTGAAGGTTAAATTTAATTTTTCTTATCTTTAATTCCTCTAAGGACTTTAAATAAGTTTTAATTCCAATATCTTTTTCCAAACGTCCAATCAGAACAATTTTTACTTTTCTCTTTGAATTGTTATCTCTTAATTCTGGACTTGAGGATTGATTTACCCCCCCATAACTAACATAGTTAGGTTTGGTTCCGTACCATTTTTTAATAAAGTCTCCTATGCAGATATTACCTTTTGATAAAATTTCGCTAATTTTCCTAACCCAGACTGCTTTTTTTCTTACAGGAAATGATTCATAGCCATGAAATGTTGTGTAAACTTTTTTTCCAGGATAGATAAAATTGAACGGGAGATACCAAAAAAATACATCGTGACAATGAACTATGTCGGCTTCTTTAAATATATACCTTAACTTCCAAAGGTCAGACCAAATTCTAAATTTTTTAAATTTATCTTCCTTACCGACACTAATCCGTAACACTTCAATACCATTAACGTTTTCAAATATTTTCAAATCTAGTGCTTCAGAATTTTCTGTAATTACAATTACTTTATATCCCTTTTTTATTAAAATCTTACCAACCTCCAAAACATGCTTCTCAACTCCGCCAATTAGTGGATAAAATCTTCTTACTAAAAAAAGAATAGTCATGGCGGGTTTGGGGTTACTAGGATTTATTTTTATTATGCTCTTGGCCACCCATTTTATATTCTATAGAACTTTTATAGATTACTCCTTTAAATAGAGTCATAATAATAAAAACAGCATATTGGCCCATCACTTTGAACATTCCCTCGGACTCAAATCGGCGCATCGAATATATAGTGCTGACATCCGGCAAAAGTGTAGGTTTTACGCCTGCTTTATGTGCTTTTATAACTAAATTGTGATCCTCTGAAACATAGGCTTGTTCATCAAATTTACCAATCCTTTCAAACAATTTTTTTTGAATTACTATTGCAGGGCCAAAGGAATAAGGTTTATTCATCTTGTTTAACGCAACTACTCCCCACACAGAAATTTTAAAAATAAACCGGTTGAAAACTGTTTGTCTGCTGGGAACTATATATGGCAAATAAAGAAGTTTGCCGTCTTTGAGTGTATGTTTAACAATTTTTTTAATACAATCTTTTTCTAATCTTGTATCTGCGTCCAGAAAAAAAAGATAATCACTACTGGCATTTGCAGCGCCTGTGTTTCTCTGGAAAGATACGTTGCGTTTTTCGACCACAATAAATTTGACAGAAAGTTTTTTTGCAAAATTCATTACTTTTTCTTTGGTGTGATCCTCGGATTTTCCGTCAACAACAACTACCTCAAACCTTTTTTCGGTTTGGTCAACTAGATCATTTAATAAATTTGGGAGATCTTGTTCCTCGTTTAAGGCAGGTGTAATAATAGAAATAAGCGGTATAGATAACATATACTTTCTAAGTATAATTGTATCACATGATTTGATTTATACACCAGTAACATAGTACAATGCAGATATGAAAATTTCAGTAATTATACCTGTATATAATGAAGAAAAATACCTTGAGGCATGTCTTGAGAGCCTGATTAATCAATCAGTTCCGGCTGATGAGATAATAGTTGTAAATAATAATTCTAAAGATAGAACTGCACAAATTGCTAAAAAATATCCTGTTAAAATTATAGATGAAAAAAAACAAGGCATGATATCAGCAAGAAATAGAGGATTTAATTCAGCTACTTTTGAGATCATAGCCCGAACCGATGCTGATACAGTCTTACCGCGTAACTGGATAAAGAAAATAAAAAAAGGATTTTTGGATAAAAATCTTATTGCGCTTTCGGGACCTGCTGAATTTTATGATCTCCCTGAGCTTATACAGAATTCTCATTGGCAGTCCAAACCTACATGGGTTAAGCTTATCAAGTCATACAACCGTATAGTAAAAAAAATGACTAAGCACGACTGCATGTACGGGCCGAATTACTCAATTAGGCGTAGCGCCTGGGAAAAGGTAAAAAAAGAAGTTTGCCTAAATGATAAACAGGTACATGAGGATCTGGATCTTGCAATCCATTTAGCTCCATTTGGAAAAATTAAATTTGATAATACTTTGATAGTAAATACTTCAGTCAGAAGATGGAAACGTCCTGATGCATATTTTGAATATTTATTCAGAGGACTAAAATCAATTCAAAAGCATAGGGAAAACGTTGTTAAGCAGAAAGGCAAGATGCTTGTTAAAAAAATAGTACCAAAATCATTCCAAGATTCAATAGAGTTCAAGGTGGGAGATTTCCGACGGAAATTATCAATTAACCGCTCCAAAATAAATCACCCCTCTCAAAAATTCGATTAGTAAATAATTTTGTTAAAGAACAGCCCTACCTCGTTGACAAATACAGAGTGAAACTGTGATAATTAGTCCTATGGAGATTTTCAAAAAAGTTTATAATTTTGCTTTAGACACGATGCAAACAATACTTCTTGCTGCATCTATTTTTCTCGTCATATATATATTCCTATTCAGACCATTTCAAGTAAGTGGTGAGTCTATGTTCCCAACATTTAAAAATAAGGAGTACATCTTAACAAATTTAATAGGCTTACGGTTTCAGGATCCAAAAAAAGGAGATGTAATTGTTTTTCATGCTCCTCCCGATCCGGAAAAAGATTTTATAAAACGGATTATTGGCCTTCCGGGTGATACTGTATCTCTAAAAGAGGGATCTGTATACGTAAACAATATCAAGCTTGATGAAAGCTTTTATTTGAAACCTGATGTAAAAACATATGGCGGTAATTTTCTTAAGGAAGATATTCCCGTTACGGTACCTGCGGGTGACTATATAGTTATGGGAGATAACCGTCCTTTCAGCTCTGACTCAAGAGAATGGGGACTTTTACCAAAAGATAAAATTATCGGTAGTTCTTTATTCGTGTATTGGCCTATTAACGCTATGAGGATCGTAAAAAACCCGTTTAATTCAAAATAATTAATGAGTAAGCGCTTCGTGGATAGTTTTAAGTTTTTGTGAAGTGACTTCAGGATTACCCTTAATAACTATTGTTACCCGCGCAAGTTTGCTTGATTGAAAAATTGCAACTTTCTCTACCATATTTTTGTCAGCGATTTCTTTGGCCATTTGGTCCTGCTCTGGAACCCAAATTTGGTCTTTTGGACCGGATGCTTCTTTCTTCTGAATACCTCCCTTTACTTGTCTTGCCAACTCTTCTGTTTGGCGGACTGTATAATTCTCTCGGAGAATCGTCTTAAAGACGTCAAGCATCAACCTCGGATCCCCTAGTGACAAAAGAGGCCTCACATGGCCCTCAGTTATCACTCCTGCTACTAAAGCATCTTTTATGGCATCAGGTAGGGAAAGCAGGCGTATCGTGTTGGAAACAGCAGGAACACTCTTACCGACTCTTTTGGCAACTTCTGTGGTTCCAAGACCAAACTCATCAATAAGACGCTTATATGCCAGAGCCTTTTCTATCGGGTTAAGATCCTCTCTTTGTACATTCTCAACAATTGACATTTCAAGCATTCCTTGTGGAGTTGTCTCTTTTACAACAACGGGAACCCTCTCAAGTTTCAAAACTTTGGCTGCTCTCCATCTCCTCTCGCCCGCAATTATCTGAAATCCTGCAGGCGTCTTAGCCACAACAATAGGTTCAAGGATGCCTTGCTCTCTTATAGATTCGACAAGATCCGTGAGGGAATCAGGACTAATAACTCCGCGGGGCTGTAGTGGATTTGACTGCAACTGATTAGTTTCAAGGGAGTGAATATCATTCACATTCTGATTATCCATGTATTACCTCAATATATTTTTTACCTTTTAATGTTTTGAAATTAACAGTACCTTCCATCGTTGCGAACAATGTGAAATCGCGTCCCATGAGAACTCCGTCTCCGGGAAAAAATTTGCTTCCTTTTTGACGGACAATTATGCTGCCTGCTTTAGTTTTTTCACCCGAATATAACTTAACTCCGCGCCTTTTTGCGCGAGAGTCGCGATTGCCTTTAACTGATCCCTGTGCTTTTGTATGTGCCATATTTAATTAATAATTTTGTGGAAAAATTTCAAATCAATGATACGAAAACTTTTCCCAGATGTCAACCCTGAACTAAACTTTTACCTTTTTTGCTGTTGGTTTGACCTCTGGATTTTCACCTTTAACTTTTTCTTCCACTTTTGCTTCTTTACCTTTTCCAACTGCAATCTTGGTAATTTGCAACTTAGTAAGCATTTGTCTGTGTCCTTGGACTTTTCTATAACGCGCTTTTGCTTTAAATTTGGCAACCCGGATCTTCTTACCTTTTTTTTGCTCAAGAATCTTCGCAGTTATTACTGCTCCGGAAATGTGAGGTTGACCAATTTGAAAAACTCCGTCATCTGCGTATAATAACACTTTCTCAAATTTCAGATCATTCTCTACTATTCCCTCTAATTTATCGACTTCAATTTCAGATCCCTCTGAAACTTTGTATTGCTTACCACCTGTTTGTAACACTGCGTACTTCATAATGTTTGTCAATTATAGCAAATAACTTACCTTATTTCCAGCACGGGTTTATTTTTCGGCACACTAAGACTTGATATCATTCCAAGAAAAATAAAATTAGAAAGTAGAGAGCTTCCTCCAAAAGAAACAAAGGGGAGGGTAATGCCGACGATTGGCAATAACCCCATGTTCATTGCTATGTTTACAAATCCCTGTATAACAAAAAATCCAAAACTCGCTGCCAGGAAATTTTTGCTAAATGAGTCATCGCATTCTCTGAAAAGTGTATATATGCGGTATGCAAGAAATAAAAATGCTAGGATTACAAAGCTTGATCCTACAAAACCAACTCCCTCAGCAATTGTTGCGAAGATAAAATCAGTATGTCTCTCAGGCAGAAAGCGTAAAACTGACTGAGTACCCTCAGATACCCCCTTACCCAAAAAAGTTCCTGATCCTACTGCGATGACTGCCTGAATTCCATTGTAGGAGGATCCGAGGGGATCTTTACTTGCATGAAGAAACGTGAAAATTCTCTGTCTCTGATAATCATGAAGCAGCAGCCAAAGCAAGGGAGAGACTAACAGAAATGGAATAAAAAGAATTAAAAACCACAAAATAGGAAATCCGGCAACAATTAGAGTAAAAAGCGCGACACCAGCATACAATAAAGCATTTCCAAGATCAGGCTGCATGACAATTAGCAATAATACTGGAATAATCAGTGCAATTATTATAAAAAATGATTTAATATTATTATTTCCATCAGTTATAGTTGAGGCCAACGCCAATGCAAGAAAAGGTTTTAGAATCTCAGAAAATTGCAACCTCACACCAAATATATCTATCCAGCGGACAGCTCCGCGTGTCTCGAGTCCGATACCCAAAATTATGACAAGCAATATCAGTGAGATGATATATATTGGCAATTTTAGTTGTCTCAAAAATTCCATATTCATTTTTGAGAAAAAAAAGTAAGCAATTAATCCAACAATCAAAGAAATAAGTTGGCTTTTGAAATATACTATGTTTATGGAAAATAAGGTATTAAGCGAAACACAAACAAGAATAATTGCTGGGATAATAAGCCGGAGATCAACATGCGATTTTGATTTCATAGTAGCAACTTTTGTTACAGCTGAGCCGCAATGACTAACCTAGTTTATTCTTTTAACTTCAAACTCTCCTTTTGAAAGAGAATTGACTAGGGCGTTTTTTTTAATATAACCTTCATAAGCAATGGGCCAATCTTCCAAAACCAGATCAATTCTTTCATCCATTGCTGTACTAATCTTCTTCCGTTCCTCCTGAATCATCCTCACAATCTCCCGGGCCTTCCTCTCAGAAATCAAGTCTTCGGTAAGATGTGAATCAAGATCTATTGATGTTTCGCTTACTGTCTTACCCTTTGCGTATTCGATTTTTTTAATGTTCAATTCATCCAGAATTAAATAATCCAACTCCTGCCCAATCTTTGCTTCTTTTGTTCCGGGATAAACTGTAATCTTCGCCAAAGGCTGCTTAACTTTTATCTGAGCTTCTTTTCTGGCCGCAAGTCCAAGTTCAACAATTTTCCGGACATGCTTCATCTCATCAACTAACTTTGAACTTTGAACTTTGAACTTTGAACTTTCGGTTGGCCAATCTGCCAAATGCACTGATTCTTTTTCAGTTAAATTTTGGTAAACAGCTTCTGAGATGAAGGGGGCAATTGGAGCGAGAAGTTTGGAAAGAGTTACCAAAACTTCAAAGCTGGTTTCATAAAAAGCATTTTTGTCATCATTATTTTCAGCGCTCGGCCCTACCCTATCCCTGCTTCTTCTGATATACCACGTTGAAAAATCAGTGACAAAATCTTTTATTGCATCAATTGCTGCAACTGTGTCATATGAATCCAAACTCTTGGTAACATTGCTGATTAAGTCATTCAAAAGAGTTAATATCCAGATATCTAAAACATTCTTACTGCTTAAGTCTTTCATCTTACTCCCCTTTGGGCTCCACTTATCCAAATTTGAATAAGTTACAAAAAAATTATAAGTGTTCCACAAAATAAGCATTGTCCCCCGAACCTGATTACGGTATTGCTCCTCAGATATTAAAATATCCTCTCCCCTCATTACCGGACTACCTAGAAGATAAAGTCTTAATGCGTCTCCGCCATATTTTTCAAGCATCTCGCGGGGGTCCGGATAGTTCTTAAAATTTTTACTCATTTTCCGGCCATCAGTTCCCAGAATTACTCCTGTCACTCCAACATTTTTAAAAGCAGGCGCTTTATAAAGAGCAGCGCCTATCACATGAAGAACGTAAAACCATGCACGTATTTGTCCGGTATATTCTGCGATAAAATCCGGTGGATAAAAATCTTCCAATTTCTGTGATTTATCAAATGGAAAATGCCGCTCGGCAAATGATGCAGACCCAGCCTCAATCCAGCTGTCCAAAACTTCAGGAACACGCTTGGCTATTTTGCCGCATTTTTTGCATTTAACTGTTACTTCATCAATATCGGGTTTATGGAGATCTTTAATGTTTTTACCTGATGCTTGCTCCAATTCTTTTATTGAGCCCGGGACAAATCTTTCCCCACAAACGCACTCCCATACAGGAACAGGACTTCCCCAATAACGGTTTCTTGAAATATTCCAATCAGGTGCATTTTCCAGACTCTTTAGGAAACGGCCGGTCTTAAAATGCTTAGGAAACCAATTAACATCCTCATTAGTTTTTTTCATAAGAGGTTTCAAACTTTGGACGCCAACATACCATGCGTCAATCGGCGCATAATAAAGTCTGGTGTGACATCTCCAACAGAGAGGAACTCTATGAACAAGTTCCTCGTTTTTATAGATCAACCCGCGCTTTTCTAAATCCTCATCAACCAACTTGTTTGCCTTAAGATAATACAGTCCCCCAAACATCGGCACGTTCTCCTTTACTGTGCCTTCTTCATCAAGATGCATTTCGATATGAATGTTTTGCTCCTGCATTACTTTCAAATCCTCCTCACCATATGCGGCAATTGTCACGACACCTGTCCCTTCATCTGCTGTTACAAAATCCCCGCCGATTATTTCAAATGCTTTTTCGCCTGGTTCAACCCGGTAATAGTCATAATGAGGTTCAAATTTTGTTCCGATTAATTGTTTACCTTTAAGTTCCGATAGAATTTTATAAGGAGTTTCTCCCAAAACCTTAATAGCTGATTTTGCCAAAATGTATGTTTCTTCTCCCTGTTTTACTTCCAAATAAACAAACTTTGGATTCACAGCAAGAGCCGGCGTCACAATTTTATTCCATGGCGTCGTAGACCACGCAAGAATAAATTTATTTTTACCAATTTTATACTTGTAAGTAGTGCCGTGATCAACAACTTCCTTATAATTATCAGCATCCATCGCAACCTCAAAATTTGAAACGGGGGTTGAGCAATGCGGGCAATATAAAGATACTTTAAAACCTTTGTAAATGTAGCCCTTCTCATACAGTTGTTTGAAAACCCACATGACTGACTCCATATAGTCTTTATCCCAAGTTTTATAAGCGTTTTTAAAGTCGGCCCAACGTCCGATTCTATCAATATACCATTCCCACTCTGCGGATACATCTTCAACATATTCCTTACATTTATCAATAAATTTCTTCACCCCGACAACTTCTTCAATATCTCTCTTTCTTTTAATCTCCAATTCGTTTTCAACTTTGTTTTCAATTGGCAGTCCATGTCCATCCCAGCCCCAAACCCGCTCAACGCGATAACCTTTCATTGTCCAGTATCTTCCAAACAGATCTTTTGGGAGGCTTGAAAGAAGTGATCCGTAATGAGGCATACCGGTCACGAATGGCGGGCCGTCTAAAAAATTCCAGCGTTTATTCGCAGGACGCTGGGCAACTGATTTTTCAAACGTTTTATTTTCTTTCCAAAACTTAAGTATTTCTTCTCCCAATTTGGGGAATTCTACTTTTGGATCTACAGGCTTGAACATGAGTTTAATTCTAGTTGAAACGGAGACTGAATTCAAGTTCAATAAAGCACTCTTAACTTTATTGTACCGGGGATATTTCTTAATTCTTTAACAAGAGTGTCTTTATATTTTGCATTAATATCGGAAATCACATAACCTATTTGTTCGTTTGTTTTCAGGTATTGTTCTTCTACGTTCGTGTTCTCGCGTGCTAACACAGTATTGATTTGAGCAAGCATTCCCGGAACATTTTTGTGGATATGAATTAATCTATGAGCATTGGGATAATCAGGTGGTTGGAGATTTGGGAAATTGACACTGAGCGCAGTACTTCCTGTATTAATAAACTCAATTAGTTTACTGCTGACAAACCCGCCTATATTTTTTTGAGCCTCCTCAGTCGATCCGCCTATGTGTGGAGTTAAAATTACATTGGGCAATCCCTGCAACACAGATACAAACTTCTCTTCATTGCTTTTGGGTTCCTTTGGGAATACATCTATAGCTGCACCCCGAATTTTGCCTGATTTCAAAAAATTTGCAAGAGATTCTATATCAACAACGTGTCCACGACTACTATTTATAAAGATCACATTTTTTTTCATAATCTTAAATTGGTCTTTACCTATGAGATTTGTATTTCTCTTTGAACCATCTACGTGAATACTTACTACATCTGACGCTTTGAGAAGCTCCTCTAAGGAATTGCATTTCCTAGCATTGCCCAATGAAAGCTTATCGGCAATATCGTAAAAAAGCACCTTCATCCCAATTGTTTCCGCAAGTACAGAAAGCTGCGTACCGATATTTCCATACCCAACAACACCAAGAGTCTTTCCCCGCACCTCATGCGTGCCGTTTGCAGACTTATCCCATACGCCTTTATGTGCTTTAGCACTTTTATCAAAAAGCTGCCTGTAAAGAAAAATAATCTCACCCATTACCATTTCAACAACAGATCTTGTGTTCGAATAGGGAGCATTAAAAACAGCTATTCCTTTTTGAGAAGCTAATGGGAGATTAATTTGATTAGTTCCTATGCAAAATGCTCCAATCGCATGAAGCTTTTGAGCGTTTTTTAAAATTTTTTCTGTTACTTCTGTTTTTGAACGGATACCTAGAATAGAAATGTCCTTAATCTTCTCACTCAATTCTTGCTCGCTTAACGCTTGCTTAAGAGCTACAACGGGGTATCCTTCGTCAACGAAAGCCTTAACTGCGTTCTTATTAATATTTTCCAAAAACAAAACTTTCATTTTACTTTTTGGATATGATAATTTTTTTTGAGCCATATTAGTTATCAAGAAAAATTTTACCGGGATTTAGAATTCCTTTTGGATCAAGCAGTTTTTTGATATCTTTCATTATAGGCAAACTTGTCGGATGTTCAATAGGTAAAAATTTCCTCTTTCCAATTCCTATCCCATGTTCGCCTGTTGTGGTGCCATCCACGCTAATTGCATATTTAATAAACTCTTCATTTAGCTTTGTTACTTTTCCCCAAGATTCATCACTCTTAAGCTGATATGTCGCCCAACCATGAAAATTTCCGTCCCCAATATGCCCAAACATTATAGTTTGCAACCCAAACTTTTTTGACAAAGCCTCAGCTTTTTTCAAAAACTTCTCAACTTGCGATATTGGGACTCCGACTTCTGCTGATAGAACTCCCATATTTGGCAAGATCTTGCTTAACATTGGACGTACTGCTTTTCTATATCCCCAAAGTAGATGAAGTTCTTGCGGAGTTTTGTATTCAAGATATGCAATATTTTTATTTATTTTTAATATTTTTTTTAACTTGACTAACTTGAGATTAATTATATCGGAGCTGTCATGAAATTCAATAATCAGCGTTGGTTTTTCACTAAATTCTGCGTCTTTTGCCTTATTAACATAATGCATATAGACTGAATCCATGAATTCCAGGGCGGCCGGATTGCAGTCTGATTTCAAAATATCCAGCGTCACTTTCACAGCATCAAAAATATTGTTAAAAGATGCCATTACGGCAGCTTTATTTTGGGGCAATGGTGTAAGTTTCAAAACTGCTTCGGTAATGACCCCAAGCGTTCCTTCAGATCCGATAAAAATACTTTTTAAATCATAACCTGAAACAGACTTAAACGATCTGCTTCCGGTCCTGATAATCCGACCGTCTGCCAAAACAATCTCCATCTCCAAAACCCAATCCCCTACAACTCCGTATTTCACTGCGTACATCCCGCCTGCATTGTTGGCAATCATTCCGCCTATTGTTGCTATATAGCTGCTACCCGATGCTGCAGGAAAAAACAAACCGTATTTAGAAAGTTGCTCATTCAGATCGTCTCCAATAATTCCGGGTTGTACCCGAACTTGCAAATCACTCTCCAAAACGTCCAACACTTTATTCATTCTTGATATATCCAAAACTATCCCACCATGAGTAGGTATAGGATTTCCTTCAAGACTTGATCCGCCCCCCCAAGGAACGATGTTTATCTTATTCTCGTTGGCGATTTTTAGTAACTTACTTACTTCTGCAGTTGTCTGCGGCCAGACAACAACATCCGCAAGAGACGGAGCATGAAACGACCAATCTCTGGAATATTTATCAAGAACATCTTTCGATGAAGAAACATTCTTTTTCCCCACTATATTTTCTAAAATCGTGAATAACTTTGGATCAAACTTTTTCATTTGATTGCTGTATTTGCAATTTGAATTTAACAGAGATTGATATCAAAAGCAATTGTTGTACCTTTATTTGCCAAGTGCTAAAGGAGACCTTGGGTATTTACTTTTAGCTAATCTATAAGCTCCATTATTGGCAATTCCAACATTTTCGACCTTCATATTAATACCATGTTGATCAAACCATGTCAGGATCGTATCTGTTGCCTTGTCATTAATTCCTTTAGGATATTCTCTTGTGCTATACCAAAACTGCATGTTTGGTCCTGCACCGGAAACAGCAAGGCCCACTTTATGCCTGACATAGAGTTCTCGCTTTAATCCTGAAAATTCATTTGCACCAAAATTTCCATACAGCCCTGCATCAGCTCTCCTTGATTCGTGAAATCTGTCCTGAGATACGACTCTAAGAAAGTCATTTATGTTTCCACGCGCCAAGGCCAATGTTCCTATACTTGCCAAGCTCACCTGCTTGGTCAAAATACTTGGATCAACTAAATCTTGCAGCACGCTTCTTGTAGCTTCTGTTCCTCCCACCTTTTGATGCGATGAGAATCCCATTGCTAGTCCAAATTCTTTGGAAGGATTTACTCTTCTAAAGAGAGTTTCTCCGCTAAGTAAATCTGCAGCAATAAAAACTACTCCCCCAAGCGTCGATGGTGCTACATTATCTTTGTGTCCACCAGGCTCGCCTTTAGCACTTGCTCTGATGACTGCTTTAACAGATGGAGATTGATCAAATAAAATTGCGGCAGCGAGAACAGCGCCTACAGATTCTGCGCCTGAAAGACCGGTCCCGCCAGTAGGAAAGCCCCCTGCGCTTACTTCTTCATAAGACAATTCAAGGCCTTGCTGAACTCCCAGCTCATGCATATACTGTGCCAGCGCTTCTGCTCCGGCGTATCCACGAACTCTTCCTGATGGGGTAGTTGAAGAGCTAATTGTCTCATACTCAATTCCAGTACCTTCCGTGGGTCGCAGGACTGCTTTTAGAACAGGCTTACGAAGCGCTACTCCTGCGCCATCGAACCACAAGCCTAGATTGGCTGCGGAACCTGGTACATCAACTTCGACTTGTTGATAATGTGGACTGATTAGCTCTCTCATAACTTTAAATCACAGAACGAAATATAACAAAATGTATCACGTAAGTCAATTCAATTACCATATTGCAATATGGTAGTCATTATGTTGTAATATAAATGTATCAAGAGACCCCGCGAAGCTTTAGCGAAGTGGGGCGGCAACCGAGTATCACGGTGCCAATCCGAGAGGAGATGCGGCTTTAAGCAAAATAAACGCCTCTCAATTTGGGAGGTTTTTTTATGAAAAATTTTGTATTTACTTCTGAATCAGTTTGCGCAGGGCATCCTGACAAAATCTGCGACCAAATAAGTGATGCTATTTTGGATGCAGCTCTTGCCCAAGACCCCAATTCCCACGCCGGTATTGAAACCGTGGCAGGCGCAAATCAAATTTGTCTATTCGGAGAAATTAAATCAAAAGCAGTAATAGATTATGAAAAAGTTGCACGGGACACTGTCGAGAGACTTGGCTATACTGTGCCTGCATGGGGTTTTAGTCAGGATTCATCTTTCAATAACGACGTGCACGAGCAGTCCCCTGAAATCGCGATGGGCGTTGATCAGGATGGAGCGGGAGACCAGGGCATGATGTTCGGATTTGCCTGCACCGATACGCCGGAATTTATGCCGCTGCCTATTACTTTGGCCCATGCTATTGTCAGACGGATTGATGAAGCAAGGGAAAAAAAGATTTTAAAATGGCTTAGGCCTGATGGGAAAGCTCAAGTAACGATCCGTTATGAAGACGGGTTGCCTGTTGAAATTCTCAAGTTAGTCGCAGCAGTCGCGCACGATGAGAAAACCTCGGCTGAAAAAGTACGCTCAGATGTTTTAAAACATATTTTTGAACCGGTATTAAAAAAATATAAATTTGATCTCCCGAAAGACAAAGATATAACAGTTAACGGTACAGGTCTGTGGCATATTCCGGGACCCGAATCAGATGCAGGACTCACGGGACGCAAAATTGTCGTAGACACATACGGGGGTTATGCCCGCGTGGGGGGAGGAGCTTTCAGTGGGAAAGAACCGCACAAAGTTGACAGATCAGGCGCGTACGCGGCCCGCTTTATAGCCAAAAATATCGTTGCTCAAGGACTTGCAAAAAAATGCGAAGTGGGTCTTGCTTATGTCATTGGCCAACCACTTCCATTAATGCAGACAATTGAAACATTCGGCACAGAAACAGTAACTGAAAAAGCGCTTTACGAATTCAAAGACAAATTAATTGATACCTCAGTTCGCTCAATTATCGAAACTCTCGATCTTGCCCGTCCCATTTACAGCAAAACCGCAGCCTATGGACATTTTGGCCGCTCCGAATTTCCCTGGGAGAAAATCATCAACTAATCCTGTACAATAAAAACACATGCTGATAATTACCGGCTCCATCGCTTACGATTATATAATGGAATTTCCCGGAAAATTTGGAGAACACATCCTACCGGAACACACCAACAACATCAATCTTTCTTTTATCGCTAATAAATTTGCCAAGCATAGAGGTGGAACCGCTGGAAATGTTTCCTATACAATTGGGTTATTGCAAACTCCGCAAATACTTTTTTCTTATGCCGGAAAAGATTTCGAAGAATATAAAAAAGAATTTGAAAAAATAAGAATTGATACCAGTAACATATCTATTGATAAAGACGAACATACAGCTACAGCTTTTGCGATGACAGATTCGTCCAACAATCAAATTTGGGGTTTTTATAACGGCGCTTCTGAAAAGATTCCTTCATTAAAACTGGACACTGTAGCCAAACCGGGTGATTTTGTTTATATCGGTCCACAAGGAGTTGCCGGCTCAATGTCCTTTATAAAACAATGTACTGAGCTTAAAATTCCTTTTATGTTTGACCCTGGATTTATTCTGACACAAATAACTGATACCGATTTGACACTCGGTATAACAAACGCGGATATTACAATTGGAAATGAGTATGAGCTGGAGCTAATTGCAAGTAGAGTTAAGGGCTTTACTAATTTAACAAAAAGTAAAACAGTTATCGCCACACTTGGCTCAAAAGGAGCAATTATTAAATCGGAAAATAAAACATATGAGATCGCACCAGTCAAAGTTAATCAAGTCGCCACGACCACAGGAGCAGGAGATGCGTGGCGCGGAGGATTTCTTTCGGGACTTGCTAGAAATCTTGACTTACAGACATGCGGCCAAATAGGAGCCGTTGCAGCGTCTTTTGCCATTGAACATTTTGGAACACAGGAGCAGGTTTACACCATTTCTGAATTTGAAAACCTCTATAGACAAACCTACGATTCTTTGTTAAAGTTGTAACAACAAATGACACAAAAATACGATGTTGCTGATCTTGCGCTCGCAGGTAAAGGAAAACTTAAAATTGAATGGTCTGAGCAGCAAATGCCTGTCCTCAGATCAATCAAAGAAAGATTTGCGCGCGAATTACCCCTAAAAGGCCTGACACTTGCCGCTTGTCTTCACATCACGTCCGAAACAGCAAATCTACTTATTGCGCTAAAAGCAGGTGGTGCAACAGTTGTCGCATGCGCATCCAATCCACTTTCAACGCAAGACAGCGTTGCTGCATCAATCGCCAAAGACTATGATATCCCAGTCTTTGCAATAAAAGGAGAAGATAACAAAACATATTACAAGCACCTCAATACTGTCCTTGATTATCATCCTCAGATATCTATGGATGACGGCGCCGATATTGTTTCCATGCTGCATACTGAGCGGAAAAATCAGCTTTCTGAAATTTACGGCTCCAGTGAGGAAACGACAACAGGTGTCATAAGGCTCAAGGCAATGGAAAAGGATAAAGCACTCAAACTTCCAGTAGTTGCTGTGAATGATTCAGACACCAAGCATTTATTTGATAACCGCTACGGCACAGGACAGTCAACAATTGATGGGATCATACGGGCAACCAATGCTCTTCTTGCCGGGAAAACAATAGTTGTTGCAGGTTACGGATGGTGTTCACGGGGAATTGCGAGCAGGGCGCACGGTATGGGTGCAAATGTGATTGTTACGGAGGTCGATCCCGTCCGGGCGCTTGAAGCATCCATGGACGCGTTCCGTGTAATGCCGATGAAGGAAGCGGTAAAACTCGGTGACATCTTTATCTCGGCGACCGGGGACAAACATGTTATATCACTTGAGCATATGCTGACGATGAAAAGCGGCGCGATCGTTGCCAACTCAGGACATTTTGATATAGAGATAGATATGAAGGGACTTGAAGGAGCCAAAAAATCCAAAAGACGCATACGTCATCAGCTCGATGAATATGTCCTAAAAAGCGGTAAGAAGATTTATGTAGCAGGTGAGGGAAGACTTGTAAATCTTGCAGCGGCAGAGGGACACCCGGCAGAAGTCATGGATATGAGCTTTGCCAATCAAGCGCTCGCTGCAGAATGGATTGTAGCAAACAAAGGAAAACTGCAAAACAAAGTTTATGTCTTGCCCCACGAAGTAGATGTACATGTAGCGGCGCTTAAACTTAAATCTATGGGAATTGAAATTGACAAGCTAACATCGGAGCAGAAAAAATACCTCTCTTCCTGGACCGAAGGCACCCAATAATATTTTATTTGACCATACTATAGCTTCAGTTCTTTGCATTGAGCTCGTGGATGTGTTATAGTCACAGCAATGTAGAGCAATGAAAAAAACAAAAGGAACTTCTCCTAAAATTCTGCCAAGCAGCAATCAACATGAAATGCCTCACGCCTCTGTAAAAGAAGCAGTTCAAAAAAGAATTATACCATCTGATCACTCAAGCGTAATTCCCGGACTTGATATGAATGAGATTATTCATTCGCTCGACCTTCTGAGATATGCGCTGGATTATTCGGAAGCAATCGTTGATACGGTGCGGCTGCCGCTTATTGTTTTGAATAAAAAACTAGAAATACTTACCGCAAACAGATCTTTTTATGACACTTTCAAACTAACACCACGTGCTACTGAAAATAAATTGATTTATAAGCTAAACGATGGGGCATGGAATATCCCCAGACTAAAAGTATTACTCGAAAAAATACTTCCGAAAAACACTGTTTTTGATAATTATGAAGTAGAAATTGATTTTCCCAATATTGGTCTCCGTACTTTTCTTCTTAACGCGCGGAGGACTTACCGTCAGGTGAACAATACTGAGGCAATGCTTCTTGCATTTGAAGATATCACCAACCGCAAACAAGTTGAGAAACAAAAAGATGATTTTATCGGAATTGTTTCACATGAACTCAAAACTCCCTTAACAAGCGTCAAACTCTATTCACAAATTTTGGCTAAATACCTCAACCAGAATAAAGATGAAAAAGGCAAGCTTTATTTGTCAAAAATGACAGATCAAATGGAAAGACTTATCGAGCTTATGGCATCTTTTGAAAATGTTTATAAAATTCAGAACGGCAAACTGATATTGAACAAGAAAATTTTCAATGTGGATGAATTAATAAAGGAAGTAGTATCTGATTTTCAATTCACTACCAAATTACACAGGATAAAATACAATAATCAATTCAAAGCAACCATATACGCTGATAAGGCCCGCATTACCCAGGTTATAGTTAATCTCATATCAAACGCAATTAAATATTCGCCAGGGGTTAATAAAATAAATATTTTATCCTTACGTAAAGATAATAATTTAGTTATCTCAGTTGAAGATTTCGGAATGGGAATTCCAAAAATTGAAGAAGGTAAAATTTTTGAAAGATTTTTCAGAGCCAAAGGCAAGAAGGATAATAATATTGAAGGTCTGGGACTCGGACTATATATAACTTATGAAATCATAATTCAACACAAAGGAAAAATTTGGGTGGAAAGTATTGAAGGAAAAGGATCAAAGTTTTATGTTTCCCTTCCCTTACACCTCAATAAAAAAACTGCCAATTGATAAGTTTTAAGTTGTCTGCTGTTCACTGTGGAATTCCCTATTTTTGAGATTAGCTCGTCAATTCCGTAGTTTGAAGTATTGATGTTGTTTTGCTTAAATGTCCTAAGCCCCTCAATAATTCCGTGCACTTTTATAGCTTCTTTTTTATTTAATTTGCCGATCTTTATATCATTCTGCACAAATGTACGCGAAACAACCTGAAGTGTTGAAAAGAACATC
>JBBSGK010000017.1:0-19659 GCA_038254115.1 Candidatus Levyibacteriota bacterium | reverse complement strand
AAGAATGGATCCTCGGCAGGCAATGAGAACAGTTGATAAATTGATCCTCAGAAACTCTGAAAAAATTGAAGGAATGAATATCGGTTTGATAATTGATCAGAATATTTATGTTCTCAATCAATATGCGGCGCACGAGGAATATTATTCACTGTACTATTATGTAGGCGAAGGAATGACTATAATTTGCTCAGAACGCTTTGGGGATTATGATTGGAAGAGATTTGAAAAGGGAGAGATAAGGAGTTTTTAATTATGACTATAAAGCAGCAAATCATTTCGGAAATTTCAAAAGTAATTAAGGATTGGGAAATTGAAGATGTAGATGTGAAAGTTGATTATCCTTCAGACCCCAAGCATGGGGATTATTCTTCAAATGTTGCATTGATCGGTGCAAAGAAACTTGGGAATAATCCGATGGAGCTGGCGCAGCAGATCGCTGCTGAGTTCAAAGCGCAAAGTGCAAAGGGCAAAATTTTTGAAAAGATAGAAGTTGTGAAACCTGGATTTATCAATTTTTCACTGTCGAGTGAATTTCTTATACATAAATTGCAAAGCAGCTCAGAAATTACAAAAAAAGATAGCGGAAAGAAAATCGTAGTTGAATATTCTTCGCCAAATATAGCTAAACCCTTCACAATAGGTCATTTGAGATCAACAGTTATCGGGGACGCAATTGCAAATCTTCTTGAGGCAACAGGTTCCCAAGTATTTAGGGATAGTCATGTTGGGGATTGGGGGACGCAATTCGGTAAGCAAATCTATGCAGTTAAAGAGTGGGGAGATGAGGCTGAGATTGAAAAGTCTGAGCACCCCGTAAAAATATTAGTCGGTTTATATGTCAAGTTTCATGAGGAAGCAGAAAAAAATCCGGAACTTGAAGATAAGGCACGGGAGTGGTTTAAAAAGTTGGAAAATGGAGATCCAGTTGCACGAGATCTATGGCAAAAATGTATTGACTGGTCATGGAAAGAATTTGATGCAATATACAAAGAATTGGGTGTTCCATCAAAAAAGGGTGGGGAATTTGAAAATAACGGCCGTGGCTATGGAGAATCTTTCTTTGAAGATAAAATGGATGCTACCCTTGAAGAGCTCAAGAGGAAAGGCCTACTCAAGACAGGTAAAGAAGGAGCGCAAATTGTCGAATTTGATAAAAAAACCAAACTCCCGCCTCTAATGATCTTGAAAAAAGACGGAGCAACGCTTTATGCAACCCGGGATCTTGCTACAGACAAATTTAGACTTGAAAATTACGGAAAAGATGTAACTGTCATCAATGAGGTTGGTGTTGAGCAGTCACTATATTTTCAGCAATTATATATGCTTGAGCAAATGCTGGGATGGTACAAAAAAGAACAGAGAGTGCACGTAAAGCATGGTTTGATACGGTTTAAAGATGGAAAAATGTCAACCAGGAAGGGAAACACTATATGGCTTGAAGATGTGATCGAGGAGGCAAAAAAACGGGCATGTTCTTTAGGGGAAAGTTCAGGAAAAATTACAACTCAGGTAGCCATAGGTGCAATCAAATGGAATGACCTTAAGCGTGATCCCAAGCAGGATATTATGTTTGACTGGGATGAAGTTTTAAATATGCAGGGTAATTCGGGACCGTATGTGCAGTATGCTTATGCGAGAACACAGAGCGTGCTCGCAAAAGTTCAAAGTTCAAAGTTAAAAGTTCAAAGTTTAGAAAATTTAAAGTTAAAGCCTGAAGAAAGAGAGCTTTTAAGGTTACTTAATCGATTTGACGAGGTGGTTCAGGAAGCGGCAATCAGGTTTGCTCCCAACATCTTAGCCAATTATTTATTTGAACTGGCACAAGCGTTTAATCTTTTTTATCAGAAGTGCCCGATTATCAAATCAGAGAAGGGAGTACGCAGTTTGCGGCTGAGTTTAACTCAAAAAACAGGAGAAGTTATAAAAGACGGTTTAAAGCTTCTAGGAATTGAATCACCAGCAAAAATGTAGCCACAATATAGTAGTTGACAAAGCATTAAGATATCTGCTCTACTATAATTAAGCGCTATATTTATGAATTTATCCGGTCTTAAAAATTTAACACGCCGCACACAATTCTCCATACTGGCAGTTGCCGTACTTGCTATTGGCACATTTGTAACTGTAAGAGGCGCCCAGCAAAGTCAGGAAAACAGAAGCCATGCTGCTGGGATAGGGGGTACAGGTAATTGTGCGACCGTTAATGCGACCACTGAAGATCTCCATTCAGATAACTGTACTGTTCAGAGCGGTTTTAATCATAGTATTTTTGGGAGTAGTAATGTTATCAGGGGAGGATTAGGTGGTAACATAACTGGCGATAATAACATAATTCATGGAGGCATGAACGGCAGCATTATGGGTGATGGTAATGATATTTGTGGCGGTCTCGGTGGAGGAATTACCGGAAACAATAATATAATTCATGGAGGTATAAACGGTCCGATAAAGGGTACAGGAAATATTATTCATCCCGGAACCTCATGTCCAGATACCTCACTTGCAACTAATCCAACCGTATCATCAGGTCCGACACAAGTTCCAAATCAATGCCGCACTGAATTCGCAGTTTTCAGACCATCAACCGGACAATGGCTTATTAAAGACGGACCAGCGGTGAATTGGGGAACATCAGGAGATATACCGGTTCAGGGAGATTACAACGGTGACGGCCGCACTGAATTCGCAGTTTTCAGACCATCAACCGGACAATGGCTTATTAAAGACGGACCAGCGGTGAATTGGGGAACATCAGGAGATATACCGGTTCAGGGAGATTATACATGCGCATCACCTACTATTCCTACAAATAGTACGCCTACACCTACTCCATATAGTTCGCGTACCCTTCCTAACTCGACTTGCAATGATGCAATTGACAACAATCACAATAATCTGGTTGACGAAGATGATCCTGCTTGTCACGCGGATGGGGATCCTAATAATCCCTACTCATACGATCCGGGTATGAATGAAGGAAATATCACTACTACACAAACTCCTACTCCGACCGTACCTACCTCTACTTGTTCAGACAATATAGACAATGACAATAATGGATTTAAAGACAACCAGGATTCAACATGTCACACGGACAACAACCCCCAAAATCCCAACTCTTATGACCCTAGTGCACCTGGTGAGCAAGGCGGAGGCAACACTTGTGCTGATTCAAGAGACAATAATAATAATGGATTAATAGATGGAGCGGATCCTATCTGCCACACAGATGAAGACCAAAATAATCCTAATTCATACGACCCTAATAAAGTCGAGGTAGGCGCCGGTGTCACTCCAACAGTTGGCCCAACATCAACTCCGGCCCCAACAACCTCTGCCCCAACATCAACTCCTGTCCCGACTACCCCTGTCAACTCGGGTGACACAACATTTACTCTGACACTTCTTCTCCATGGTATAGGTCATGCCGGAGATAGCGCCAATCCGGGAAGTGGAGGAAACACCAATCCGCTCCACACTCAACGTGATATTTCAGTTGAAGTCTATGACTCATCAAGCAACCTTGTTTCATCCAAAGCCGGATCTATTGACTTCCAATCAGGCCCCGGTAACTTCACAGGCACAGTCAATATGGGAAATACATTAACAACTGGTGTATATACAGTTAAGCTAAAATCAACACAATTTCTTAGAGCTATTGTCCCCGGGATCCAAAGCATAACTGCAGGTCAATCCAAGCAATTACCTGTAACAACTCTTGTAAATGGAGATATAAATAGTGATAACACCATAAACATCCTTGATTACAATATTCTGATGGGCTGCTACTCAGACTTCCTACCGGCAACAAGTTGTACCGATGCAAACAAACTCCTTGCAGACCTTGATGATGACGGAGCTGTAAACCAGTTTGACTACAACCTCTTCCTCAGAGAGCTTGCGAATAGGCAGGGACAATAAAAGTAACATCTTTTGTGTCTTTCAATAAGAAGACAAATTTGGTAGAATAGAGCCTAGATGAATTTTAAAAAGACAATTCTCCCCAATGGACTACGTGTTATAACAGTTCCTATGCCATCCCTTGAATCAGCGACTGTAATCGTGATGGTGGCCGCAGGAAGCAGATACGAAACAAAAAAGAATAACGGTATCTCTCATTTTCTAGAACACATGGCTTTTAAGGGAACCGAAAAAAGACCAAGCGCTATGGAGATTTCAAGCCTGATTGACGGAATGGGCGGAGAGTTTAATGCCTTTACAGGTAAAGAAATAACAGGATATTACATCAAATCCGCAAAAGCACGTATGGAAACTTCACTTGAGCTTCTATCAGACATGCTAATGCATTCCAAGCTTGATCCAAAAGAGATTGATAAAGAGAGGGGAGTAATAACCGAGGAGATTAATATGATTGAGGATAATCCTATGCGGAAACTGGGGGACATTTATGAAGAATTATTATATGGCGACACTCCGATGGGATGGGATATAGCAGGGGAGAAAGAGAATATAAATACAATTTCCAGAGCGGATTTTCTATCATACATGGGTGAGTTGTACAGCGCTGATAATATGACTGTGGTTATTTCGGGAGGAATTGAATCAGACGACGCAACAGCAAAAGTTGAGAAGTATTTTTCACCGATGAAAAATTTTGCAACAAAAAATCCTTTACCTATTGCGGAGAACCAAGCAAAGCCTCAAGTGCTTATAAAACCCAAAAAAACCGAACAGATACATATTGCGCTTGGAGTACGTACTGTTTCACTCAATTCACCAAAAAAATATCCTCTTTCTGTTCTTGCAGCTATTTTGGGAGGCGGTATGTCGAGTAGGCTTTTCCATGAAGTCCGGGAAACAAGAGGCCTTGCTTATTACATCAGGACCAGCTCAGATGAATATACGGATGCAGGAACTCTGGTATCCAACGCAGGTATTGATCCAAAAAGGGTTGTTGAGGCAGTAGAGGTAATCGTATCGGAATATCAAAAAGTAGCATCTGGTAAGATGGATCTCTCAGATGAGGAGCTCAAAAAAGCCAAAGAGTTCTTAAAAGGTCACTTGGTTTTGGGTCTTGAAGATAGTAATTCCGTTGCAGGGTTTTATGGGCATCAGGAACTTTTGGAGAAGGAAATTGAAAATCCCGATCAGATCCTGGAGCATCTTGATAAAGTTACAAAAGAAGAAGTCGAAGCAGTCGGGAAAGAGTTTTTCCTACAAAATACACTAAATTTGGCCTTGATTGGCAATTTTGAAGATAGACAGAAACTTGAGAGTTTGCTAAAGTTATAATATGGAACAGACAGTAGTATTGGTAAAACCTGATGGAGTGCAGCGCGGCTTGATTGGCGAAATTATTCACCGTTTTGAAATAAAAGGCCTCAAACTAGCCTCGATCAAAATGGTCTCACTAGATGATGCCCTACTTGAAGAATGGTACGCTCATCACAAGGATAAGCCTTTTTTTCCGGCCCTGAAATCTTATATGAAGTCATATCCGATCGTTGCTATGGTCTGGGAAGGCGCAGGTTGCGTCGCAACAGTTCGCAAGATGATAGGAATTACCAAAGCCCGCGATGCAGAGCCGGGGACTATAAGAGGGGACTTTGCGATGAGCCAGCAGTACAATCTGGTACATGCATCCGAAGACGTGGAAATTGCCAAAAGGGAAATTAAAATAATGTTTTTAAGTGAAGAAATTTTTGAATGGAACAAATCAGAAGAAGTCCACGTATATCTTGAGGAAGAGTTAAAGTAAGATCAGGTATATACACTTTATATATTTGATTTATCAACTCCAATTTGCATTTTCCCCTTTGTGATTGTTGCTCTAGTGTGACTTTTCGCTCTGCCATCCGTGTCCACATTGTGCCTTACAAAAACAACATAATTTAGGCTACCTCCGGGAATTATTAATCCATGAACAGCCATCTCAGAAGGTTCTCGGTTTCCTGGTTCCGTAAATTGTAGAGTAAATCCTTCTTCGGAATTACCTTTAAGAGCAGCAGCATGCGAAGGAAACTCTAGCACAATACCTCTAAAAAGAGGGCTACCCTCACGTACTAAAGGAATTCTGCCACCGGTCCTTTCTGCGATCTCACCCAAATCCATTTCTTCAGGCGACAAAACCCTATCGGGTGATTGTGATCCGCGGGTTTCCGATGCTGGTGGTTGTGACATAATTATTTGGTGCAGTTGATTGAATTATAAACATTTTAAATTAATTTGCAACAGCTGGAGTGTGGGGGATTGTACAGTCAAGATCTAATCGCGGATTAATCCATTATTTTAATTATTTTACTTTCTTCTATGCTAGAATACAATGTATGCTTGGCCTATCGGCAGACATGTCCCTGTAGCTCAATGGATAGAGCAGACCCGTCCTAAGGGTAAGATGGGGGTTCGATTCCCTTCAGGGATACAAGTTGGTGCATTGTGATACTTCCCAAAAATACTTTATACTAATTGTAAAGTATGAAACGCAATGATGCCATTAAATTCGTAGCCCTCAGATCTCTCGGCAATTTTTTGGTACTTTTTAGCCTCTACGGCGTTGCAGCTACTTTTGGACCAGCTCTTTATTACGAGGCGCAGTTTCAAATGATTCAATTTAGAGGAATACATTTTAAAGTTGCTTCTGCTCAGGAGGGTGTTGCGAGGCAAAGTTTTTCGGATGTTTTGAAAAAGACAAATGAAGAGCCCTCGTCTAGCGGTCCGGGTTTTGCTGAAATTTTGGCCGGCTCAAAAGAGCAAATTTTGGTGCCATCCGACACGACTTTTAGCATTACAATTCCCAAAATTGGAGCGAGCGCCAAAGTGTATCCCAATGTCGATCCAGCCAATCCAACAGAATTTTTGGATGTACTTCAGAAAGGAATTGCCCATGCCAAAGGCTCTGTGTTTCCCGGATTTTCGGGAAATGTATATCTTTTTGCGCACTCAACAGATAACTGGTGGAATGTCGGGCGCTACAATGCTGTCTTTTATCTGCTTAAGAATTTGGCGCCCGGAGATCAGATCATCGTCTTTTTTGAAAATAGGAGATATGAATATATAGTTTCCAAGATAATAATTGTTGATCCGACAGACACGTCACATATCGCAAGACCCCAAACAGGAGAACAGCAGCTGGTGCTTCAAACCTGCTGGCCCCCCGGAACGACATGGAAGAGACTATTGGTAATGGCAAAGCCGAAGTAGAAGTTCGATTTGGAAGCAAAAATTAAACCCTTCTAGGCTGCGGACCCATGCCGCGTGCAATTTCTACAGCTTTTCCAAACCAGGGATCCTCATGCGCTGGTCTATCAGGTAATCCGCGTGGTTTCATTTTAATTATTTTCCATGTTGGTTCAGGCGTAAAAGGTTCACTTCGGCTTACACCCCTTGGTGCTACTGGAGCTGTTGGCCGTCTCTTTCTAATTGGAGTTGTTACACTTCTAAGTGCATCAGTAACCCCAATCCATCTATCTCCTTGGGCATTACTATCGATCTCCTCCGTACCTAGAACTTCTCCTAAAATTTAGCAGGTCTCCTTAACATATGAATATCTTAAACATTATTTGTGATAAATGCGTAATAGTAGCCTTAGGGAAAAGTAAGCGGTTGGTAAGGAAGTAAATTTGCAATTAGCAAAATGACTTGTTTATACTCCAATTAATATATTCACTTTATCTTCATATACTTTTATAATTCCTGAATCGAGAGGGAATGTGATTTGTTTTTTGTTCTCCTGCTGAACAATGACATAATCTTTAATTATCGTAATGAAATTGGTGTGATAGGGGAGTATGTCAAATTTACCATCTTTATTAATAGAGGTTACAGCATATGCCATACCTTTAAATTCTTGTCTCTTTGGTCCTGTAACTGTAACGGAAAGCAGCCTGTCACTCATTGTATGCCTTTTAGACTTCCTATATCTTTTATTTTACCCGGATCAAGGGCATCGTATTTGCCATCCAGTATATTTTGTACGTCTGCAACCGTATCGGCAACAGGTACAAAAACTCCCGGTTTGCCTGATTGCGCTTCAACAACAAAAAAGCTTTGGGTCATATAGCTTTTTAAAAGCTTTGCTCTATTGTAAATAACTTTATCTTTTTCATTCAATTCCGACTCTCCGATAAGAGAAGCGATCCTTTCCAGTCCTGTTGCAGTTTTGAGAAGTTGATCCGCTTTTATCACTGCTTTGGAGTGAGTTTTTCCGACAATTGCTGGCTTTAGGGCAGTGGAAGCGCTGGATAGAAGATTTATCGCCGGATATCTTCCTTCCTGATAGATACTTCTTGATAGGACAATGTTGGCATCGAGATGGGTGAATACGGATTGGACTCCATAATCAAGCATGTCATCGCTAGGTACATAAATTGCTTCAAATGACGTAATGTTGTTTTCAGCTGTTGAAAATAGCCGTTCATGCAGAGATGCCATTTCGGAAGAAAGAGTTGGCTGGTATCCACCCTCAGACGGAATAGTATTCATAAGCATCGAAAGTTCATGACCTGCTTGCGCAAAACGGTAAAGGTTGTCGATAAAGAAAAGTACATTTTTGGCTTCGCTGTCTCTAAAATGCTCGGCGAGTGATATTGCTGCAAGAGCCGTCTTAAATCTGATCGAAGCATTTTCTCCCATACTTCCATAAAGAAGAGCAACGTGATCCAAAACCTTGCCTTCTTCAAGCGCTTGGTACAATTCCTGGCCTTCTCTTGCCCGTTCTCCAACTCCTGCAAATATTGAGACAATATCTTTTGGATTTTGATTGATGATGTTGTGGATTATTTCAGTCAAAAGAATTGTTTTTCCGACTCCAGCTCCTCCGAATATTCCGATTTTTCCACCTTTTAAAATAGGGGAGAAAAAATCAATTGCTTTGATTCCGGTTTGGATTATCTCTTTTGCTATTGCTATCCGGTCAAATCCAACATCAGTTGCATAGATAGATTTAACTTCTTTGGTTATTATTTCTCCTTTTCCATCAAGCGGTTTTCCGAAAAGATTCATGACCCGCCCAAGTGCCTCCGAACCTACCGGAATTTGGATAGCTTTTCCGGTATTTAGCAGTTTGGCCCCCCGGAATAGTTTTTCAACCTGCGAAAAGGCAATACAATAAAATGAGGTATCGGTTGATGAAGAATACACTTCAAGCTGAACGCTTTGATCGCTTTCCATTACCAAAAGATCATGCACTTGAGGTTTGTTCATTAAGAACTCAACTTCGATAACCTGACCTTTTATTTGTTTGACGTGTCCGATATTATTATCCATATTCTTAGGTTGTAGGGGGTAGGTGATAGGTTGTAGGTTCTATTCCCTACGCCCTAAATCCTACACCCTAAAATTATTTTCTAGTCCAGAGCGCTCTACCGGCCAAAAGTTCGAGCTGTTTTTTATTCATCTCCATACTTTTAAGCGCTTTATCTTTTTTTGTGAGTATATTAAGTTGTCTACGGATATTGTTTTGCGCAGTTTCCATTGCGTTTATGCGGGACGCAAATCTGGCAAGCTGCGCTTCCTGAACAGTTTGATTAAGAAGTATCGATAGTATTTGTCCCTCAAAAAAACTAAAAATCTCATCAACTGACGGTTCAAATAAATAATCCTCCTTTTTTTGCTTATCAATATTATTTACTGAATCATCCACTCCGGCTTGACTTTTGGGCGATGTGGGCATTTCCCCTCCTGACAGGTAAGCTTCGACCGGGATTTGGGAAACAAGATTATTAAATTTACCATAAAACATTAGAATATTTTCATAAGACAGAAGATTGCTGCAAATATCCTTAAGAAAGACGGATGATACATTTACATCCGGTACTTCAAAGTATTTATAAGGTCTTTTTAAATTACTTTCGTCAATAAATTTTTTCCCCTGTCTTCCGATGATTACCAAATCGACTTTTCCGGGATTTGTGTTTTTAACCTGTTCCAAAAAAAGCCTGCATATCCTCAGTATAAGGTCGCCATAAAGCTTGTTATTAGCGGTTATCAAAATCCATACATCTTTACCGTTTTTTTTAATGGTTGTTTTGGCATTTTTTTTCAGAAGCCGTGTGTTGTATGATATTTTTACATCTGAAAATATCTCTGACAGATCCTGAGAAAACTCTCTGGACGAAAGAACCGAATTTCTTGCAAAATTGATCTGCCCGATTGCGTGTTCCTGATACGAACGGGTAAGGAGATTGAAATCTTTATTGACTATAATATCTTCTTTTAATTGTTTCTTTTGCGCCATATGTTTTTAGCGTCTAGTTAATTAGCGTTTAGCTTCTAGATTTTCTAGACGCTAGCAGCTAGATGCTAGAAGCTTTAGAGTTATCGGTTCATCATTTTGTTTAATAAATCGAGTTTGTCTCCCACTGCTTTAAGTAATTTATTAAAGGAATCTGTTTTTATAATGTCTGTCAAAATCTGTTTTCCCTCGGGGGTTTTTATAACATTCTGTAATTTATCACGCATCAACTCGATATCTTCCTCACTCTTAACATGCCCCAGCCAGACTAGGCAAAAAAGTACAAGATAAACTTCTTTTGGAAAAGTTATTCCTTCGGGTTGGTTAAAGAAGTATTGTATTTTTTCACCAATTATAAGAGTGTTTTTGACGCTTGCTGAAACCTCAGAGCCAAAATGTGAAAGATTTTCGATTTTTTCATAAACAGAAAAAATAGAACTGATCTCACGGTTAATATCTTTCATGACCTTGTCCTGTGTCTGCTTACCTACACGTGTAACTGATAGGGGAGTATTTATTGCGGGACGTACACCCTTGGCATATACATTGCTGTCAAAGAAAAGATGTCCGTCTGTAATACTCATGAGGTTGGATATGATATAACCTGTGAGGTCCGCATCCTGTGTTTCGGCAATTGGAAAACAAGTTATCGAAACTTCCCCTTTCTGTGGATGTTTGAAATTTCCTGCCCGCTCAAGTAACTTGGCGTGAATGTGAAAAATGTCACCCGGGTAGGAATCACGTCCCGGAAAACTCTCAGCAAGAAGTGAAAATTCACGGTAAAATTTAGCATGAGTCAATAGATCATCCATAATTACCAGTACGTTACGGCCCTGATCGCGGAAATGTTCAGCAAGAGCCATAGCAGTAAATGGGGTAAGAAAAATTAGTCCCGGTGAATCAAAAGCGCTTGTCGCAATAAGAATCATATTTTTTTTCCTTAACTCTGTTGCGTTCATGAACTCCTCCAGCGCTTTAATATCAGATTTTTTGTTACCGATTGCCGCATAAATAGCAACTGCTCCATTTTCAAGCTGGCTGTTAATTGTTGAAAGAACAAAAGTACTTTTTCCTGTTTTTCGGTCCCCAAGAATAAGTTGCCGCTGTCCAAGACCAAGCGGGAGGACAATATCAACAACTGCTGTTCCTGTCAAAAGAGGCTTGGTAATTTTTACGCGGTCATTAATGCCAAGTGGAGCAACGTCAACAGGAATATAATTTTCAACATTCATTTCGCTTAAAGGCTCAAGAAGGGGGATACCGAAGGGGTCAAGAACGTGACCGAAGAAATCGTCTCTTGCCGGAATATTTAATTGAGCATCAGTTCTGCTCACTTTCGTTCCTACTTTTACCGCAAGAGGCGAGAATAAAATAATACGTATTGTTTCGTCGCTTAAGTCATGGACTTGCCCCATTTCTCCTGACTCAAATATCACTATTTCTTTGATTTTTGCTCCAGGTAATCCCGCAGCTTTAACGATCGGATAATTTATTTCAGTTACCTCAGCGTATTCACCATATTTTTTTACATAAAAATTATAGTCATTCATAAGTATTAGGGATTAGGAAGTTAGGGTTTAGTGGTTAGTAATCAATCATCACTAAGCACTAATCACTAAGCACTAATCACTGGTATGCATCTGATTAATCTGGTTTCTCAAGGAGTATTCATTGGCCCGGCCATTAAAACTTAAAACTGTCCCTGCAATCAAATCTTTATCAATTGTGATATCTAAAAGCACCAATTTTTTGTATGTATCATAAAACCAATTGGTGATTTCCTCGATCATCTCGTATGTTGGATCTAATGCCAAGATTATATGCACAGTCGGAAGAGATGTAATATTCTCCTGTATTTGAGTTAAAAATTTCTGAAGCGTGGTCTTGTCCAGTAGGGAAATATTTTCTTCAGCACTCATCTTCTGAAGAATTGAGGAAAGATCATACGGCAATTTTTCTTTAAAGAGATTCTCAGCTGTCAAATCTTCTTTGAACAATTTTCCGGAAAGATCTTCAAAAAGTAAAATGAGCTCATTTGCATCTTTTCTGGTTTTTAAATAAGGGAAAAGAGGATTTAAATTTATTTCTTCATTCATAATTTAAATATGCCATCTTTCTTTGCTTGTTCAAGGCTTTTTAAGATTAGCTCCTTATGCACATTTTGTGGAATGCTTGTTCTTAAGACGTCCTTATAAACTTTATCTATTATTTTTTTGCTTTCTTCTTCAATTGTTGCTATTTTATTTTTCTTATACTCCTCAATATCAGATTCTGCTTTTGAAAGAAGTTCTGCTTTTTTATTTTCTACTTCCGTTTGAGTTGACAAGCCGTTTTTGAGAAGATCGTTCGTGAACTTATTCATTTGCTCATTGTATTTTGCCTGAGTCCCTTGTAATGCCTCCTGTGTAGTTTGATGCATCTGCTCCTGAATATTCTGAAGAATTTCCTGGTACTCTTTTTCAAATTGGGCAGTTGTAATCTTCAGTGAATGGATATCGTCCGCTGCAACTCCCTGAAGCACATGGTCAAGATTTTCCTCAATTTTTTCATTTGTTATTTTTGAACCTGCCAATATATTTGCCGCTTCAATAGTTGTTTGAGAAAGTATGTTTTTTGCGTGTCTGTTTGCTGTTTTTAAGATTTTTTTATATCCGGTTGCCAAATCAGGTTCTTCCACTATTATTTGTTTATGTTTCTTAAACATCGCATGAATTACAAATCCTACGATAGTAACCAACGAAACTATTGCCAGCGCGAGTAAAAAATTTTGTATTAATGAGAACTCTATGATCATAATTTTTAATTTTCAGTTTTTAATTTTCATTGAATTTTCAATGACTAAATGTTTCAATATTTGAAAAATGTATAATTGTAATTTGATTGAAAATTGTAAATTTCAAATTGAAAATTTCTGCTCTGCTATAATCGTATCACAAGATAGGCGAGAGCAGTACCCGCCATAATTATCACAGCAATAAGAATAAGGTTAAAAACAATCGAGAGCTGGATCATGCGGCCTGCCAATGGATTCCGTCCCAGAGCTTCAAGGCCTGTATTGACAGCTTTTGCAAATATGAAAAAACCGCAGCCAAATGAAATAAGCACAATTACAGCAGCGACTATGTATTGGATAACCCGTGTGGGTGTTTCATATGTCGCAATTTTGCTTAAGTTGAATATATCAAGTAGAGAATTGTTTATCGGGGCTCCAAGCTGCAAATAATGAAGATTCAAACTAAGAGGAACAGTATTGATATCTTTTGGATGAGCAAAGGTAACATTGTCCAGCGCTTGACCCAGGACATAACCATTTGTCTTGACTTTCATTCCTGTTCCGGGCGTTGAAGAAGTTGCGATAAAGTCGCCCTTTTTTATGTTCCCGCTCTCACCGGTTACTTTTACAAATACAGTTCCTACGCTTACAACAGGATAGCCCTTTGTATCACTGTCCGTTTTTATGGAGATTGATGGTTTTTTTGTGACAACTCCGGCAATGCTTGAGTCGAAAGGAACGGTACTGATAGAATAACCTCTTGAATTTGAGACTATTATATCTCCATCCTCCACCTTGCTATTATTTATCGGTAGAAAAGTTGCAATCCCGATCGAGCTTAGCTGAGCCTGCGCTTTGAGGGTAGGGAAGACAGATTTCAATAGCGTCAAGGCCAGTATAATTAGTATTAGTTTGGACAGTTTTTTCATAGAATTCAACCCGTATACACAACAGGCCTTATATTAAATTTGGCAGAATTTGAGAAATTTGTAAAGAACATATTTTAATTTAATTGACTATCCACCAGCTGAATTTGATATCAGTGAGTGCAGGCCGTGTAATTACCGCGTCAAATGAAATTCCGGGTTTCTTGTTGACCGATCCGATTGAGAAGTCCAGCGCCTGGTCAGGTGAGATAAAGATATGGGACTTATCGGTAAGCGCAGATGTTTCTATAATAACTTTTGTATCACCTGTCTTTATGGTTCCTGTTCCGAGTGAAGCTCCAGCAACATCCTGAGTGTCTACGTTAACTTTTTTGACTGTGATTTCACCTGCGACCTTCATATTTCCGCTTGTATCAATCACTATTTTTCCATTCATTATATCCACTCCATTGAATCCGTCACTTTGGAGCTTCAGTGGACCTGATGTGGTATTAATGGTAGTATTTCCATTATCATCCAAACCGTTGATGCTCAGAAGTCCCATATTTAATTTTCCGGTTATTCCAACATCTGAAAGAAGCGTCCTGCCTGCAACACTCAAAGTTCCTGATAGAGTTGCGGTATTAGCCGTAATATCGCCGAGTCCGAGCTGTGCGCTTGTTGAGGCCTGAGCGCTTTGGCTTGCTCCAAGTGATGCGCTTGCGGATGCAAGTATATTGACGGTGTCATTTAGCGCTGCGATTTTGCTGTTGAGACTATCCACTTTTCCGGCCAAATCACTATACGCTGCACTAGAGCTTCCTGACTGAGACTGTATGGCTGAGACTGAAGAGTTAAGAGTTTGGAGCTGGTCCTTGGCATATGAGATTTCAGCCGAATTAGTCGCATTTGAGTCGGAAATATTTTTGATCGCCAGATCATGCTCATTGAATTTATTCGGTATTGTGTAGTTGAGGATAGTGGCCGAGTTTGATGCGTCGGTTGAGCCCAAAGTATTGCTGGAAACAAGTGAACCAAAGACTGTCTTCTCAAGATTATCAACATGGGTTGTCAGATCTCCAAGCCATGCGATCTTTGCAAAATTGGCGCTCATTGAAGCATTTGAGATTTTCATCTCATCAAATGCAGCGCTGAGGGATGCGACTTGAGTCTGTGTAGAAGTGAGTCTTGCCGAGTCAGAAGCGCTTAAATCTGATGGAGTTGCAGAACTGGTTGCTTGTTTGCTCTCAAGTTTTTTCAAGCGGCTCGTCAAGTCGGAAAGCGTCCAAGCGAGGTCGTGTTTGGGGGGTAGGTTGTTGGGGGTAGGGGGTAGGCCGCCGTTAAGGCTTGCAATCTGTTCCTCAGGATTGGCTGGCAATATGAGATTTCCCTTTTCATCAAGTGTAAGATCTGCCAGAATATTATTTGGATCTGCATAAATAGTACCCACAAACACCATAACTGTGTCTTTTCCTGAATCAGGATTCCAATCTTCTAGAGCTTTTCCAATCATTTGACCGGCGTGGGTTGCTTTGGTTGCCTTAGCCGGCTCATCAGAACTTGTTATATAGTCACCGGCTTTGATAGCAGGTGAGCTTGATGAAATTTTTACCGGCACACGTCCTGAAAGAGCAATTGGTGTCGGATGTTCATCCACACCAAATACTCCCTCACCCAATATCTCGCTAAAAGGATTGGTCGAAACAATACCAATCACTGATTGTTGATATGAAGCAGAGGATTTTTTCACCCAAGCTTTACTTGTATGATTACCTGCTTGATCTTGAGTTTCGACAACAGGTTTTTGGGTGTCTATGCTTACTATTTCACCCGCAGAAAGTGTGCCATCGGTACCATAATATTCAGCGAAATCGGCCTGCCCCGCGGCTGCACAGTCACCTAACTTCAGATTGGTGGTGGCCCCATTTGCCCCGCTGTGGCAAAGGCGTTGTGTATAAGTGGTGACGGATGCATCAATTTCAACATCGCCTGCAACGTCTAGTTTTACAGTAGGAGAATTGCTGCCTATCCCGACATTGCCATTTTTGAGCACATTCAAAGCGTTGGCGCGGGCTCCTGTGCCTGTGCCATTACCGATAACAAATAGGTCGTCCGTAGCTACCCAACTGCTAGTAGTTCCCTGGAGAACATTATATCGACCCAAAACAGTGGACGCATAGGCCTGAGCTGTACTAAAGAAGTTAAGGGCCATGCTGTTATCGCCGCTGGCAGTGGTGCCATTTCCAAAGGTCGTGCTGGCTTGGCCGCTGGCAGTGGTGTAAGCTCCAAAGGCCGTGCTGTATAGGCTGCTTGCAATGGTATTCGTGCCAAAGGCCGTGCTGGTAATGCCGCTGGCAGTGGTAGCTGCCCCAAAGGCCGTGCCGTTTCCGCCGCTGGCAATTGTTTCTATACCAGCGGCAAAACTGTCATCGCCAACGTTAACATCATTCCAGGCCGTGCTGGTGTTACCTATTTCTCCGGCACGGAAAGATCCTTTTCTGACGTTAAAGAACATTCTGGTACCAACACCGGTGGTAGTAATACCAGTGCCACTGCCATAGGCACCAGACACCAGCAGTGAACCGCCATCGACCTGGAGTAGGGAGGAAGGTGCCGTGGTGCCGATGCCGACTTTGCCTAGGCTGTCTATTCTTACCCGCTCAGCGTACACTGCGCCGTACGTCCTGGTGAATAAACGCATGGCGCCTCCATAGTCACCATCTGTCCCGTTTTCTTTAAAGCCCTGGATAGCGGCAAATTCTGTAGGAGAGGAGCCAGTGTAGCTACCACGGAAGTTAATTATTCCACCCACTCCGGCAGCCATACTGGTGTTATCAGTTGTAGCAATTTGACCGATGTGACTTGCCAATGTTGTGGTTCCGACTACCTCAAGTTTGGCTGATGGACCGACAGTGCCTATTCCTACACTTCCGCCTGAAGCAACTGTCAGACGTGGGGTGGAAGTCGTACCGGTATCAAAACTGTAAAATGTAAAGCTGTCATTTGTCATTTGAAATGATGAGCCCGTCCGTCCCAAGCCGTTATCTACCCAACCCGTACCACTTTGAAATTTATTTGTTGCCAGGAAGGAAAATGTGTTTACCCCATCATCGAGAGACTGGTAAGCTGCTAAATTATTGGATGCTGCATTGCGTAGGAAATATCCTTGGCCATTTGTACCAGTTAAAGATGGCAAATATATCCTACTGCTTCCTTTTATATTGCCAGTAACGTCTAAAGCTTCAGCTGGGCTTATGTTGCCGATGCCCACATTGCCCGAACCATTTATAGTCATTCTCGCTGCGCCAGCAGTTGAGTCATAAAAACCAAGGCTTCCACCCGCGAAGATAGCACTGCTGTTAGCGCTGCTATCAATAAGCCATTGATGCCCCCCAGTGCTTTGATTATTAATATTAACGTATAGATCACTACCTGTGCCATTTAAATTTAAAGGATTAACAACAGTGCCAGAGTTTATTGTCAATAGGCCGTTTGAATTAACAGCAAACTGTCCTGATGCCCCAACTGTTAAGAGTGACCCTGGCGCGTTGGTACCGATACCGACATTGCCGTTAGTTCCCAGAACACGCACACGTTCTGTCAATGTCCCTGATACATTGGTGGCTATAAGAAGATCATTGAGTGTGCTACCGTCGCCTGTTCCGATATATGCGTTCGGTATAGTCGAAAGGGCATTGGAGTTGTTCACCGAGAAACCAATACCGACTCTTCCATTGGCATTGGTGTTTGTTACTCTCAAGCCTTCAATCCACGTGGGCTGAGCACAAGCAGCTCCGCAATTTGCAACTTCAAAGAGTCCGGCGGGATCATCTGAATTACCTATATTGTACTGCGCATGCAGTCTGGCGACGGGGGCAGTTGTACCAATCCCCAAAAATTTATTAGTGTTATCCCAGAAGAAGTTATTATCTCCGGCTACTGTACTAGTGCCGTTCCAGAATGTCGCTTGGCCAGAAACACCTGACCCTGTGATTCCACCTGATCCTGAGATGTCATTGCCACAAGAGACGTTTCCTGATGCATCTGTTGTTAATTTGCCGCCATTAGTGTTGGCAGTACAGTTAAGCGAGCTCAAACTAAGGGTAGAAGCAAGCGAAAGAGTTCCGGTAAAATTAGCAGCGCTTGAGATAGTCTGGCTATTTATAGTACCAGGTATAGCAACTGCCCCGTTATTTGCTATTGATAGGCGGTTGTTCCAGGTAATTGGATTAGTTCCGCCACTTGCTGTATCGAAATTGATTATGCCTGATGCTTGAGAAATACGTGATGCCAAACCTCCAAACCCAGCTGTATTGACATAATTGTATGCAGAACCTGTCCAGTAGGCGTTACTGGCAAGGTATTGTGTGTAACTACTATCCATTCCCAATCTAACATAAGCTGTTGCATCATTTTGCTGACCGATCCCTAACTCACCGTTATTAAGAGAAAGTTTGGTAACTGGTGCTGCACCAATACCGACATTACCAGTAAATGTTGAGGTACCACCTACAGCCAGAGTGCCGGTGAAGTTGGCTGCGCTGGAGATGGTTTGGCCATTTATTAATCCTGATGTTATAGTGCCGATATTAACCAGGTTGCCGCTAGCATCAATCCGCTGTGTACCTGCCCCGGCACCGGTGTTGATGCCTGTTGTTGCATTAAATGTAGTACCCGTTGCTCCGCCATTGAGAGTAAGTGCGGTTGATGTAGTTGCTCCTCTTGCTGTAACTGTTGCCAGAGTATCTGCCTCGGCTGTTAAGAACCCACTAACATTTAGTGTGGTTCCGGAGTAGGAAAGGCCTGTTCCCAATGTTATTTCCTCCGTGCTTCCTGCGCCTGCGGTTGCGCGTCCCAAAAGTTTATTTGTTGTGACATTTTGGATCTTAGCATATGTAACTGCACCCGCTCCGATGGTCGTTGCGATCCCTGCGGTTCCTGATCCTGTTACATCACCTGAGAGGGTAATTGTTTGATCACCCGTATTTGTTCCTGAGGAGGTACCGGAGTGTGTTCCTGAGAAATTGGAAGCTGAGATGGTGCCGGCCAGCAATAGGTTCCCCGTGCCTGATAACGAGGCCGCTTGCGTAGTACCTCCGTACCATTTGAATTGGCTGGCGGTAGTCGGAACGCCTTGCCATAATGTACCTGATTCAATACCGATAGCAAAATCAGCAGAACTGGCGCTGACACTGGGGTAGAGCAGTAATTTGGTACCGGCGCTGGTGGTATTAAAAGTGGGGGGATTTACTCCTGCAGTGTTGTATTGGATGTAATTGCTTGTAGCATTTGTTAGCGAAATTGAAGGAGCAGCTCCGCTTATGGTGATTCCTGAATTGAATGTCTTGGCCCCTGCAAATGTTTGAGAGCCTGTACTGACCAATCCAACATTTGACGCGTCGGCGGTTTGCAAGAAGATACTGCTACCGCTGATAACTGCGCCATTGGCGCTCTTGGCCTGGGAGTCAATAGCGCCGACAGTGGTCACACCGCCGCTGCCACAGCTGCCCCAACTTGGCGCAACACCTACACCTCCTGATGTCAGACATGAGCCTGTTGCTACATCAGCAAGCTTGCTAAGAGTTGTTGCCCCTGATGCATAGAGAAGATCTCCTATTGCATATGATGCTATATTAGTCCCGCCTTGGGCAACCGCCAAGGTTCCTGATGTAACTTGTGAGGCAGCTATAGCAATAGCTGTATTAGTAACACCTGTAACTCTTCCCTGAGCGTCAGTTGTCAGAACAGGAACAGAGGAGGCAGAACCATAGGTTCCGGCAGTTCCTGTGTTTTTAAGGGTGGTTGCATAGGAGCCTGCAGTATTTGTT
>JBBSGK010000016.1:0-20291 GCA_038254115.1 Candidatus Levyibacteriota bacterium | reverse complement strand
GAGCAAGAAGAGTAAGAGTAATTACAGAACCTTTTAGTATTGATTTATTCATAGGTTTAAATTATTTGTTACAAGTTATAAGTGATACCTTATAAGATGCGAAGAGAAGAATAGCATACATTATAGGACTTTGTCAAGGGGGGCCATTGACAAGTGCTTTTTTATCAGGCTACTATGTAGATAGGCCTATGAAAAAAATATACCGTTCATTTATATCATTAGCTATATTTTTATCTCTTTCTTTACAAGTAAGACTGGTATATGCTGACGTTTGTCCTCCAGGGGCTTTTGAAAATTTATGTAAGCTGCAACCCGGTAAAGCAGGAAGCATAGTTGGAAATATCATTTCCGCTCTATTGATATTTGCTATAGTGGTGACTCTAATTTATCTTGTATATGGAGGAATAAAATATATTACATCTGGAGGGGATAAGGCCAAAATCGATGCCGCTAGGTCGCATATCAGAGCCGCCATTATCGGAGTTGTGATTTCTCTTTCAGCCTATCTTATTTTAAATATCATTACTCAGGTCTTCCTGGGGCACTCTATCGGTACTTTTTCCCTTCCGACACTCCTTGACTAAAACAAATCAAATTCATTATTGACAAACAAGAAAGAATGTGGTGTAATACGTCTGGTTACAAGTATTATCTCCTGTAACTTTCCCGTATACACGTATTTTAAAATTTCTACTGTAAAATAATATCAAAAACTAATCTCAAAAATAAAGATAAAAAATTAAATTTTCTATTCTATGGCAACTAAAAAAACCGCTAAACCAGTAACTGTTGATGATCTCGTTGGAAAATCAACTGCCGATTCATCTGTCACGGACAAGCCTGCCAAAAAAACTATTTCCAAACAAGTTGAGGAAACTATTGTCGCGCCGCAGGAAGAAGTTGTAAAGCCAATTGAGGAGGTTTCTCAACAAGCACAGCCTGAGGTAGAAGAGGCTGCATCAACTCAAAGTGAGAGCATTGCGGGCAGGCGTATACATATCGGCGGAAATGACGATCAATCGAGTAGTACACCTCAACCTACAGAGTATTCAAGACCGGCTAACGATAATCGTTTTAACCGATTTTCTCAGCAACGGGATGTACAAAACGGTCCGACAGAAACAGTAGTTGGTTTTCTTGACACCCAGCCTGAAGGGCATGGATTCCTCCGTCCCAAATTTATTCCAAGCTCCCGTGATATCTACATCTCTCAGTCGCAAATCAGAAGATTTATGCTTCGCCCGGGAGATAGAGTTGAAGGTGTTGCCAGACCTCCAAAAGACACAGAGCGTTACTATGGACTTTTAAAAGTTGAAAAAGTAAACGAGAGTCCGGCAGATGAGTCGATGAAACGGCCGCATTTTGATGACTTGACAGCAATTTATCCTGACAGGCAGGTTGTTCTTTCAACAGGCAAATTACCTCTTTCAACAAGAGTTATTGATTTGATTGCGCCAATTGGTTTTGGACAGCGCGGTATGATAGTTTCACCTCCAAAAGCAGGTAAAACAACAATTCTTAAGGAAATTGCTGCAGGAATTTCAGCCAATTACCCAGAGGCGCATCTTATGGCAGCACTTATTGGCGAGAGGCCAGAGGAGGTAACTGATATCAGTATGTCTGTTAAGGGTGAAGTTGTAGCCTCAAATTTTGATGAGCCGCCTGATGCACAGACAAGAGTTGCCGAGATTACATTGGACCGCGCCAAAAGAATGGTAGAGCTTGGAAAAGATGTGATAATACTTCTTGACTCAATTACCCGTCTTGCCCGCGCATATAATTTGGTCGTTGATCCGTCAGGCAGGACCTTATCAGGTGGGTTTGATCCCGCAGCTTTGTGGCCTGCAAAGAAGTTTTTTGGAGCTGCAAGAAACGCTCAAGAGGGCGGATCTCTTACAATTATAGGAACAGCGCTTATTGAGACAGGCTCACGTATGGATGATTTGATTTATGAAGAATTTAAGGGAACAGGTAATATGGAGCTTCATCTTGTCCGGGCATTTGCTGAAAAGAGGATTTTTCCGGCAATCGGCATTGACCGGTCAGGAACCAGGGGAGAAGAGAAGATTTTGGATGCTGAGAAGCTTAACAAAATAGTCACCATGCGCCGGATGATGGATATGCTTGACTCTAGTGAAAGGACAGCAATACTAGTTGAAAGACTTGGCAAAACAGAAACAAACGACGAATTCCTCGAAGCCCTCGGCAAATCCTAAATAGATTACCTCATTGAATTGCTTCTTATAGTATGATATTATCTGCTCGTTATGGCAGAGGAGAGGGAAAAAGCACAAGAGCTAAGATATCTTGCGGTAGCAGGAGATCGTAGTTTGCTTGGGTTAATTGCTCGAAGGTCATGGTTAAGAAGAAGGGATATTGCTGGTGAAGACGGAGAAGATGTTATAAAAGGGGTAGTAGATGTAATAGTAGGTATAAAATCCAGGTCAGAAATAGAAAGTGAGGTAGCAACCGTTGTAGACACAATAGGCCATTTAAAAGTATTGACAGATCATCTTGCAGATACAGCTAGATTGAATGCTGGTCCTGTCTTTACATATGAAAAAGAATTAGAGGGACGTATCGCTGTCCGAAAAAAAACAGCAAGTGACTTGGGGTATAAAGATATTCCCTTTGACGGTGCGGACAAAGTCTTGGTAGTATATATTCAGAGGTCACTTCAAACAGGTGCGCGGGCTGGCGATAGATCTAGGAGATAAATTTTCCCCTAATTACCAATCATTCTCAGTCTTTTTGCGGATGATTATGTATTTACCTTTTTCTCCGGCTCAATCCAAACATAGTTGTCACCATCTATCCTCAAGGCTATAAGCATCTTCTCATCAAGCGTCACCCCAACTGAATTTCCAATCCTCATTAACTTTTTATCATAACAGGATTAGTCAAGCAGTTTTACCTTTAATCATGAGTCTTGAGGTTGGGCGATTTGACATCAGCCTCGTAAATTGTTAAAGTTACTTCTGCCCATGAGTAAATTCCGTTCTCCCTTTACCTCATTCAGAAGAAATCTTTTTAGAGAACTCAAAGATTTTTTTGAGTTTTTATTCTATTATCTCAAGAAAAAAATCATGTCTTTTTCGGTCATGTTTGAGAAGAATAAGAATAGGCTTGTCAAGCTTTTTCTGATGAAAAGAGGCCGTTACAACCGGCCTTTTCTTCATTTAACTACAATAGGATTCTTGGGAATCGGGGTTCTGATCGCACCATTTCTGTCCGATACATATCCTATTTTCACTCAAAAGGCCGTGGCCTTGGATCTTTCGAGTTCCCAAAGCGCCAAACATTCTGTTTTGGCGGGTGAGGAAGTGTTCCAAACCCAAGTATCAGAGAAGCCAAGGGACAAAATAGTAGATTATACGGTTGAAAAAGGGGATACTGTATCAACAGTTGCAAAAAAATTCTCAACAAAAGACAATCAGCTGTCTGAGAATACTATCCGCTGGGCAAACGACTTAAAGGGAGATAGCCTAAATATAGGGGACACTCTCAAGATAATGCCCGTATCAGGGGTGGCCCATAAAGTAGAACCAGGGGACACCGTATATTCAATCGCCAAAAAATATGACACAAATGCTCAGAACATCGTAGATTGGCCATTCAATGAGTTTGCCAATGCAGAAACGTTTACCCTGGTTACAGGACAGATAATTATAGTTCCTGATGGAATTAAGCCTGTTGACCAGCCCTTTATCAAGAGACAAGTATACGTAGCGCAAGGTCCTATTCCTGTCGCAACCGGAGGATTTACTTATCCGGTCAGAGGCGGTATAAGCACGTTCTTCAGTTTTTATCACCCAGGAGTCGACATTACGTCTCCAGTCGGGACTCCGATTGTCGCAGCGCATAATGGAACAGTCTCCGAAGTCCATGTCGGCACATATGATACAGGTTATGGTACTAATGTCTATATAAGTAATGGCGCTGGAATTGTGTCACATTATGCTCATATGCAGGCAGTCAATGTTTCTGTCGGACAACAAGTGACGGGTGGGAGAACTGTAATCGGGTGGATTGGTATGACGGGACGTACAACCGGACCGCACGTACATTTTGAAATCCGCAGCGGAGGATCTGCAGTAAATCCACTGGGTTATGTACAGTAGTTTGGAATTAAGACTAAAATTCCTCTTTATACTTAATACGTAATACTTTATACTAAATACTAACCAGGGCCTGTGGTATACCGGTAACACACTTCCATGGCATGGAAGAGTAAGGGGTCCGATTCCCCTCAGGTCCACAATTAATAATCAAACCTTCGTATAATAAACCGATCTGCCTCTTCCGCGGGGGATTAGAAGGCCCAAGGTTGCAAGATGTGACAGGTCGCGGGATGCCGTGATTTGAGAAATACTGAAGTGTTTCTGCACCGCCCGGTTGGTTATAGATGCCTCCGGTTCATCAAGAAGTGTTAGGATTTCTTTCTGCCGGTCATTGAGGTAAGTGAAGTTTTTCCGGTTAATCACAGTTGTTTGAGAGTTTGTTATAGTTTGTAATTTATATTCAAGATTTTCAAGGAGGGATTTGGCAAAGTATTCAATCCAGACCGTCATGTGGGCCGCGTGAATGCCCTGATCAAGATTTTCTTTAAATAGCTCCTGCTCTTTGTGCCACTTTTCCTCAATAGATATAAAGCCCCGGGCATCAAACCCTGATTTATAAAGGAATAGATAACTTAATAGCCTTGAAATTCTTCCGTTACCATCGCTAAATGGGTGAAGATCTTCCATGGCTGCATAGACAATTGCGGCTTGTACGACAGGGTGGTCTGCGCCTGTCAGAAGATAATCAAGTATTTGTCTGAGTTCTTGATCCTGCCTTTTATATTTGCCGGGCGCTGCCAATCCGTGAAGAGCAATGACAGTTTTTGGGGTAAGAATCTTGTCAGACACAAGCCAGTTATTGCTTATTATGTCCATCGCTTTTTTATACTTTATAATTTCAATTTGCTCTGGTGTCAGTTTTTTGGGTTTTTTAAGAAAGGCTGATGATGTTAGGGTATCAAGTACCTCTTTTCTTTTTAATTTTATACCGCTTAGTAATAGCGAATAATATATTCTGTCAATTGATGATTCCCATTTGAGACTTAGTTCAGTTTTGGGGGAGAGTGGAGCAGTCAGGAGTTTGGTCCGGATCGAGTCAAGCACTTCAAGACTTGTTTTTAGTTCAAGAGTTAGAGTGAAAGAAAAAGTTGTCATACGTTATTTATATCCATTATGCTCTTTTAGATAAAAAATCCAAAGCATAATGCTGAACATTGATAGTATAAAAAACGGCAGAGTTTTTGCAAATCCGAAAAGATATAAGAATAAAACCTCAAGAATAATTGATATTAATAATGCTGATTCAAATAAGCTACCTCCGATATGCTCCAGCAGTTTTACTCCAAATTTTGGGTGTAATTTTGAATCCCCAACATTCAACGTTATTTTCAAACCATTTGAAGAAAGGTCCATATCACTAAATGTATATGCGGCAGGTTGATATCCATCTTTTTCAACCAGGATCTTGTAGGAATCCGAACTGTAATTATTGCGAATCTGAAATCGACCTGTTTTATTACTCATAGTATGAGTCAGGATATTATCTGTATTCTTATCAAGTAGTTCAACTGAAGCTTTGGATATTGGTTTATTATCCACAGTCTTTATGACTCCATAAATATATTTTTGTCTATGTTTGTTGATCAGAAGATGCATGTGAAAAAGGAAAAAAGCAGGCAGGTGGTTAGCATTTATATGTGTTTTGAGTAGGAAAAATAGCAGACTGATAAACGAAAATATCAAGGTAAGTAAAGCCATGGTATTAAAAAGCCTTATTGACGAAGACAGACCGTTGGATGTTTCCATTAGGTTGGCAAAGGAGTCAACGAGGAAATTCTTAAGATTTATTATAAAAGACGACAGATTAAATAGGTCTTTTTTCAAATATATCCTTGGGAATTCCTCACCGTTTTTGGGACCAAGTATGAATTTAGTTGTTTCACTTTTGTGCCAAAATGAGCTTGTTTGGGCCATGTATTTGCCTTCAGGTAGGATGATATTTAGCTCTCCCATTTTATTTGTGAATTGGGGATTTATAATGTTGCCAAAAAGATCTTTACTGATAGGTTCGTATTTTTGATTCTTGGAATTGTAGTAATAAAGAAAAACTCTGGCATCACCAAGAGGAGAATTGTCTTCAGCTGAATAAACCGAAAGGCGCTTTATCACTTTGAGATTAACAATCTTTGTTTGGACAAGATTGCCGTTTGCGTCTTTTGCTTTTACAAATATTTCATATGACCCTAAATTTTGTGATCTAAGATGCGAAATAAACAATCCCGGCTTTTTCTGAAAGCCGTTTACGGTGATAAAAGGAGTATTTTGACCCGAATTTTTTACTATTATCTCAAGCGAACTAAGAGTAGTGTTAGCCGGGGTATAGCTGAATTCGTAGTCGGTATTATCTGTCAGAATTGCAAATCCGGGAATATTGTTCTTCTCAATTACTTTTGAAAATACTGTGTTGCCGCCGCTTACGATTACTGCGGCAGCGTTTTCAAGATTCAATGTGGCAGAATCACGGGCAGTATGGAAAGTAAATATTTCAGAAGTGCCAATATTTCCGTTTGCATCAATTACTGTAATTTGCAAATAATATGTTGTGTCCGATGTAAGATTTTCCAGAGTGATGTAGCTTAAGCTTGAGAATTGATTGGTGCTTACTTTCTGAAAAAGAGTTGCTGGGGTTTTGCCATAGGAAATAGTGAGCTTTGTAGGTTTGCTGGTGCCAATACTAATATCTGCCTGGGATTTGGAAATATTGGTAAACTCAACACTGGTAATTTTTAGGGGATTTGCTGCAACGGTTGGGGTTGGATTCGGGACAGTAGAAGGCTTTGGAGTAGATGTTGGGCTTGAGGCAGGAGCGGTTGTAACAGACACGCCCGTCCCGAACTGATAAGTCTGACTTACTGTCTGGTCCGGAAGTGTATGGTATTGGTTGCTCATTTTTGCGCGGGTTATGAAATTTACTGGATTTGGGCCGGTATAATTGCTGTTGGTTTTAAGCTTAAATGTTACGGTTTGGTTGGTGGTTCCTGATGGGAGATTGGGGACAGTCCAGGTGATTGTACGGTTATTTAGATCAACGACAGGAGGAGAGCCGCCATAAGCATTGGTTGCGCTGCCGATTACATAATCCAGAACGTGACTATTATCAGGCGACAGATCATTGCTGAAATCAGCAATTATGGTATTATTGGTGTTTACACCTGCTGTAGATTTGGCACCGTAAGTTACTTGATAGGAAAGGGTTGTATTTTGATTGACAGTTGACTGTCCGTCTAAAGATGTGAACTCAAACTGAAAATCTGATTGTTGAGGGGGAACAGTGGCAGTTACTGCAATATCATATTGTGTCTGGGAAAATACAGCACCATTAATAATCAGTGATAAAATACCAAAAACAAGAATAAAAAATAAGAGATTTATTTTTGTGTACCTCATGCTCCTTATAGCATACAGAATAAGCAAGTGTGGATCAATAATACGCGTCTTCTTTACTAAGCTTACTGATAGTGTGATAATAAATTGATGAAAAAGATAGCACTAGCGATAGTTTTATCTCTGATAGTTGGCGGTGTTTGGTATTATCTGGACCGGGTAAATCAGCCAAGCGATCCGTCCATTTCGGACACGCAAAGAAAAAAGGCTTTATCAAAGCTTCTGAACCGCGAAGCTGTCCTCAACACGAAGAAATCATCAGATAAATGGATAGAATATAAAGATCCTAACATAGGATTCTCCTATCCTGAAATTGCAGATATTCATGTAGATGACAAGAAGCCCCCGCTTCTTGAAAGCTTCCAATACGGTATACGTGAGCCCCACGTTAATATGAGTATTCAGGTTGTAGACGGCCAAGGAAGTAATAATATATCAGAATACCCGGCTGTTAACCTGCGTCAAAATCAAAAAAACATATATAAGTCAGGTCCTAAAATACTTGATGGCAAAAATGGAATTGAGTTCATCAAAATAGCAGATGGGGTAGAGAAGTCGAGCTTTTTTCTTTATAAGGGTAAAATTTATAGCTTCGTTACGACTGGTTTTGATCTGAAAGACACTGACAAGCTTTATCAAAGAACGCTTTCCTCAATTAGCTTTCCTTAGATTTATTTTTCTTCCTATAGAGCCAAATACCTGCAATAATCGCAATTGCGAGTACCGGGATAATCGGGATACTCCCTTCTGAGAAGAAGCTTGAATGTGTCTTAATTTTTTGGTTTGTTTTTCCAAAATGGATATTAAGCTCTGTTTGGTATATGCCGGGTATTAAAAACACAGCCTCTTTAGTGAGCGGTATATCATAGCGGCGGATACTTTCAGGAAGAGTAATAAGCGAGCCGTCATTAATTATTCCCTGAGCAACAGTCCGCCCGATTGGATCCTTGATCTGAACAAGTCCATATGGAGTCAGATCCGTATCTCCTGAATTTTGAAACCAGAATGAATAGTTATTGGGGAAGTTCCAAAGACTCCTTATCGGTTCAAATGATTGGATTTTGGCACGCTCTATTTCCCGCCCAGTGTTGGTTCGGACGAAGATAAGACTTGATAAGATGCCCTGGATTGCCACATTGTCAGATGTGGGGTTTTTCTCTGATATTTCAGCCAGAATTGTCCCGTAATGCCCGCCCGGAGTAAGCGCTTTGTTGTTGATAAGAACTGTCACTTCTCCCTTTTGTCCGGGGCCGAGGCTTAAATTCTTTTTGTCAAAATCGATCCAAAAAGAAAGCGCATATTTATAATTTTTGGCGTCCTTACCCTCAAGATATGAAACTTTGTAGCCTTCCTCAAGCTCTTTAAAGTCAGATGCGCTAAAGGATAGTTCAATATTCTGCTTAGTATTATTGGTGTAAGTAAGAGTGGACTGGGGCTTATCACTCTGCAGATCAAGTTTTATGATCGAGGGGGCGACAGTAATCGCTGATTTTTGTGAATCAGCTAGGGATTTATGAGTATATGGGGAGAAAAGAAATAGAAATACAGACAGAATCCACAACATACGCTTATTTACTTTGAGATTTTTTAACCTGCTTTTTTATATATGAGCTAAGAATCATGCGGAGAAGCAAGACGGCGCCGATTGCTACCACAATTATTGCTCCAACTAATTTGTAGGGAAATACCCAAAAAGTTGTGGATCCTTCAAGTGTCTGGTCCCGTGTGCCATCATCATAAACAAGAAGTAAATTTGCAGTATACTTACCGATCCGGAAATTGGTTATCTTGTCCCAGTTAATGGTTAAAGACTTTTTAGGTTTGCCATGACTGTCAAGTTTGGGGATTCCATTTTCGCTATCTTCTTTCATAACAATAAATCCATCATCCCAGCTGGTTGGGAAAGCCCGCTTTGCGCCGGGTAGTATGATCCCAAGTCCGGGATTTACCTCAAGAATCCCGATATCTTTTGTGCCTTGTCCTCTTATAAAAATATTTCCCCGGACTTTCATGTGGATATTACCCGTATTTTGAACTCTGGTCAGGAAATCAACAGGCATATATTCATTAACAAAAGATACGGGTTTAAAATCCAGTAATTTTGCCTGCCTTACGGCGCCCTCTTTCTTAGCGTTAAGAAGTAGGGGAACGATTACTTCTCCCACAAGCTTCGCCGCTCCGCCTTTTTGTGGAATGTCAGCTGGATTTTGCGTAACCCGGATTGCATAGTAGTATCCAAAAGCCGCGTCTTTGGGAACATTGATAGTTAAGTTGACATCTGTCCATTCTTTTACAGGCGCTTTGAATGTGTTTTTGTCAAACGTAACCCAGGAAGCTGCTTCATCTCCCGGTTGGGGATTCAGAGGAGCAATCTGACCCGCTTCGCCGATTTGATTTAGTCTATTAATGCTGATTATAAGATTGAGGAGCTGGGAACTGTTATTGCGTACGCGGAATTTTTGCTGGATTTTGTCACCTGGGCTTGCCGTAACATCCAGCAAGACTGGGCTTACTGTTAAGTCAAGTCTGGCGGTTTGGGCATGGGCAGTGGAGACAATAAAGAGCGAACTAACACTAAGGGCGAATAATAAAAACCATAAGAAGCCTTTTATGCGCATACCATAATTATATTGAGTGGGCAAGCGGATTTCAATACAGCAATTGGATTGTCTGATTAGCTAGAACTGTCCTGCTGCTGATATTGTGACCGTATCTGTATAATCCGTGGCAGCTTTGTTGGTGGGGCTGGCTTCAGCCCCAAATGTAAGTGTAAAGGTGTTGGATGAAGCAGGAGCATTCTTGGACGCTAATTGTTCAAATTTAGTGCTATCAAGGGAGCCAAATGTAGTAGCAGAACCTGCATATTCCGCTGCCACAGTAGGAGTCCCTGATCCTGCAGCAACACTTAGTCCATATCCTGCGGCACTACTAAAGCTGTGTACATTTGCGCTGGTTGCCTGATATGCAGCTCCTGTACAAGTCGGGTAGTTACCCCCAAAACATATTCCGTCACTAGTTGAGGCTGAAGTCAAAGCGCTATTTGCATTGGCATTCTTGGCCCAGGCGAGCCAACCGTTCTGGGCATTGGTGCTGACTGTTGCTGTAATTGCCGTTGCTGTATTTGGGGCACCGGTTGTCGGCAAGCTTCCCAATGCCGCTGTAAAAGCACTGAGAGAAAAACTGAAAGTTGACGGGACTGTCGCTGATACTACTATTTGATCATTTGAAATGGTTGCTGTTGCATAACTAACTGTTTCATTGTTTGCAGGTGTTGTATCTGTTGCGACAATAGTGCCGGTTAGATTGGAAGCAGCAGTACTTCTGCTGGTAAGTGTGCTAGTCCCTGGAAAATTAAAACAATACTGTGTTGCGGCAGTTAATGTTTGGCTGGAAGCCATTGTGTAGGTGACAGTCTGACCGGATACGGTAGGAGTCGCTGCAGTAATTCCCGGCCAGGCCGTTGAGCCTGTAGGCAGGTTGGTTGTGGTTGCTGTCCAGCTACTTCCTGTTGCTCCAAGAGTAAAACCTGTTGTTGAAGCATCACCGTTTGAAAAAGATACAGTGACTGTGTTATTACTCGTCGTATGTGTCGCGTTTGGCGTCATACAGACAGTACCGGCGGTAGCTTGTCCTGCTTTCATTCTGTCAATTCGTAGATATCCGGTAACTGCGGCGTTTGCAACTGTTGGATAAAATAGTGGCTCTAAAAGTCCTAATGTTAATATAATTGCGCCTAATACACGTAATGTTTTTTCTCTGTCTATTTTATTTTTGAACTTATTGGGCACGGCTAAATTCATACTTATATATAGTTAATACGCTTTTTCGCTACTTGTCAAGACTGCATTAGCTCAAAATGTAGCCGATGCTATAACAGTAATTATATCTCCATAATCGTTGGCAGCTTTTGCAGTGACTGAAGCTTTGGCTTTTAGCTCAAATATGCCCTGGCCCGAGCTTACAGGTTGATTGGTTGAGTCAAAGATGATCCGTTTATTTGTATCCAGTAATCCTACGACAGTGGTGGTTACGCTGTTATATGGAGAAAGGGATCTCATAGGTCCGCCTGATGCCTGAGTTGTACTAGTACTTCGTAGTCCGTATCCTTCTGATATAGATGAAAGATCATTGCTGACAGCTGAGATTGTGTAACTGACACTTGAGCTGAGAAGACCTGAGTTGTTGTCATATGTATAGATAATTGCCCCCCCTGTGCCGTTGGTTGAGACAGTTGAGGTAACTGATGATGGAGCAGTTATGACTGTTGCCGGGGTCAGAGAGCCTATGTTAACTGAATTAGGCGAGAGTGTAAATGAAAGTGTCGGATTTACAGTGGCTTGGTCAACTGTTGGACCAAATTCACTTTGGGTGAAGTTGCCTTGTCTTGCGGCAACGCTTGCTCTGTATGTAATTCCCGGGGTGAGCCCGATGATATCAAATCCACCCGCTCCCCAAGTTGAAATTGACTGCCAGATCATAGTTGATCCGAGGGTATGATCCGCCTGGACATATTTGGTTGTTGCAAAGCTGTCTCCGCTATTTTGGATTGAAATAGCGAACTGGGCATCGGTTGCATTGTTTCCGGTATTTAAAACTATATTGAGCTTATTGTAATAGTTGGAAGGATTGGTAAATGCGGGAGCTGGCGGGACGTTGGATTTCATGAGAAAGGTCAGTCCTGAACCTACTTTGAAATTGGTACTGGATGGTCTGCCAAATTCTACCTCACCTGCAATCCCGTTAAGTTTGAAATTGGTTGAGGAAGCATTTTGGACTCCTCCTGCGCCAAAGCTGTATTCCTGGATCTTAAAGTTGGTCGAGGAGGGGAGGGAAGCAGCTAGCACAGGTGACAAAGGTACCACGAGTACCAAAAGTACCACAAGTACCACGAGCTTTTTTAAAATATTTCTCCGTGGCCTGTGATACATGTGGTACCCGTGATACTCTTGATACCTTTCTGTTTGTGCTATCTCTGGTTTCATACTGGTAAGAAAAAGGATTGTAATCCAAAAAGCGAGTGCAAAAATTCAAATGTATAAATTTGGGGAATGCTACGTTTATTGCAAAGTACAGACATAAGCGCTTTTGAAAAAGTGAGCTCAAGCGTACTGCTTGTTGCGACTACTTTAATAGCTGATTTTATATCCGATGGCTCAGGGTAAATAATGTTTATTGAACTCATATACATGGCGCGCAGGAAGTCTTTGGCGATTGATGGACTTAAATTCTTATAAAGATCTTCATACGCATCATTAATTGTAACAAAGCTTGTATAGAGTTGGAACTGTTCTTGGGCAAAGTAACGGAAGTAGGCTGATGCATGGACATGTTTGGGATGCCCCCGGTCGATAAAAGCCGCAAATCCATCATATGCTATATATACTTTTTTACTTATCATAGTTAAAAAGTACCACGTGTATCACGGGTACCACAAGTATCACGAGCTTATTTTTGATCTGTATATATAAAGAAAATATCCAGCCTCTGATCTTTTTTTATCAAAGTCAGTGTAATTAGCCTCAGTCCAGTATTTCAGCATTAAGCAAATCTCACTTTGCGCTTCCAATTCTAGTAATGATGTTTCAGCTATTTCCATAAAATGCAGTTTCTCTTTTATACTTCTTTTCATATACCCCTCTACGAAATTAGATAGAACGGATACAACTGCTCTTCTCATTTGAGATTTCAAACCAAAATCTTCGGATTTAGGCAGCTTTTCAGTCAGCTTATACGTTAGCAGAAGTAATTCTCTAAATTTATCCCAGATAATTAACTTGTGATAACTTTTTTTTGTCTTATCCATAAATGCACGTGGTACCTGTGGTACACTTGGTACCCGTGATACCTAACTCAGTTTAAGACTTGCTCCACGACCCAATAATCTGAACAAGGGATCTTCGTCAGTGAACTGTTTGTCTGCCAATTTATTTGTTTTAAAAACTCTATTTTTGGTCCTATCAATCGGCGTTAAATCTTTATGAAAGTTCTGTAATTCCGTTTCCTCAATCCGTACATTTCCTCCAACTTTTATTGCTTTTAATCTCTTGTCATTGATGTACCTTCGTATTGTCAGGGGGTTAACTTTTAGAATAAAAGCGACCTGTTTGACAGATAAAAGATTATTGGTTTCCATATTTTTTTACTATTTATAAAGTATACAATTTATAACAATAATATACAATTTTATACAAGATTTCTAAATTATTGACTAAGTTTTCAAGGCTCTCTTATTATTAATAACAGAGGTATTAATTAATTCTAGTAGTATGAAAACAAAAAGTCAAAAATCAAAACAAGCAAATCGAACAAAAATTTTAAAGATTAAAAAAGTCTTGAGATTTTTTTTGTACGTTCCTGTCCTAGCGTTAATGGTTTTTGGTTCTTTGTTTTTGACTCCCACTGTTCATGCAGCGGCGGGTATCAATAAGCAAATTAATTTTCAGGGAAAACTTGTTGACGGCAACGGACTAAATGTTGCCAACGGGACTTACTCAATTATTTTTTCACTCTACACTGTTTCTTCTGCAGGAACAGCTATTTGGACAGAAACTGACTCGGTAGTTATCAGCAATGGTGACGGCATCTTTCAAGTGCCGTTGGGTGCCGTCACCACACTTCCAGGATCCGTGGACTTTAATACAGACAATATCTACTTGGGTATTAAAATCAGCACAGAAGTTAACGAAATGACCCCACGTGTGCGATTCACGGCCGTTCCGTATGCTTTTAACGCAGATAAGATTCATGGTTTGACTGTGACTGACACAACCGGGTCTCTGACAATTGCCAACGGTAAGACTTTGACAGCCAATAGCAGCGCAACCATTGCTGGAGTAGACGCTAAAACATTGACGCTTAATGACTCAACAACTCTTGGAACAAATGCGATTACTTTTGCAGGAGGTGCAAGTGAGATCCTTACTTTGTCAGCCAACAAGGGTGTTACATTTGCCGATTCATTTAGTACCGCCGGCGCTTTTGCCACAACTTTGACTTCAGCAGGAGTAACCGATGTGACTTTGCCGACGACGGGAACGCTTCTGACCAATACCGCTAGTGCCAATCAGACGATTACCTCAACGCAGACAACCGGAACAGTCTGGGGCATTACTGACGCAACCAATATTGGCGCTGCAATAGTAGGGGACGCAATTACTCTTTCCGGAATAGGTGCGTTTGATCAGACTGGATTGCAATTCAATCTCTCAGGAGCAACCGGGGCAAATCTTAACGATATAGTTGGAACCGGAAGTACATGGAAAGTAAGCCGGGGAGGTGCTCTTACTGTAGCCTCTTGTACCGGTTGTGGGGGAGGAGGAGCCACAGCTCTTTCTGCTATCACTTCAGCTACTTCTTCACCGGCTGCGCTTGCCAATGCCAACTTTGGACAGACATGGAACTGGGGAACACTGACCACTCAGACAGGTATGACATTTGGTGGGGGAACTGCTATGACAACAGGCAGCGAGCTTGTTCTGGGAGGGGCAACTTATGTACATACTGCGCTAAACGATGTAGGAAGTCTTTCCCGTATTAGCTTTACCGATGCTTCAACAAATGCCAATAATGGTGGAGTTACAAATGGTTTGAATATCGCTCCAACAATCAACACATCAGGTGCTGGCACCAAAACAATCAACGCTATAAATACCGCAGCTCCTTCTATCACTGGCTGCGCTACAGGAGCCTGTACTTTAAATGGTTTGCAGGTAAACACTATTACAGCAGGTGCGGCCAGCACAATCACAAGTAATGGTCTTAATGTGGTCGCAACAGGAGTAGGTTCGGGAAATCTAAATGGTCTCAATATTTCCGGTATCACAGCTGGGGCAGGAGCTGAGACTGCAATCAATATAGGATCCGGTTGGGATACAGGAATAAGCATCACTACATCAGCGGCTGAGAAAGCTATTCAGCTGACAGCAGGCGCAGTGCCCACAACTGATATGTTTAATATCACCAATGCCGGACAAGGTGTGATCACTGCCGGTGTTAACGCTTTATCTATAAATTATGTAGGAGGTGCGGCAGCAGTTGAATCAGCAGGAGCACGTATCGATCTCACGGGAGGTACAACAGCCGGGGCAGGTGCTATCTGGAGCGGATTAAGAACAGTCATGGGTACTGTTACTTCGGGAACGACAGTCAACGACCTCAAACTTGAGACAGCCGCGTTTACTCAGACTTCGACGAATACAACCAATATTAACGGTTTAAATTTGGCTACTGCTGGATCACTTGTTCAAAATACAGCAGCAGGGACTATCAACTGGACAGGAAACTCTATCACTACGCCTAATATAACTCAGACTACAGGTACCATAACTTCAACAGGATTAAATATCACTTTGGGTACTATAACAACCGGGGGTACATCAACAGGACTTAAAATAACCGGTACCGCTACTAGTCCAACTGCAGGAACTTTTGAAAAACTTATCAATGCAGTCGACTCAGCTGGGAACAGTGTATTTGAGGTAAGAGATTTGAGCGCTGCCAATAATAACTTCGGCGCGGCTGTGACATCGGGAGCATTCATCCAGCGCAATTCCTATTTTGGAGAAGAATATAACTCTTTCCGTGGCGCCAACTGTATTGCTGATACTGTCCAATCCAGGGGGGATTATGGTAATCCTTCGCCAACTGCTTGTACAGCCAACGCAGGCGAACTTTCTGCATACGTTACGCTCGGCGTAAGTGGCTCATGTACTGTTTCTTCAATTGCTAATGCTGTTGGAGGTCAGGAAAGGCTATCCGCTGCAGGAGCAATAGGGGGAAGCGCTTCATGTATGGAGTCATTAGGATCTGCAACTGCAAATGTAAATCAAGCCAACTGGACTGCAACTAATTTGCCGGTTATGGTGATGAAGTTTAAGCCAAGCGGTGTAGGTATAGACCAACGCTTCTTTATGGGATTTGGCACACTTACAGATGGATCACTATCGATGCCAACCAACGGAATTTTCTTCTCCAATTGTTCAGCATCAGCTACATGTGACACAACGCTCAGAGGTGTTGTTACCGTCGCAAGTGTTGTGACCAGTGTAAGCTGTGGAACATTAACTGCAGGTAACTCTATATACACTCGTGTAGAAGTTCGGAGCGCGACTGATGTTCATTTCTTTGCTGATCTGAACACGGCTGATGGAATCGTCGAAACAGAATGCGGCACCGGTCTTACAACAACTCCAAGCGGTGCTATTTCTGTAAATCTGGTTAGTGCGGCCAACGGCGCGCTTACTCAAAATATCGATATTGATTACTTCAGAATTTGGCAGGATGATAACATAGAGACTCGTATTGCCTCCGGCGAAACAGCTGTTGCTACAACAAGCGCGCCGGTTGCTGATTACTCAGGCTCATCAAGCCTGGCTCAGATCTTTCCATCAGATGCAAGTTATACCTCCGGGACATTGGTAGGCATTGATTCATCTGATGATATGAAAATCAAGCCAACAGATAGAGCATATGATGGGCATATCATAGGAGTAGTCGTCAATGATCCACGTGTTGTAATAGATAATGGTACTGTAGGAGGCGCCAAAGTAGCTACTCACGGACGGGCTCTCGTAAATGTTTCAACTCAGAACGGATCTATCAAATCAGGTGATTACCTCACTTCATCATCAATTCCCGGAGTTGCAATGAAAGCCAGTAAAGCCGGTCAGATAATAGGACAGGCATTGAGTTCTTACAGCGGAGAAGGGATCGGACAAGTAAATGTCCTGATAAATATTAGTTCCTATAATGGTACATCTCTTGCAGACCTACCCGGGCTTACTGAGGATGGATCCGTAGCAAGTGTGGAAACACCAGAATTTGATATTCAGCTTCTTTCATACTTTTTGCAGAAAAAAGATCATGCTGCTTTGAGTGATGGTATATCTGAAATTTTGACAGACCGGCTTGCCGCGGGTCTTGAAATAATTACCCCCAAGATTACGACCCAGACAATTGCATTGGACAAGATTCAAGCTGCAACAGGAAAAGATATCGGACTTACTCTTAGCGATGAAGGTCAATTAATTATCAAAAATTCAGCTGGCGGAGCAGGAATACGCTTTGACAGCAAAGGCAATGCGTTCTTTGCAGGGACAATAACAGCCGACAAAATCCGAGCCAACCAGATTGAAGGTTTGGAAATTCTAACCAATAGGATTTCCTCTCTTGAAGGACATATCGCCTCAAATTCTGCAGATCTATCACTTCTATCTGCAAGTACCAGTGGGAAGCCTTCTGATATAGTTGCGAGTAGTTCTTCCGTAATTGCTTCGTCGTCTGCGACTCCTCCCTCCAGTTCGGCGGGCAGTCACAATGATGGGTTGAGTTTGGCAAGTCTCAATGTTGACGGACTTGCAACAGTTTCCGCAGACCTTAGAGTAAAGGGTAACGGACTTGTTGAGGGGATACTTAATGTCATAGATACTTTGACTGCCAAGAATTTAATCGTCAGTCAGATTGCTGATTTCTTCGGGAATGTAATCTTTCACAAAGATGTAACATTTGCAGGACGCGCAACGTTTAACAAAGATACAGCAGGATATATTTTGATCAAGAAAGATAGTGATCGCGCAGAGGTAAAGTTTGATAAAGAATATGATGCTGAGCCTGTTATTAATGCAAGCCTTGTTTCTGACAAGCTGACCGAGGGTAAATTTACTCTCCTAAAAAACGATGAGACATGTGATGCAAGCCAAGATATATCAGTCTGTCAGGATAAAGTTGATAAAGCAATACTTGATGAGAACAATAAGTTTATTATCACGAAGAGTTCAACTCACGGATTTGTAATCTTACTTCAGAAAAAAGCAGGGCTTGATATGAAGATCTCCTGGAACGCACTGTCTGTAATTGACAGGGAAAAAGTTTCCGCAGCTGCGGGGTTAGGAGGTGAGAATAAATAATGAAGTTTTGGGCAAGTATAAAGAAAAATTTGCACAATGTATTATCGCTGTTTAAAGTCGTAGTTTGAACACTGCGCTAAAAGCTGAATTTAAATTATGAAAACAATTAAGCAAAAAACATTTGAAAAATTGATTTGGGCATGCGCGTGGTGCAGTGAGGATAAACAGCCACGTCTCAAGAAAGGACAAGAATTTACCCACGGTATATGTAATTTCCATAAACTGAAGCTTATGGCTAGTATCTATTCACGTAAGGTGGTAGAAAGTAGGTGGTAGGGAGTAGGAGTTTATCTTGTTCCTACAACCTATACTACCCCTGCCTGCCGGCAGGCAAGTAAATCCTACACCCTAATTATCTGCTTGACAATAAAATATTAATTGACCTATCATGGTAGTATGGGAATAGTTAAAACAGAGCCCTCTATAGTTGATAAGATTTCAGAAAAGCCCAACAAAACCAAATCCTCCCGTTTAGTCATCATTGGAATTGTAGTAGTTTTGCTTATTATTGGCGCGGTTGGGAGCAGTATTTATTTTTATACCAAATACCAAAGCGCGCAAAATGTCTTGGGAAACTCCACCAAAGGATCGGCAATTGAGGCTGCAAGCCTTGTAAAAAAAGTCGATAAATTGATTGAGCTTCCAAAAGGAGAGAATCCAACGATCGCAACTGTATCCGACATTACAAAGCTAAAAGGGCAGGCATTTTTTGCGCATGCCAAAAACGGAGACAAGGTACTTATATATACAAAAGCAAAAAAAGCATTTCTCTATGATCCTACTACCAATAAAATTATTGAGGTACAGACTATAAATATAGGTTCTACAGATCAGAAAATTGCATCCGGTTCGGCATCGCCTACGCCTGCAATTATAAGTGTGGTACTTCTGAATGGAACTAAGACAGCAGGACTTGCGACAACAACTGAAAAAACACTTACAACGGCTTCAAAAAATATTACTGTCGTTTCGAAGGGAAATGCAAAAACTGCTTATGAGAAAACATTGGTTGTAGATATTACCGGAAAAAATTCTGCATCCGCTTCGGAGATAGCAAAGGTTCTAAAAGGGGAAGTAGGGAAATTGCCAGCAAACGAAGTAAAACCCACCGGCGCTGAAATTCTAGTGATATTAGGCGGTAGGTAGTAGGTGGAACCTACAAACTTATGCAAAATATCAGCGGGTGTGATATAATGCAAATAGATTTTAGTTATCAATCTAATTGATAACCGCAATCTGTTAGTAATCAGTATTCCATAGAATCTAAGGCTTGCAAGAAAACTCTTCACTTTAGTCACTTAGGATTACAGAAAATATGAAACAAAAAGGGGGTGAATCTTAAGTGGCATTTACAAACCAAACAATAAACTGCAAAGACTGCGGCGCCGAGTTTACTTGGACTGCAGAAGAACAAGAATTCTATCAGGAAAAGGGCTTCAACGCACCTCTTCGCTGTAAAGATTGCCGTGCAAAAGCACGCGCAAACTTCAACGGTGGAGGCGGAGGCGGTGGTGACCGTGGACCAAGACAATCTTTCCCAATAAAATGTTCAAACTGTGGAAAAGACGATACTGTTCCATTTGAACCAAGAGGCGATAAGCCTGTTCTTTGCCGGGACTGTTTTAGACAGAACCGATAATATATACTAGTATATATTTAATAGATTAGGGGGTTAGTGATTAAGTTTTAGGGTTTAGTACCTTAGAGTTTATTTAACAGCCCCTTTTTTTGTGTCAATTCTACTCCCCAACATTAGTAGTCAATTCCCTAAGGAAGAGGTTGTAATCAAATTGATTAACACTACCATCATCTGTTATATCAGCAGTAGTCTTCTTTCCCTGATCTGAACAATCCCTGGCAGGTGTTAGATCAGAGAAGCAAT
>JBBSGK010000015.1:0-22058 GCA_038254115.1 Candidatus Levyibacteriota bacterium | reverse complement strand
TTGGCTCATTGGGCTTTCCTTGTAAGATGCATTTTTAAGATCTTTGTTAATTCTTGCCCACGTTCTAATAGAATAATGATATTCAATAAATTGTCTTAACTGTCTAGCTCCATGCTGTTTAATAAAATAAGTATAGGCTAAGACCGCAAATAACTTTTGAGCGGAAATTCTAGGATTTGATTTGTAAATTTCTCTTGCGTTTACATCCATTTTATTATCCGATGAAAAAACAATTTGGTTTATTCCTTGTGTCATAATACCCCAATAATATCTTATGACTTTTTGAGCTACTCTTGAACTAAATAAGTGTATAAAGTTCCTATCTACTGGCTCTCCAATAATCTTCATAGTAGATAGGATTTTGGAATGTAAATTGAGACGTATTTCTATTCTCAATATTTCTGAGGCAGGTTTATTTTTCTCAAATATACTTTGCTGTGCTAAGGTGTTATCTGTATCAATTTTTACACCTGTTTTTTGCTGAACGTCTTTTACCTTATCATATATAACTATTGCATAAGACTTTGCATAAAAAGTGAGAGCGTTTCCTTGATTTTTAAATAATGTCTTGTCCAAATCAAGTCTTTTAGTCATATCAATCTTTGCTAACTCTTTTAAAACCATTGAAGAGGTAACAAAAGGAGGCAATTTTATATTCTTTGAGTAATGGATTGTTGATGTTTGAGCAATGACTAGGTTTGTTTTACTTATTTCTATTCCCATTTCATATAGTCTCTTTTGTAATGTTTCAGCAACTCTATTAAAGTCCTCGCTTGTTAGTTCGCTTACATTTTCCAGAAATAAAAGTTTTGAAGCTGAAAATTCGATTTTTAATGTAATATTAAAGCCACCTTTAATAGCTCTCTTGGTTAGTGTTAGGCGAGGCTTGTATATCCCGTTTAAGTAATCCTCTTTTGTCGGATTATGCGTGCATTTAACAAATGCTTTAGCTCCAAATGATGCAGGTCTGAATAGTATTTCCGCAGAAGGAGTAAACTGAGAAGAATTTGTAATCTTGAAATCACTCAAAGGAATGGTTAGAATTACCGTATCAATCACAATAAGTCCTCCTTAGTTCTTTTCTTACTTATTCTGTTATCAACTTTTAATAGAAGATCGAAAAATTGAATTAGGTTATCAGTAATCTCTATTTTGCTTATTGGCTCTGGTTTGTCTTCCATGCCAACATTAAAACAAAGAACTTATTAAAAGGCTGTACCAGGTATTATTAGTTGCTAATGTAGCTTGTTACAGTTGATACGACACTGAAGTGTTACCTCATTCGTTTATCTTTGTTTTCCATCGATGATATAGAGTTTTAATATTGTTTTCATTTAGCACATCGTAAAAATCAGAATCTTGATAGTCTTCTTGTAACTTGTCTGCAATTTGTCTGAATTTCATGTCCTGCTTATCTTTCATATCAACTATTCTCTTCGCTATCTCAGATCTGAGCATTTTGTGTTTTTTAGCTGTTGGAATAGATTGCATGTTTTCTTCAATGTCATTCCATATTTCATCAATCCATTTATGTACTTCTGCCTTACTCATTCTTTCCTGCAACACTATGTGAAGACTATGTGAATGATCACCTTTCTGTTTAATTGCTTTAACCCAAATAGGCATACGTTCGGGTGTAATTAGAACATCGTAAAAAGCAAAATAGGAGATTCCACCCATCCAATAGCTTGGTAGGTTTAAAACTTCCTCTGTAATTCTGGAAGATTCTTCAAAAAACTCGTCAATTGTATCGAACATAATCCATTCAATTGGATGTTTTTTGAGGTCAAATGGATAACCATTTACAGGAATATTATATTTTTTTCGTAAATAAATAATGCTTTTCTCAAAATCTATTGAATTTTCTAGTAAGTCAGCAACTCTTCTTGTTTCTCTTTCGCTTAACATATATGTCCACATAGGGTGCTCCTTGATAATTTTGTTAATTTTCATACTCATATTTTACATCATTTCTTGTCAGTGATATATTAGTAGAATATGCTACCAGACGAAGCTATAAAAGAATTTAAAGAGATTTATAAAAAGGAATTTAATGAAGAGCTTTCCGATGAAGAGGCTAGAAGAAGAGCAGAAAGTTTGTATGGATTATTCGAGGCTGTTTATTGAAACTCTAAAAAAGAGTGAAAAATATGACAATCCAAAAAGCAAGGGAATTGGTAGGCAAAGAGGGTAATAAGCTTACAGATGAACAAATTCAGGAATATATTGACTCTGCAAATGTTCTATTCGATATTTTCTTTGATATGTGGTTTAAAATGACACCGGAAGAAAGAAAGAAATTTAACAAAAAAAAATAATTCAAGTTATGCTTTCCATTAAAGAAGCAAGAAAAAAGCTTGGAAAAAGGGGAGAAGAAATGTCAGATAAACAAATATATGATTTATTGGCTCTCTTACGATTTATTTGTGGCAAAGCTATAGATTCAAAGGCTGAACAGAGGGATAAGGCTTAAAAGGGAATATCTGGCAATGTCCCAAATTCAGGCTTTTTAAGTAAAGAGTCAAATAGGCAATGGGTAAATTTCTTTGAAAGATCCCAAGCAGGCTTCTTTGGGCTAAAATTTAAAGGGGTGTTTGAATTTAATTTCGTAAGAAGTTCAATAATTGCATTATTATACTTTTTATTTTCATCATTTGCTTCGTCTTCATATAGAGATCTAACAGCAGAAACGCATATGCTAGCTATCTGCATTGCTCCAATAATTTTAGAGTCAACATGGGCAAAAAATACAATTTCTGGTTTCGGTCTAAGATTAGTTGTATCTAAGAATCTACGTGTTAATTCGTGTTCCTGTCTTGATCTACCATCATCTAGAAGTATATAGAACTTTCTGTAACCTGCGTTAAGACACTTCATAAGTGTGTGTTTTAGCAGTAAATATTCATGTTGATAGAGCAGTTTCTCACGATTTTCCTTAAATTTTGCGTCTGGCTCTTTAAATGCCCAAGAATGAAAAGTAATTTTTTCATGAGATAAATATTTTTCAAGAATACGCTTATATTTATCTATATATCCTTTTGATATCCCATCCCAATCTATTTCTCCCCAGCATTTATTCTCAATCCTTGTTTTAACTAAATTTTCTTCTTGCGTTGAAACTAAATCCAGAGGTACACACAAACAGCCGACAACAGTATAAGTATTGCTTATAGACTCATCTAGAGAAATAAACATGAAGATATTATACCGACAACTGACGATTTAAACTATTGAGGATTTTTCTTTCTTCTTTGATGTCTGGATCTTTAGTTGTTTTTGCAACTTCGTCAAACTTTTCAGATTCATATTTTACTAATATCTTCAGATATTCCAGATCCTTGCTTGAAATTTTTAGAGTTTTAGTCATTGGTATCGCCTTCTTATTATTAAAAATTCTCTTACCAAGTGTCAAGAGAGATATATTATATCACCACCTCACTGTAAAACTTGAAATTTTCATAGTTCAATGATAAGCCTTGGTAAGTTCTGAACGTATCAACTAGGGGCGACAGATTATGAAAATTAAGAATCATGCACTTGCCGTTGGTATCTGGTCTGAGGATTATGAGAAATTGGGTAAATGGTACCAAGATGTCCTCGGTCTTCCATTCAAGCAAAAATCCGATCTGCCTGAGGATTCCTTTATTGCGTTTGATTTTGGTCAAAATTGGTTCTGGATAGGGCAACACGACAAAGTGCATGGCAAAAGTAAAGATCCATACAGAGTTATGGTTGAGTTTTACGTTGAAAGTGTTTCTGAGGCATTTGACGAGCTCAAAAAAAACAGCGTAGAGTTTATTGCTGAACCATTTCATGACCCTCTTGATAAAGAAGGCTGGTGCATGACCTTTAAGGATCCTGAGGGAAATATCCTTCAAATGTACGGGGGAAAGTAGGATTACAATTCAGCTACAATAAGAGCTTGTTCATCTTCTCAATCACCTCTTCAGTATTGGTAAATAAAATGGAATGAATGCCCAATTCTTTGGCTGCTTTTATATTTTCACTTGTATCATCAATAAAAAGAGTATGCTCAGGAATTGCTCTTAAGCGGCCAAGAGCAAGCTCAAAAAATCTTGGATCGGGTTTCTTCAGGCCTTCAACAGCCGATACAATCATCTCATCGGTGATTTTATCCAGATGATACCTCTCAGTATAAACTTTGCGCGCATTTTCCCAGGCATTTGTAAAAAGAGCTATTTCGTATTTGGCCCTCAATCCTAATGCATATGTATAAAACTCGACATTAAGCTCGTCTCCCGAGTAAAATTCATTTTTCATTTGAATTAATTCATCAGGTGTTAACGCGAATCTTTTTTCGATATCCATCCAGATAATTTCCTCAGTTGTTAAGCCGATTGTAGCAAGCTCAGCCGGTTCTATAGAATAAACTTCATCAGTCAGCTGGCCCCTGGATAAACCAAGCCGTATTTCCCAAGGCCGCCTCCTGCTTGTATCAACCGTTTGTACCAATACACCCCCGACATCAAGAAGAATTGTATTAATCATTTTTTTATAATACTTTCCAAGTATTTTTTCCCTTCTTCATGCTTTATCATAAATATTGTCCAGTACCGGGTCATTCCGGTACGAATCATAGCTTCCTGTCTATGATTACCGTCTGCAATCTCAAAATAATTCCAAAAATCAGTTACTATCAGGGGCGCAGGTTTATACCCGTTTTTTATAAGTTTTGCGATCTTGGATACTTGAGCTTCCCACACATCGGGTGATTGACGATGTTCTTCATTTTCTTCAGGTCCTACTATTTTTTTTAATCCAGCAAGCGGATAATCATATATTTCAATTGCCACTGTTTTTTCTTTAAAGAGAGATTTCGATAGAGCATCGTTGCCTTCACTATGCAACAGATCCTCAATCCATTGGTCAAGTGTCCCATTCTCCTTGGCAATTAGGGCATTTTCTGAAGTAGGAGCAAAATTGGAAACATTTTTAATATTAGACGACATTATACTTAATGTGACATAAATATTGGATTTATTCAAGAAAGAAAATAGTATAGAGTATAGCGAGAATTTGGAATAATTATTTTTTACTTTAGATTAAGATCAATAATATACATAAATAAAGATTTTGTATTATTTCTTTCAAATTTTTTAACTCTCTCAATAGATTTCTGTATCTTTCCTGGATCGTAAAATGATTCCCACATTAAGAATAAATCTCCCCATTCATCGCTTTCGCGTCCTCCGCTAGAGTGAAAATCTGCCTCGTAAGGCTTGAAATCCGGCAAATTAGCAAGATACATGGATCCGGGAGTGAAAGGCAGAAGCTGTATGCCGTATTTCATGTTGGTTTTATCGCTAAACCAAGTTGCAAAATCTACCTTACCTCCCCAAATAATTGATCCTAGTCTATGAGCATAAGGAGACTTGTAGATATTTTTAACATCAAACCAATAATAATATGCCGATTGTATTTCAGTATTATATAAGTAAAGGGCTGTATTTGTAAGTTTCTCATCATTTATGGTCTTTCCCCAAAGATACACACTATACCAGGCCTGGATCGCCTCTGATGATGATTCCTGATTGTTTCCGTCTGCAAAATTTGCATATCCATCTGCCCATGAGTGACCTTCATATATATCAAAATTTCTGAGATACGGAAATTTTTCAGATGATCTGTCAGTCGTTGCTATATCATCTATCATCTGCTGTATCACTGTCTTTGATTTCTCTAGAGAAGCAGGACTTTGCTTGGCTAATACTGCGGCAGTCCTTATATAATAACCATAATGAAAATGATGATCATTTAATTTTTCATTTCCGTATTCAGGCTGATCTGCAATAAGGCTTGTTTTATTATCATCATAATGAAAATGATTTAAGCTCTCGTAAAACTTAGGTTCCAGATAATTAATTAGTTTATTTTTCTCGTTCGCCATTTCATATGTATCCGCTAGTTGAATTAGGTTATCAATTTTTCCAAACCACGATCCTAGCGTATAATCCCGGCTTGCCGGTTCAGACTCTTTCAAAACAGCATCAATGTCTTTGGCAATTTGTTTTTTTATATCTGCTTCATTTTTAGAAACTCTTATATACGTATCAGCGGGGGTGATTTGTGGAATTGATGTTGTAAAAGTTGTGGATTTTATCAGATTAAGTGTACCTCTGATAGTTTCATAGGTGCCAAGACTCTCAGTATTTGCATTTGTAAAATCCGACTGATGAGGAAGTAGGGCAACAAGGGGGACAATATTATTTGTAGATACTGCGTATGTTGTATTTATTTTATTTTCTGATATGACAGGCGTGGATTTGGTTTCAAGTAATTCAATACTTGAAATTTCCTTAAAATTTTTGTAATGCTCTTTTGAATCAAGCAGTCCTACAAAAAGATCATTACCTGACAGCGTTAAGGAGTTTTTTTGAATATTAACCAGTATATCTTTAGGCAATACAAATATATATGAATTATTATTTGTGTCAATTTGAAACTCCCGCGTGGTCAGAGTTTTATCCGTTGTCTTTGTTTTGCCCTCATTTAGTAAAGTAAAACCGTTAGGAAGCTTGATGGTGAAAGATTTGGCGTTTGTGTGGATATGCGTATATGGTATACCGTGTGCAAGAGTAAAAGACATATTTTCTTCTTTGTTTGTTGCAAGCGAGAGCCCTATGCTCCAATCCCCGACAGCCGTGATTTTGGGTTTTAATACTTTTTCTGTGAGCCCTACAGTAAAGTCAGTTGTGTATGGAGCAAAAATTGTATTGGGAGTACGTTTAATGGCAGGGTATGAGAATCCCAATCCTTCATCTGTTATTTTATACGCGAGTGGAAATGCGTATAGGGGCTGAGTGGGATTTCCCGAGTACAACGAGCTATACCACTGATTGGAGATTACTGGAGTTAGTGAGTGGCCAGGGATTTCTTTTTTTCCAAGTATCTCCGATTTTTCTGAATTCACAGTCTTATTTTTGCCGTATCTCGTAGGTAATACAATTTTAAAAAAAACAATTCCCATAATTATGAAAATAACAAAAAATGCAGATATGCGTATAATATTTTTTCTCATATTACTTAGATATATATCCGTTCCAAAAGTTTATGAATAAATCAATCGGTTTTGTGTATGTTGTTTTTTGTGAATCTAAATCAATAGTCAGATCCTCATTGTTGATAAGGCTATCAGAGTCAGTTGGGCTTTTTAATTTAAAATATATTCCTATTTTTTTGTCTCCATTATTTGACGTGCTACTTTCTGATGGATTTAAATTGTCTGTAAAGATTGCAAAGTTCTGATCAAGACGTTTATCATATGCTTGAAGCAGGCGTTGCTTTTTTATTTTTAGATAATCATCAGTTGTTGCGCGTGCAATTAATTTAACATCTTTATTTGAATACAAATTAAGTACCTTGGCTAAATTTTGAATAGGTGAACCTTCTGTAACAAATATGTCACCTATCACTCCAGACTCTGGAGCTTTGAGGAGGAAATTTTTCTCCTGCTCCTTTGCAACATTTGATTCGGTCTGCGCTGATTCATTATTTTTGGACTTATCAAGTACGGATATCCTTTCTGTCAAAGCAGGATTATCCAACCTTACAAGTAGATCATCCTTTTTAACTTGTTGACCATTGGTTACCTGTACTTTTTTTACAACACCATCTGAGAATGCAACAACTGGTATAAGAGTTTTGATAACAGTGACTTTTATTTTTAATGACTGATGAAATTTATCCTCATTTACTTTTTTTGTAATTGCCAAAGTAGCGATTGCTATCGCTATGACAGCTACGAAAAGGAGTAAGAGACTGTTTACTAAAAATGTTAATATATTTTTCATGATTTTTCTCCGGCAATTCCTTTTGCTAAAAAAACTATGAGCAGATATGCGTTAACCAGAACCCAAAAAGAAGTTACCGCGGTGGTTGTCAGGTCGGTAGGATTATACCATCCTATTATTATAGCCAGAAAAGATATTATTACAATAAAAACATGCGGGAATACAATCATCATGATCGGGGATACAGTACTTTTTCTTGATCCCGTTGCTGACCATTTATAATTCTGTTGCAAAATAGTCGAAAAGAATGCAGTTAGATAAGGTGCAAAACTGGCAATAGATACGCTTATTGTGGCGAGTTTGAATTTTCTAAGTAAGAACAAAGGTAGCAGAAAAACTGTCAGGAAATAAGGGATGTAATGCAAGAGCCAACTTTTGTTGTGAAGCACATCCATGGGATGTATTCCAAACAATAAATATATTATTGGCAAAATTAGATAAATTAAAATCGAAAATGCACTGAAGTAATGCAGATTTGAGAAAAAATACTGTAACCGTTGATCAAAGGTAAAGTTTTTCGAAAACAGGGGATTATGATGAAAAAATAGCGAAAATCCGCCCTGGGCCCACCTGTTTTGTTGCCTAAAAAATGAAGAAATTGTTTCAGGAGCGTGCCCAACAGCCAGCACTTTATTATAGAATAAGCTTTCATATCCTTTCTCATGAAGTAGGATAGTCGTCCATATATCCTCTGAGTGATCCAGAAAGGCGATGCCTCCTATCTCATCAATTGCAGATCTTTTATACATCATGTTTGTTCCGCAGCAAAATGATGCATTATAACTATTTTTTGCAGGTTGTACATATTGGTAAAATATTTCCTGTGACTGCGCCGTGCCGGCCGGAATAAATTTATCCGTGTTGCTATAATGCTGTGGAGTTTGGACTAGTGCCACGTTTTCATTTTCAAAAAATGGCAATAGTTGTTTTATAAATTGTTTCTTGGGAACATGATCAGCGTCGAACACTGCAAAATATTCTCCTTTCCCATGAGATAATCCGAAATTAAGATTGCCTGATTTTGCATATTTCTTACCTTCCCTTGGACGCTTCAGATATATTATATTTAGATCTTTACATAATTTTCTTACCTCTTCTGAATCACCATCGTCAAGAACATATACTGTGTGAGGATATTCCAGCTGAGACGCGCTCGTTATCGTCTTTTCAACTATCTTGAAGTTCTCATGAGCAATAGGGATATAAATATCGACGGTTAAAAATTTGGTATATATCCAATTAGGATCGTGCTTTAGTTTTCTTTTATGGTACTCAGGTTGTATAAGATCAAGTAAGATAGTGATCCACAGGGAACTTACTATGCTGATTGCGATTATATCGGCAAATACCTGAATAGCATACAAATATATATTTCCGGCGTTGATAGGATTAAATACATAAATTGCATAATAAAATATCGTGAATGGCGCAATCAATATGAAAAGTAGAGCTGTGTTATGGATGCGAGTTGTGTTAATGCTAGACATATTCTTTTACCTTCTTTCTTGGCTTAAATATTATGTGGTTCATAATTATATTAAAGATTATCAATAAAGGGATTGTAGTTATAAAAAACCATGAGACATAAAAGGATGTAGGCCAGACGTGTTTAAGCACTAGCTGCCCTCCAGCTGGGAATGATTCTAAGGAAACTAACATATAATTCGGGCCCGTTGATTGAATAAGCTGATCTTTATTGTTGTATGTAGCTTTCCATTCTTTATCATAACTTTCATTTATGTATACCAGATTGGATGATGGATTTGGGGGTATCTCGACCGTTAATGAATCCTGTGTTGGGTATTTTATTTTCAACGGAATATTTGAGGGTTGGTAAAGCATCGTCACAAATGCTTTTGTGTAATTATCTAATTGGAGTTGATCCGTGGATTTACTGAAGTCTAAGTCAAACGGGAAATGTTTTAAATTTGTTTTGTAGTCCTGACTTATCATAACTGCATCCCGTGATTCCCAATTTGATTTAAAAACATGAGTCAAGTTTTTGTCTGTAGATACTTTCCCCTCATCTTGATATTCAGCATTTGCGGAAGCAAGTAGTGACTTTGTAAATGCTGACGTCTCATCAAAAAAAATATATTTAGTACCCGTAATCTTGAAATAATTCGTGATTCTATCCAAATTTGATTGAGGAATGTTCGCATCGAAGTTTTTATATGCAATAAGTTGATTCAGGCGAATAGGAATTTGATTTGGTTCAAGATGCGTCATGTATGAGTAGGGCAATTTAGTTGTCAGCGGAGAATAATAGCTGGCATTCCCTATATAATTTGACCATACTCTTCCATCTGATAAATTAATATTTTGATTTTTTGCATATGGAGAAATTGGATCATCATATCCCACTGAAGGCGCTGGAGTGAATTTGCTAGTTAACCAAATTCCGTCAACTAGTGACAGCGAAACGATTACAACAATTAACAATTTGACTATTAAAGATTTGATGGATAGCAAACGCTCCATTATGGGGGCAAAAACAAAAAGGGTGCCTATTCCAATGTAAACCACTCCACGAGTGTATTGAAACTGATTAATAACTCGAGGTAAATCAACATTGATTCCTACAAATACTAAAACCAAATATCCCAGAAGAAACGCTGAAAGTATTTTTATCCAATTTTCGTCGGGCTTTAAATGCATAAAAAGTAAAGGGACAGAAGCGAATAGGCAACAGAGAAGAACAAGGCTTAATCCGAAATAATCAAATCCAGAAAGCGTTAGGTTTAAAAAATATTTATTTGCTAAGAACGCCCCTGATTGAAGATATGAATTTTTAAAAGCAATAGGTAACCAGAAAAGCGAAGAGGTTGCGAATATAATACCAGCTTGCATTGCGGTGTTGAGAGATAGTATATTTCTTTTTGTAAACATTACGGTACATGCCCACAAATTTATAGCCAAAAAACCAAGTAATGGATGAATATAAAAAAGTAATCCTGTTACATAGGGATATACAAGCTGAAGCTTGTCTTTGTTAAATCTAATCCACATGTAATAAATTATGGGTGCAAGTGTTGAGCCAAACATCAATGAATAATCTCCTATAGATACCGCATATTGTGCCATGTCAAAAGACAGTAATGCGCACACAAAAGCAGTAGATGGCCTGAATTTTAAAAACCTTAAAGCAATATATACAATAATATGAATTGATATAAATAAACCGATAATTAGTATTACCATCGACCGTGGAATGCTTTGATGAAATAGTTGTGAGACAGCAATAGTAAGATAATGGGGAATAAATTGGTATGCTTTCCATAGGCTTATACCATTTGACCATACGTGTGACCAAGACGATAGTCCATATTCTTGTAAGAACTTTGCACGGAAAGCATGAACTATCCAATCGGGATAATTAATATAAATAAATTCCGTATTGAAATAAGGAAATATAAAGAAAGCACCTAATGCACCTAGAATTATTATAGAAATAAAATCTTTTATCAAAACACTGAAGTACTTTTTGTTCATTATTGAATTATAGCAGTTTTGGGCGCTCACCCATAGTGCGTATAATTGCGTACGAATTATTTAGAAGAAATATCCTAGAATTTATATTTAATTTCGATTACGAGCTTATCCTCTGTAAAGTGGGGGATTAATTCCGAGACTTTTTAACGAATAATCCAGAAGCGTTTTCATCTCCTGCCTTCTGTTTTCACTATTTAAAATCACACCAATTATCTTGTGTCCCCTGTAATCAAGATATGTTACCAAGCAAAGCCCCGCTTCAGGGGTGTAGCCTGTCTTAACACCTTTGACGCCGTCATACGTTGTCAAAAGATTGGTCTCATTATAAAGATCGTATTCTTTATGTGTTTGCGTTTTCTCAATTGAGTGTTCAGGAGATGAAACAACTTGTCCAAACTCCGGAAAATTTGACAGAGCATAACGGGTGATTACCAGCAGATCATATGCGGTTGTGTACTGAACTCCGTCTCCCTGAAGACCTGATGGATTGTCAAATTGAGTATTTATCAACCCAAGTGATACTGCCTTGGCGTTCATAGCCTTTATAAATCCATCCCGGCCTGCCTCGAAATTATTTGCCAGAACCTCTGCTGCATCGTTGCCTGATGGAAGCATCAATCCATACAGCAAATCGTCAAAAGTTAGCACTTCGCCTTCTGTTAGCCCCATACTATCTTCTCCAACCAAATCTGATTTATTGACAATATATTTGTCGTCCATCTTTTTATTTTCAAGACTTACAATGGCTGTCATTATCTTGGTAAGAGACGCCATAGGAAGTCTCAGGGAAGCATTCTTTTCATAAATCGTCTTATCTGTCGTCAGGTCATAAACAATTGCTGATTTGGCGCTTAGATCGTTGACATCAAAGCCTGCTCCCTCACTCTTTTCAATGATTGGCGACCACAAGTCCAACAATCTTACCTGATTGTTTTTACTGAGATTTAAGAAATCAGGAACCGGAGAAACTGATGAATCGTTATTCGTGTTTTCGTATTCATAACCGTACCACAAAAAACCACTGACCAGAAAAGATAGAAATATTACAGTTAGCAAGTGGAGCAGGAATTTTTTCATTTTTTACTCTATTTCTATGCTATAATGTTCAAATGAAATTTTCAAGTTTAAAGATCAGATTTATCAGTTTTAATGCTATGAGCGCTTTCAATTTTGACACCATTCATGGGTTTATTTCATCCCTAAGACCTATCAAAAGGCAAAAAATGATTACAGATATTTTGCTCAAGGAAAATGCTGATGTAATCGCTCTTCAGGAAATACACACCTACTTTGTGTTAAACCTCTACAAAAAAAAACTTAATTATCCCTATGTTGTTTATAAAAAATATCTTTACGGACCACGGGGCGGTTTGGTGATTTTCTCCAAATTTCCTGTCGGAAAATTTGATTATTTGAACTTTAGCAAAAGAGGAAGCCTATTTAATAGTTCGTTTATAGCCCGTGTGATAAAAAATGGAGCTTTGGTGTGCACGCTTCAAGATGTTCCCATTACAATACTTGATGTTCATGCGACTCCAAATCTGGATCATGATGATTCCGAAAATAACAGATTTATTAAATTTATTGAAGCACAACTTATGCAGATTGCAGACCTGGTTAATGAGCTCAAAAGCAGCAGTCGAAAAGTATTGATAGGGGGAGACTTTAACGTAGCAAAAAATTCAGTGCCATACAAAAAATTTCTGCGTAAATCCGGCCTGTTGGATATTTTTAGCAAGGACGATTTTCCGACTCAACACCAAGAATATTTATCCAAAAATAAAAAAGTGAAACGCATTGATTATGTCTTTATGCAGGAAGCGGGGACTAAATCAAAAATAATATCGTCAGATTATTTATTTAGAGAAAAATATGAAATATCAAAAGGTAAAAAAAATTATCTCTCAGACCATATCGGATTAAAAACAACAGTTGATTTTAAGTTTTGATATAGTTGTATTATTTTTAGACCTCTTTACATCAATTGACAACCCGCTTTTCATATTCTAATCTTAATTAATATTTGTCAGGCAAGATATTCTGGTAAATAGGTCGGTCCTTCAGGCAAAATGGTTAACTGTCCAAATCGTTTTTTGGCACAAGGTAGTGCCGCAAATTTAAACCTCTTGAGTTCTGTTTTTGGGAGAATTCAAGAGGTTTTTTGCGTTTAAAACGGCTGGGATCTCAGAAGTGCAGAGCCCAGCCACATAAATAAAAGTGAAGGGAGGTGATAAAAATGATTAAAAGAATAATTTTGAGTTTATTAATAATCGGAGGAGTGGGTGCAAGCGCTTTTGCAGGAACTAAAGCAATTGGCCTTACTGACACAGCAACATTATCTGCCAGCACATTTAGTACAGGAACTGCTGATTTACAGATATCAAATGGCACCACAGGTGCTTTTGCTGATTCTGCAGAGGGATTTACTACATCGCTGCTTCCGGGAAAAACATTTACTAAATACATTAGACTAAGAAATAATAGTACTGACGTAGATTTTTCAATTGCCGCACAAGCAACGGCAGTAAGCGGATCAATCGAAGCATCAAATGTAACAGTGGTATTTACACCGGTTAATGGTTCTGAAGTAGCAGTTGGAAGTCCTGTTTCTCAAATCTTAGCGAATTGGACAACTCCTACAGGTTTGGGTACGCCAAATATTTTAGCGACCAAAAATCAAGAGTACAAAATGGATGTCACTCTTTCCTCAAGTGTATCAACTCCAGGTTCTTTTGTGTTTAGCTTTTTATTCACTGGAACGCAGTTTCCATAAAACATTTGGTCGTAAGGCTGGGTTTCATAAAATGAGAAGCTCAGCCTTACAAAGTTTAATAAGTTAGGTATGAAGAAAATAATTGAAATTTTTTTGATAATTATCGTTATACTTTTCGGTACTGCTTTTTCTCTTATATCAAACCGCATTGGGGGATGGAGGGGATTTACCGTAATGTCAGGTTCGATGGAACCATCAATTACCACAGGATCAATGGTTATAGTTAAAAATGTTAATCCTCAACTATTGAAAAAAGGAGATGTTATAACTTTTAAACGCCCATCAAAAGAAAACGAATTTATTACACATCGCATACTCGCTTTATCAAACAAAAAAGACCTATCTATTTTGAAAACAAAAGGGGATCACAATAAAGAAATAGATCCATGGGTTCTTGCAGGCGGGGGAGTCGTGGGAAAAGTTATATATTCAATTCCTTACTTAGGATATTTGCTCGTTTTCGCTAAAACAAAAATAGGAATTACTTTTTTCATTCTCATTCCTGCCTTTATTATTATTTATCTTGAAGTAATCAATATATTTAATCTGCTAAAAAACCGTAAAAACAACGTGTCTTACGCTTCTCAAACACAATCCTTAACAATCCTACTATTCATTAGTTTACTATCATATAGCGCTTTTCAACCGGCAAATGCTTTGCTTTCCGATTCAGCAAGCTTAACAGCAAATAAATTTACTGTTGCCCTGCAAGAGCATCCGGCCCAGTGCGGGGACGATTCCAATATTGAGATTAGCGGCAACGGGGCTGGGTCGAATAATGCAGTTTCGGTCAATAGTAATTGCTCAACCATTATTAATGAATCGAATAATACAACTATTACCAATGCCGTGAATTCAAATTCTTCTACAGGCAATAATCAGGTAATCAACAATACTGGTTCAAATTCGACCATAACTACTGGGAATGTAAACAGTAATATTTCCATTCAAAACAAGTAGTGGGGTTAATTTTATACCTTTAAATTTTATTTGTCTTTGAGGACTGCAACCACAATAAACCTTTGGGAATCCAAAAATCCGGTACAGGTATAAAGCGTAATTCTTTTGTCATTTGATGGCGCCAGTATAGTTGAGTTATCAGGCGTTACGGAAGATGTGTATTTAATAACAAACGTTTTAGTAGAATTGTCAGCATATCTGATTTGTATTTCCTGACCCGGTACTGCATACACCAAGTTTGCAAATAGACTTGCCCAATTGTGTGCATAAATTATGCTGTTACCATCGTCTCCGGGTATAGGTGAGGACTGTAGATATGAGGCTCCCATATCAGTAGTCTCCCACTTGTTGTCAACCACATGGGATGGAATTATATTTAGATTAATATTTAAATCCTTAATGATTATTTTTTCAGGAAGTTGTTTTTTTTCAGGAGAAACAGTTTGTGCGTAAGAATATTTTGTAAAAGACAGGCGGTGCGGGTCAATACTTAACCAGATATTATAAATTCCCAGCGTGTAGCAGAAAATTCCAAGAATAATGAAAAGTCTTGAGAGCAGTTTCATATTTTATTTATTGAAGCGTCTGAGAATCATGCCGGAGATAAGAAATCCTGCTCCTGCAAAAATGAGTGAGTATATTGTGAAACTGTCTCCTGTGCTTGCAAGTCCCAATATTTTTGTTGAATCTGCTTTAGTTGCGTTCTTGCGGCATGCGTAATCACTGTTTTTTGCCAAATACGGAACGTCTTCCAAGCCCCAATTTGATCCGGTAGCAATATATGTCCATCCCTGATTTTTTAAAACATTTATATCGCTCGCTGTTAAGCTGTTTGCTTTTAACCAATTTGTCTGAATTCCGTTACCGTTTGTTGGACAAAAGCACTGTGTAACGCCATTTTGTGAAGATTTATATACAGAATCGCTTCCTGCTACTTCATTGTTTTGTCCTACAATTCCATGGTTGCCACTATTATAACTGGCAATAACCTTGCCCTGAGGATTAACGCATGAGCCAAAATCAGGAATGCTCATCGCGTAAGCAGGCGCTACGGAAGCGCTAGTTAAAACTATTAGACTTATAGCGACTAAAATTATATTTTTTATCATATGTTTGGATAACAATAAATATCAAAGTGAGTATATCACACATTTATTTATTTGTCAATAGTATATTACTATATTGGTAATTTGTTCGAATATGTGGTTTTTATTACTTTAACTGCTTTCTTGACCCTTCCATTTTCTTCCCACAAGCCGGTCGAGCCACCGGTATTGACCCAATAATTGACACCGGTTAGCTGAGGAATACTTGATATCCGATACATTGCATCTTCGATCCATTTAGCTTGCGCCTCCTCTGTCATATTGCCGTGAATTGAGGGAATTGGAGCGCCAATTTCACCAAGTACTATTTTGCCCCCGCTTACTTTTGCTAAATCACGTATGTCCTGCTCTAAATCCCAGGGAGACTTGACATAATGATCTATCACCACGGTTCCGCCAAGCTTTTTAGTCGTATCTTCATCCATCACTTTGTAAGCAATATCTGCGTTCATTGAAAAGTAACCTGAATTTACATTTCTGTGTATAGATTTAAGCGCATCTTTACTTGCCTTGTATTCATCTATTAAAAAACTTTGATAACTTTTAAGACTTTTTTCATCATTCACATTTATCTTTTCTCCATTTTCGCATTCGGGGCAAGAGCTGAATATATCTCCGTCTTGGAACAAGTCAGAATTTTCAAGAATAAATTTACTGGTTTTTGCTAAGTGCGTCTTTCTGTCTATTTTTTTATACTCAAACCATCCCTCCCACCCGGAAAAATTCCCCCTAAAGTATACTTTTAATTTATTTTTTCGCGCCTCAGAAACCCAAAGCTTTAAAACGGGAAGAAACTCATCATCATATGGCGTCCCAATGGCAATATGAGTTGCGCCGGTATGAGCTATGTCCCTTACCTGCTTATCAATTGGATAAGAGAAAGGCTGTCCGCTTAACGTGGTCCGTGCCATGTCCCTTGAATACTTCATAGTGTCTATAGACTTAAATGTCCAATTATTTTTAATTTCTTTTTTTTGCAATAGGAAAAAAACAACAATCGGAGCTAAGAGTAGCGAAAAAATTATAAAAAATTTTTTTGAAATACTCATACTATTTATTATTAGCTAAATTAGCCTCAAAGTTAAGATTTTCAACATATTGATCTTTAAGCTCATAAACATCTGCAAAAGGGTACTGACGTACTAACGTGTACTTTTGTTTAAATGCTTTATTTTTGCGTAAGAGCTTGGCTATCAAATCATTGGGATCGTTTGTTCTCATAACAACCCATCTTGCCCATTTATCAGGATGTGCTATGGCTAGATCCCAGTATAGTCCGGTTCCCTCGTGGATAATGCGCTTCATCGGCAATCCTGAGGAAAATATAATCGCGTCATGTCTTGCGGCTGAAAGTAGAACAAAACCATTTTTATCCAATGCGTTATCATGCAGGTATCCGCTAACTTGCGTAACGTTTTTGCCACCCAATCCTACAATTGCATCATCCAAGGTTACTGCTTCATGATTAATGTACGCAAAAGCTGAAACAAAAACCATAAGTCCGATTAGAATAAACTTGCGGGATTTCATTCTGTTAATCAAATATCCTACAAATATAGCAATCGTCGGCACCATCATCAGACCGTAACGCACATTAAACCATGAGTTTATTCCCAATCCTTGTACAAAAAGAACTGAGTGCCCAACATACAGGGCAATGATGTTAAAGAATAAAGGAGACAGAAGCGCAAGGCAGGCAACTCTGATGGGTTTCTCAATTTTTTTATCAAACCACAGAACAATTGCGCCAACGGTGCTGACAGCTACAGTCAGAATATCTGAATTGTAAATAACAGCATATATATAAGATTGGATAGAAAACAGCAGATTATGTTTGGTTGATAAATATCCGGCCTGCTCAATAACTTTTTGCTGAGCGTTAGCAGAATAAGATCCAAAAGCAAAATACAATGGATCCTTGAAAATCATCAAATTCCAGAATAACCATAAAAATATTCCAAATCCTGAAAGAGCTGCAAACATTACGATCACTCCTTCGGCTGTTTTGTAACCACGTCTTTTAACAGAGCGTATAAAAACAAGAAATACAGCAAATACAAACAAAAACCATCCGTCATAACGTATTAACGTCGACAGCATGATCCAAAACCCAGCTTTTATAAGATCAAATATTTTCTCAGTTTGGTGCCAGATCATTAGCTGATACACACCTGCCATCATGGCTGCAATCAGGAAAAGTTCAGTCATAGCAGTTGACTGCATGTATAAAATATTAAGATTTAGAGCAAAAACCAAAACTCCGGTAATTCTTCCGAACATGTTTGCGCCAAGTTTTTTTAAGAAAAGATATATTAACAGCCCGGTTGCGACGTAGGATGCCATTGACTGAATAGCTCCTGAAAGCCCTGAGTGCCACATGAAGTCATTCCAGATGGTTAAGGCCATCATGAGATGGGGCAGGGGGAGCCAGACGCTTCCAAGCTGCGCAAACCCGGGTTTAATGCTTTCTACAACCCTTCTTCCGATATCCAAATGAGATCTTGCGTCATTGTATGCTAAGCCCAGACCGTTTAGGTAGTAATAGATAAAATTTCCTACAGAGATAATAGACAAACTGATAATGATTATCTTCTCTGTCTGCTTTTCAAAAAGCTTTTTTATTTTTTTTGTCCACTGATATGAAACAGTAATACTGCTGTCAAACAAACCTCTGTTGTTTTTCTGGAATGATTCTGATTCTACCAATTTGTCATTTGGGTAATAGGCAAAGCAGGCCAGGTAAAATCCTGCAGCAATCAATATCAGTATAGTCAAGTCAAGATAGTAATCCCACGCTGATACGTGTCCCACAGCAAAAGTCTGAAACACGAACGATTTTGAATCATCTTTGTTTATAAAATCAACATTTCTAAGATAAGTATATTTTTGTTTTTGGTGGTATTGTTTCTCAAGCGCAATGGCTTCAGCCTTAGGAGGATTGGTAGTTGGGGTTAGAGCGCCCAAAGTGTTAACGGCAACAGAATATGACAAGATAATAAAAAACATCACCAAGAACAAATTATTTTTTTTGAATCTTGACAGCAAGCGGGCAATGAAAATTGACAGTATCGCATAAGTCGGTATTAAATAACGCGAACCAAAAGCCCAACCTCCCTGCGGATCATCCCACATAGAGTAGAGAAGAACATTAAAAGCCATTATTGCTATCAGCAAAGTGGTATTCTTATCCAGTTTCCTCAGTGAGTAAATGACGCCAATTATTCCAAACAGCATTATGGGAGTAAAAAATATCATCCCACGGTCAATACTTAAAAAGTGTACATATAATCCATTGATCATATGTCTGTTTTGAAAAGGAGTAAAAAATGAAGCAGCAGGCGGCTGAGTCATTTTTTTATTTTTTATGGCCTCTTTTATAACCTCGCTGGCCAGAACCGGCTTTCCGGTGTCTGATATACGTGTCACGCTATCAAGTGTTCCCGAAAGCTTGAAAGGTCCTCCGTTTGCATTTTGGTTGTACCAAAACATAATTAAAACAGGCAGGATAATACCAAGGATTGAGAAAACCCGCGTAATAGAAAATCCTATTTCCAGATTATTGTCTTGTTTTTTAATTAAAAATGTTTTAGTAATTGCAAAAATTGCAATCGGAAGCATCATAATAATGTTGGGGTAATCGACTATAAAACCAAGTCCATAAATAATCCAAAAGGCAAATAATGACTTAAAGTTGTTGTAACGGATAAGAAGGTATACACTCAGCAAAATTAAAAATGTTGAAATATGATGCTGGTAAAGCGTTGTTGCATAAGCAAAAGCGGGGGATGCAAAAATAAAAGTAATAGATGCCAGAGAGGCTGCCAGAGAGTTTGATCCGAGCCGGATTGCAATTTTCCGAAGTAGATATACATTTAGGAGCGCAAAAAACGCTGCCGTTGCAAAAGTTCCAACCTGAGAAGCGCCAAGTAGTTTGCCCAGTAAATATCCTGGAATACTTAAAACAGACAATCCGGGCGCAAAAAGAGATACATATTTTCCGTCTTTATATCCCAGATCAGGTGTGGCCAGAAGGGCAAGATTATCTGAAAATGTCAGGCTATGATTTTCAATTAGCGAATACGTAAGCGCAAAACGGCCTCCTTCAACTGATGGTTCAAGCGGACCATCTTTGCTCCACTCAGGCTTCACTAGGTCCTTAGAGCTTGGATTTCCGGGAATTCCTTTGACAGAAAGCAGCAGAATTACTCCGCAAAACATTAGAAAAAGTAAGTTCTTCAAATATTTTTGTAAAATTATCTTATTCATATATACCTTCCTATAAATGTATTTTTAATAAATCTCCTCGCCAGGATATTGGACGGAGAAAATGCTGATTTAAATTCCGGGAATGTATGTGATCTATCGACTCCTATTCTTGGAATAAGTAAGGGATTTGTGTTTTTATTTATAAAACCATCATCCATGGTGAGTGCCATTTTGTAATTCGCTTTTTTAATAAAATTTAATACTTGATTAGAATACTTTCCTCTGGGATATGCAAAGTAATTTACTTTTATCCCTAGTGATTTCTCAATGCTTTTTTTTGCAATAACAATCTCCTGTTGAAGGTGAGTAGGCGTAAGTTTACTGAGATTTGCATGGGTATTGCTATGACATCCTATCTCCCATCCATCTGCAATTAATCCTTTAATTTCTCGTGTATTTAAATATGTTTTATTCTTTCCAATCTCGGCTGTATTAACATTTCTTGTATCGTTAATCAAAAATAGCGCAGGCTTAATATTAAGTTTTCTTAAGTAGCTTTTAATTTGTAATACATCTTTGTAACCATCATCAAAAGTAAGAACAATTGAAGGTTGTGTTATCACTTTATCGCCCTTTATAATCTTTTCGACATCAGCTAGGCTAATGAACTGATAATTCTTTTTAAGATATGCAATTTGTTTTTTCATTGTGTTCAGATCAATACTAAATTTCCAGTTATCCGCAGCAATGCTGTGGTATGCAAGAATAGAAATAAGATTAGTTTTTCTTTGAATTATACGATCAATTAAACCAAAAGCAGGATAAATTACCCGTCTGGCCAAAACGAAAGGTATTGAAAATAATGATTTGAGCCTAAATTTATTCATAATTATAGGTTTATGTATTATATCACATTAGTTTACAAAATGCAAACTATAAGCTTATTTTAACTTGAAGAGTGTAATGTCTGAAATAGCCACCGGTTTTTTTCCGATAGATTCTAAGAAGCTTGTGCATTTCTCATCATACGAAATTCCATAAAAATCCATGTTACATCTATAGGCAAATATCGATCCATGAAGACGCATAGATATAAAATAATCCATTAATTTGAAAGAGGAGAAAAATTTGCCTGGTGATAAATGTGTGGGGACAATTTTTATTGATTTTTTTTGTTCATTTTTCTTGATTAATTCAAAAATTTTATTTATAAAAAGAAAATCATTAAAAAAATTATCTTGATAATCACATGCATAAAACCAAAAATTAGTAGTTTTGTAGTTTTTGTCAATATATTCTCTTATTTCTAAAATTAAGCTTTTTTCATCCTCTGCATTATCAGGCTTAAGGAGCGCAAGTCCTATGTTATGCTTGCTTGAATCATAATTTGTTTTGAAAAAATTTTCATTTTTAACCACCTCGATAGAATCCAGAGCCATTAAATAGCTGTTATCTTTGTATAATTGCGCCGGAATTTGTTTACTTTTCAGAAGGACAAGTGAATGATAATCCCGGACTGTTATTATTTCAGCTGATTTAAGTAATCGTGTGGCAATATGTAGAACAATAGGGTTTGAATTGCTGTATACACCAAGGCCCAATGCATATATTTTTTTTCCAAAAAGCCTTGGTAAAAAAAGATACAAGAACAGCATATAGATTTGGTATAAAAACCCGATTATGCCGCGGTCTGCTTTGCAAACAATGCCG
>JBBSGK010000014.1:0-26116 GCA_038254115.1 Candidatus Levyibacteriota bacterium | reverse complement strand
TTAGTCATACCTAAACAATATGTGAAATGAAGAAAAGCGAACCACCATATTAATTAATAATTACATAAGTTACATCTTTCGAAATGGCGTTATAGCAAAAAAACATTAAGTAAAGATTATAGTAAATTTACAACTCTATAGCGTTTAATTTTATTTTTGTAAATATCTATTGAAATATGGGGTTATATGTATGCATCTTTCTTCCATCCGTGCTTCTCCATAATTGAAAGTATCTCCTCAATTCCTTCCTCAATATTGTATTTTGGTTCATATCCAATAAGTTTTTTAGCTCTAGAAATATCAAGAGCTCCCCGATATACCTGCTGAACACTGGGCTCACGGACTTCATAACTAAATTTAGGAAAATATTTTTTAACTATCTTTGCAAAATCCTGAGCAGACCTGGGTTCCCCCCGCGAGATATTAAATGTTTGATACATTGCGCTATGTGATTCTATGCAGAGATGAAACCCACGCGCTACATCATCTACATATGAAAAATCTAGTGTCTCACCCCGTACCAACCACGCAGGCTTGCCTGTGATCGCAGCATCTATGAGCAATTGAGTAACTCTATTGGCGCAGTCTGTGTAGCCATATACAGAAGTCGGCCTTACTGTGACCCATTCTTTTTTACTAAGCTTTGTAAAATATTCACCGGCCGCTTTTGCTGCTCCGTACTCGTTTGTGGGATTTAAGACCATATCTTCCGATTGAGGAGACTGAGTAAAATGCCCGTATGCCATACTTGATGAAGTGTATATAATTCTCCTTGCAGAGGAAGTCTTCTCAAATGCCTCTAATACATTGAGGGTCCCCATCATATTAATTGGCGACATTTCAGGTATAAATTCAGGCAATGGGCGCGCCATTGAAATCCCAGCTAAATGCACAACAATTTCAGGTTTGAATTTTAAGAAAGCATCCTCAATTTGTTTTTTCTTTCTAATATCTCCTCTAAAAATTTTGTGGGGCTTGTTATATATCTTACTTCTGTTTTTTAAAGCAGCTTTATAATAGTTTGGTTTATTTATAAAATGTAGATTGCTATCAAAATTAGCAACCTCATGTCCCGCATCCACAAGTCGATCAATTAATTTGCTTCCGATAAATCCTGTTCCGCCGGTTACTATAATTTTCATAATATTTTCAGTTTAGATTTTATTGATTATTACAGCAACTGCCTGTTTTGTCAAGGTAATCAATCTGCTATGATATTACTATTCGCGTGACAAAAATTAAAAATTTATGAAAAAAGTATCTATTATTATAGTAAATTGGAACGGAATATTTCATCTAAGAAAGTGTCTTCCTGGCCTAAATAAAATTAACTATCCAAATTTTGAAATAATTGTTGTTGATAATGCATCCACAGATGGATCCATAGAATATATTAAAAAAAATTATCCCAAGATAAAAATTATAGTTAACAAAAAAAATCTTGGCTTTGCAGGAGGGAATAATGTTGGGTATAAAAAAACCACAGGTGACTATATATTATTTCTCAATAATGATACTACTGTGACAAACAATTTTGTTACCAAGCTAGTAAATAAAATTGGGGAAGATTCGCGCTACGCTGGCGTACAGGCAAAAATTTTATCAATGGATAATAATAATCGGCTTGATTCAGTTGGAGCTTTTCTAACAAATACAGGATTTCTTTATCATTATGGATATTATCAGTTAAATAAGAAGAGTTATGACAAAATTAAGCTTCTATACACAGCAAAGGGCGCTTGTATGCTATTTAGGAGAGCCGTAATTGAAAGTGTTGGACTGTTTGACGGTGATTTCTTTGCTTATTTTGAGGAGACAGATTTCTGTCACAGGGTCTGGCTGGCTGGATATACCATCGGATATGCTCCGGAAGCAATCATTTATCATAAAATCGGAGGGACATCGAACAATATGAATAATGCATTCATCCAGTTTCATTCATTCAAAAACAGAATAAATTCTTATATAAAAAATTTAGGACCTATTGAGCTTATTAAAATTCTTCCACTTCACCTTTTATTATGTGAGATTGCTGCAATTATATTTATTATTAGAAATCGTTTCGATCTTTTTATTGGAATAAATAAAGCTATCTACTGGAATATCAGAAATATAAAAAATACACTCAGGAAACGTAGAATAATTCAGACAAAAATACGAAAGATAAAAGATAAAGATTTAATGACAATCATTAAACGGAACCCACCTGTTCGATATTATTATTATTTATTCGCAAAAAGTCTTATCGGATATTATGAAGATTAATTATGTTGAGGAAAATAATTAAAAATTTATACTTTCGCTATTTCATATTCTTTATTCTTCTATCCTTTATTTTCTATATAAAATCTTTTGGCGGATATTTTCAAGGGGATGAATGGTTTTATTTCTCACAGTTTCTTCCCTTAACCCATACTGCATGGGGCTTTATGGAAGCAATCAAAAAAAGTCTTTTTTCCAGCAATGAAATTTCAGGAGGTGGACATTTAACACCTATATACACTTTGATTTGGTGGATTCACAACAAGCTTTTTGGGTTAAATTTTTTTCCATATATTTTTTTGAGCGTGTTTATACATGGAATTAATAGTTTTCTTGTATTTTTGTTTACAAAAAAACTTACAAAAAACTCACACATAGCGATTTTAGCCGGTATATTTTTTGCAGTTTCATTTCCACATTTTCAGGCAATCACTTGGATTATGGCTTATATTCCTACCGTGTATTCGACTCTTTTTGTACTTTTGTCTATGTATTTTATTGCAAAAACAATTGATTCAAAAAAAGATTGGGACGACCGCTCATTAATTTTATCAAACTTATTTTTTATACTAGCTTTATTAACTAAGGAGTCATCAATTATTCTTTTTGCTGTATTACCTATAATTGTTTTTTTGTTTAACAGACCATATTCTAACAAATATATTCGCACATACTTACCCATCTTAATTGGTTACGGAACTTTTAGATTAGGACTGCCTATATTAATGAGCTCTGCAAAACTATCGAATGTAAATAAATTATTTGTGCCCAATCTTTTTATATTTCGTACGATAACTTATCCCCTCAGACAAATTGTTCAAGTATTTATTCCCCAACCAACAATTCTTTCTATCACAGAGTTTCTTACCCCGTTGGCCTACCCCATATACAGCGCTGATCATGCTATCCGCGGCAGCAACTTTCTAGCTTTTACACAAAGCGCTGGTAGCGATCTAATTATTTATCCGTTATCAACCTTATTTCTCGCTTTGTACCTATTTTGTTTAGCAAAGTTAAAAAAACCCACACCATTAAAATCTACATTTTTACTTGGCGGGTTAATTATAATTTCAAGCGCATTACCACTTGTCTTTATTGCCCTCTATGCACCTTGGTGGGGATATGTTACTTTCATAGATTCACGCCATCTATACATATCCTCAATAGGCGGTGGAATAATATTTGGTACTCTAATATTTAAACTTTATAATTATTTTAAAAAAGTGGCTTTAAAAATTTTAATATATATATTGCTAATTTTGTGGGGATATTCTCAGTACAATTTGTTACAAAATCAGCTAATTATCGAAGCGCAGACTGGTTTTCAGAGAAAAAAAATAATTAATGCAATTAAAGATACAGTGCCCGTACTATCGAAAAGTACTGTTTTATTTGTCAAAAGCGATGTCGGTTATTATGGATTCAATGCTATACCTCCTTTCCAAACAAGTCTTGGTCAAATCTTAACCATTAACTATTATGATAAGAATCAACTTTCCCGAAGCTTTTTAGCAGACAAATATCTATCCCAAAAAGGAGTATTAAGTCAGGGATATCGTGTTAAAGAAGGAAAAGGATTTGGATTTTATACTGACGAAACTAAATTGTCTGAAGCATATGTAGCTGGTTCTTTCAAAAAAGAAAACGTCCATGCATTTGAATGGAAAGGTAAATCGGAAGATATAACCGACATTTCAGATACAGTTAGGACTGAGCTGGAAAATAGATATACTATAATTAAATCCACAAAATATTGGAAAAAATATATTAGCAAAGAAAATCATTTTTCCTTCAAATATCCTCCAGATATGAATATTTTAAATGAAACCGGAGAAATATCCGGCCAAATTATACTTATGCCAATGAACGGCTCATATCCTGAAATACAATCAGTTACAGTATTATTTAAACGTAAACCAAAAGAAGTTTTTTTTCATGAATATGTACCGCAGTTATTAGATGGTGATGGAAATAAAATAGGCGAAAAAAGTAAAATTACCACTATACAACGCATAGACAATTCAAAAATGACTTTTATGCAAACTACTAGTGGCGACTCACCGAAATACCTACTGCCCATTTATGATGGAGGATCATATATCGATATCACTATTGACTATTATCAAAAATCAGAAAGTAATTCTGAATTATTAGAAGATCAATTATCTTTTCCCTCCCTTTTGTTAAAAACTGTCCTATTTTAAACTCATTTAAGATGGTATAATTGAATCGTTTTTTACAATGAAACAGAGAAAATACGAAAATAAATTTGAAGAGAATTACTTTCAGGGATGGTATAAAAAGGCGGTTGGAAATTTTTCACAAAAAGATCTTGAGATCCAAAAAAGATGGTTTTGGTCATGGATAGTAAAATTAAATAGGCATGTAAGATTAGATAATGTTGATAGTAAAAAAATTCTTGAAATAGGTTGCTCAATTGGCGCTGTAACAAATCTACTTGTAGAAAAAGGACATGACGTATGGAGTTCAGATATTTCAGCGTATGCTGTAAAAAATGCAAAAAAACTAACCCCCAAAGCTCATTTTTCAATTATAGATATACAAAAAAAGATACCATTGAAAGTAAAATTTGATATTGTAATATCTTTAGAGGTTGTTGAACATTTAGAAAAACCAGAGTCAGCTATAAAAAATATGTATGATGCTCTTAAAAAAAACGGTACACTTGTAATCTCTACTCCCTATCCATATCCTTGGAATTTTCGTGATCCGACTCACATTAACGTCAAATACCCCAAAGAGTGGGTAAAGATTATGAAAAAAAGCGGATTTAAAAATATTAAGTATCATAAATTTTCTTTGCTGCCTTTTTTTTACAGGTTCAATAAACATCTTCAACTAATTATTCCGTTCGCGATTCCACTCCCTTACGTAAATAGTCCAATATATTTTATCGGTAAAAAATGATAAAACATATAAAAAAATATATTTTTGATTTATTAATACTATGCTTCTTAGGTCTTATTCCTCTCTTATGGTTTCGGGGTGATGAAGTTATCTTAGGACATGATGCCGGATTGACACTGGAACCAATATCTCATTTCTATGACAGATTATTTGCCTGGACGGATCGGTTTGCTTTTGGGACAGATCAGACATACGCAATCCCTGGATTTTTCATACATGGTCTTGAAGCGTTAATCAGTTCATTGGGATTGTCGCTTCAAAAAATGCAACAAGTCATATTTATTTTTTGGCTCATTCTGCCAGGTCTATGCATGTACTATTTCGCAATTCAAATTGCTAAAAAATATAAGCTGAGATACTTTGCGCTGCCAGCTTCTTTATTTTATATGTTAAATCATTTCTTGCTTCAAGGATGGTTTGTTGCTGAGCGCACAAAATTTTCTTTATACGCGGCTTTACCTTTACTTTTAGCATTTGTTTTTGCGTGGACCGAAAAAAAACGCTCTACTTTTCTTACCGGTTTTTATATCTCATTTCTTTTTTTTCTTCTCAATGGTGAGGCAAGCTTACCACTTTTTGGAAGCGTAATATTAACTATGGCTACCTTTACGTTTTTTTATTTTTTTGAAGAAAGATCTTTTAGTAAATTTTTTCAATTAGCCAAGCTCGCCGGGCTTACTCTAGTCATAAGTTGTATTCTTAACGCTTATTGGCTCTTACCATTTGGCTACTATGTATTAGGTAGTTACTCAAAAGAAGTAGCTCAAGCAGGTGGATTGCTAGGAATTCTGGGGTGGGTAAACTATATCAGTGAAAAAAGTTCGCTAATTAATCTTTTTCGTCTGCAAGGCATTCCTGAATGGTACCAGAACCCTCTTCATCCTTACGCAAATATATTTCTCCATAATCCATTTTTTATCACAGTTAGCTTTCTTATTCCATTTACGGCATTTTTATCATTAGTTGTTTTGAAGAAGCACCCAGCAAGAAGCGTTGCAATATTCTTTGCCTTTCTAGCACTTATTTCTATGTTCTTCATGGCTGGTTCACATCCGCCATTCGGAGCAATTTATTTACTTTTTGTTAAATTTATTCCCGGTTTTATTGCGTTCAGAACTCCATACTATAAATTTGCCTCCAGCTTGTGGTTGGCATATGCAGTACTAATTGGCCTTACGGTAAATGTAATATTAGAATATCTTAAGAAAAAAAATCACATATTTTTTTTCATTACCTCTTTGTTTTTAATTATATCTTTCCTTGCATATAACTATCCATTTTTAAACGGGGTATTTTTTGATTACATACAAGGCCAACGCACCAATAGAGTTTCTGTACCCACATACGTATATGAATTCGGAAAATGGAGTGGTTCGCAGAAACGGATTAACACAAAAACATTATCTCTGCCCCCACCAAATAATGAATTTAAAGTTGACTCGTATAAGTGGGGTTACTGGAGTCTTGCTCCTGCTACCTCCCTACTTACAAACGCACCGATAATTTCTTCAAGCACATACGCATCAAGTGACCAAGGCGATTTAATAAACCTGCTTTATAAAAAAATGGAAAGTAATGATTCTCAATGGCCTAAGCTTGCGAAATTTCTAGGAATAAAATCTTTTCTACTAAAAAAAGACTTCGCATGGAATTTGAAAGATTCACCTACGGCCCCCCCTTCCGCGTACGAACCAGCCCTTCATAGAAATGATCTAAAGCTAATTAAAAAATTTGGTGAATGGGAAGTTTATGATTTTACTTCTTTAGATAAGGTGACACCAATTACTAATGCTCACTCGATGGACGTAGTTATGGGAAATGTAAAGGCAATGGACTTGATCTCTTCGTTACCTGCTTTTGACGCAAAAAGTTTAATTTATTTTGCTACAGATATAAAAAAGCTAGACTCATCGTTGGTGCCATATTTTCAAAGAGTTTATAGCAAGCCGGATTGTATAAATTGCGATCTACAATACTCATACTCATATTACAATACGAGTACACCGCTTTTGACACCTAAGTCGAAATTGTATCCTTTGATAATTATAAAGCGTATATGGGACGAAAAACATTTGGGGAAAGAACCTGTGAGTGTTTTGAACTATTACCTTACTCGCTCAATGCAAGATTTACTAATCTATCAAAAGTTAGGTACTATGCGAGAAAAAGGAATTTATACACAGAGATCTCTTGTGAATTATAACTATTCCCTATCACGCATAAATCCTATTATAAATAAGCTAGTTCCTTCATTTGATAATATAAAATTGATTGAGATGAATAACGTATTCCGTACTGAAAAATTGATTCTTGATGGTGAAAAAAATAATCTTGATGCAGACACGAAACAGTTTCTTTTGCAATCATTGTCTCAACTCAATAATATAAATATGACATTCGAGAAATATGTCTGGCAGACGACTGACGAAGAGCATAAAAAATATCTAGTCACTATACCAAAAGATGATTGGTATAGGATTTCCTATTCTAACCATGTAAAAAATGAGGTGGCTGATACACTTAATTTTACTCTGAATGAAAAAGAGTATTCAATGCCTACCTCAAGCAGCGCAAATCACACTTCAGAAGATACAAAAGATAAAATATATCTTAAAAGGGGTACATTTAAAATGCAGCTCAATCAACAAATCACCAACTTGGTAAACAATTCCGCAGAACTAAATATAGACAATATGCATTGTTATAATTCTTCACAAATAAAGCTTAATAAGAACGATGTGTATCGCGTAACTTTCTTTCACCAAGCAAATAAGTCTACTAAACTTGATGTAGCATTTATCATTGATAACAAAATAAAGACTTCAGAATTCGAGAAGATTAACTCTGACTTAAAATGGCAAAAATATTCAAAAGATTATGTTACTGATTTACCAAAAAAGATATTATCATTAAAAATCTGTGGCAATCCGGTGGATAAGCTTACGACGAACACGGTAAAAGATCTTGAGTTAAGGATTATTAGCAAACCGGATGTTCTTTTTTATACAGATAGGTCAGTAAATGATCATTTATTACCAGTGAGTAGTGACAAAATTAATCAAACACTCTATTCTGTAAATACTCCGATTAAACATAATAATAAACTATTTTTATTAAATGAGTCTTTTAGTCAGTATTGGAATATCGAGAACGGAAACAGCACTCATTTCATAGCCAATGGTTACGCAAATGGCTGGCTGCACTCTGATCCAATTAGCAAGCCGCTTATTATCCAATACAAGATCCAACGATTAGTCGAAGCTGGATTTACAATTACAGGAATAGGTGTGTTCAGCACTTTTCTATATATCGGATGGCGAAAAAGGAAAAAACATGAAAAATAAAACATTATCATGGATTGTCCAAAATTACAAAAAGCTGCTAGTGCTTATTTTTATGCATATCATTCTCTCCGCAGCTTTTAACAGCCCTTACATTAATATTATTCAAATTTATATTTCTTTTATTCCTTATCTTGTAGACTGGATTTTTATTCTGATAGTTTTTAAACTCGATAAAGAATATATACCCTCTTTGGCATTAACCCTTTTTGTACTTGCATATGCTTTTCAGTTACTTAACAAAATCGACATACAAGAAAAAACGGGTGAGATAATATTTATTCTATTGACAACATACATCGTTCTATCCCTGCCTAAATTAAAATTATCGAGGTAAATCTGATTTCGCTAATTAGTGATGACTGGCGTTTTTTTTGGCCTGAAAACCCACATTGGGTTTGAAAACTGATAAAAATGTACGGAAAGATATATGAAAAAAATAATTATCTATTCAATTTTTGGCTGTTTAATCTTGTTTATATTTAGAAACTGGTTTTCGGCTTCATTAATTACCGGCAGCGATTTGAGCATTCTCTATAAATCTCAATTACTACATAAAAGTGTCCACCTTTTTGCTTGGGAGACGGCACAGTCAAGCGGACTCGGCGGATCAATTACTTCTCTTCTTTGGCTTTATGTTATGTCCAATACCCCACTAGTTATCCTCACTAGAATTTTTGGGCCGAATTACCTGCTGATAGAACGATTTGCTTACTTTTATCCATTTTTGATTATTGGCATTGTATCGGCATTTTTTTTCGCAAAAAAGATTTTTTCTTCGATTGCCCTTTCAATTTTTTCTATAACCATATATTTGAGCAACACATACATTCTTATGCTAAGTGGAGGTGGCCAGGTGATAATAGCATATGCATATGCCTTTGCTCCCGCTGTACTTTACATATTTATAAAGCTCTATGAAACCGCTCTTGAAAGAGATAAAAAAATACAATTTTTCTCTCAAATAATTTTAGCTGGTATATCTATGGCTCTTGAGATACTATTTGATGCCCGTATAGGCTATATCATGTTAGCAACGGTTATGCTTTACTCGGTATTTATTGCTCTTCATAGATTAAGAAATAGGAAGAGTTATTCTTATATTTGGACTGCGCATTGGTTAGCCATATTTTTACCGATAATTATAGCTCTATTTTTGCATTCCTTCTGGTTACTTCCGACAATTTTAATTGGAAAAAATCCAGTCTCTGAGTTTGGTGCTGCTTACAGCTCAATTGATGCCGTGAAGTTCTTCAGCTTTGCTAAATTTGAAAATACATTATCACTTCTGCACCCCAATTGGCCGGAGAATATTTTTGGGAAAGTAAGTTTCATGAAAGCCGAATTTTTAATTATCCCCATTCTTGCTTTCGCGTCATTACTATTTATTAAGAAAGAAAATACTCTAGCAAAAAGACATATATTATTTTTCGCCCTAATCGGTTTAATGGGAGCGTTCCTGGCAAAAGGCGCAAATGATCCTTTTGGTTTTGTTTATATATGGCTTTTTAAATATTTCCCGGGTTTTGCGATGTTCAGGGATTCAACTAAATGGTACACGATCGTTGCTCTTTCATATAGCATACTAATCCCATACAGCGCTTCCAATATTTACAGTTGGCTTAAATCCAAGAACAAATATTTTTTTAAACCAAATATTATTAATTTACAAAATATTTTTGCCATAGTTCTTACTTCTTACTTCTTACTTCTTATCTCCCCGGCTCTCTTCGGTCAGCTGGGTGGAACATTTAGATCAACGCGTATTCCTAGGGAATATATAAAACTTGAAAGATTTCTTTCGACCGACAAAAGGTTTTATAGAACATTCTGGATTCCCCGGATACAAAGGCTTGCATACTTCTCAAATAATCACCCGGCAATTCCGGCAAATGATTTCTTCAAGGTAAACTCACCAAGAGAAGATATAAATAGTTTAAATAAAAGTGAAACAAATAATCTCTTGTCGCTTGCATCAGTTAGGTATATAATTGTTCCTTATGACAGCATTGGGGAACTTTTTCTAACAGATAGAAAATATGATAAAAACGTATATAGAAAAACAATAAATGAGATAAATCATATCTCGTGGTTAAAAAAGATCGATGGATTTGGAAAAATCGGTGTATATGAAATCATGAATCCTAAGGATCACTTTTGGAGTCCTCAACCAAATCTGAAAATAAATTATAGTTACATTAATCCGACAAAATATCAGTTGAATGTAAATAGTTCCAAAGCGGGAGATCTGCTGGTTTTCTCAGAAAGCTTTGACAAGAACTGGGTAGCAAAATCTGCTGATGGTAAGTTAGTAATTCCAAGCGTTAAGTATCACGGAAAATATAATAGCTTTCTGTTGCCCAAAGACGGGAATTATAATCTTGAAGCTTATTATACCCCTCAAAAATGGGTAAACATAGGAGTTATCATAAGCAGCATGTCTCTTATCTTAATTTGTGGCTCTCTGATAATATTAAAACGGCAAAAACAATGATGCAGAGGATTAATTACAAATATCTTTATGTTTAGTATTTAAGTTTTAAATTTATAAATTATGAAACCGCAAGACATATTATTTATACTTATTTTAGTTTTTCTTATTTATAAGAAGAATCCAAAATATTTTGTTTTCGCAGGGTTGTTTTGCTTTGCTTTATCAATACCATTCTTCCAATTCTGGATCTTCTTTACTGCCGAGAGGCTGACTTGGTATGCTGTTGCTTTCATACTTTCTGCAATTATAATATTTATTGCTGATAACAAAAACTGATTTGTCGCTTTGGTTTTAGGCACAAACATGCTACAATAGCCTCATGATAAGTATTGTTGTACCTGTTTTTAACGAGGAGGAAAGCGTGGATGCTTTTTATAAGGAATTAACTAAAATCATTCCTTCATTTAAAGAAATTTCCGAAATCTTATTCGTCGATGACGGATCAACCGATAAATCTCTTCAAATATTAAAGTCTTTTAAGACTAAAAATAAAAACGTCCGCGTATTTTCTTTCCGCCGCAATCTTGGTAAATCCGAAGCGCTTACGTTTGGTTTTGAAAAAGCAAAAGGAGATACAATCGTAACCCTTGATGCTGACCTTCAGGACAGGCCATCGGAGATTGCCAAACTATTGAATAAAAATAGAGATGGGATTGATCTTGTTTGCGGATGGAGGGAAAATCGAAAAGACAAAAAAAAGATGCTAATCATATCCAAGCTTTTTAATAAGCTTATGAATTCAATTTTTGGATTGAAAATTCATGATTATAATTGCGGCCTAAAAGTATATAAGAGGGACCTTGCAAAAAGTCTAAAGCTATACGGTGGCCTTCACCGTTTCATTCCACTTCTTGCTGACCAAAATGGCTTCACAGTTGCTGAAGTTGCAGTAAATCATGAAGTACGGAAATTTGGAAAATCAAAATACGGATTCTCCAAAGTCTTTACCGATCTTCCTGATTTATTTACTATCCATTTCTTGGCTAAGTATAGTAAAAGACCTCTGCATTTCTTTGGTGCGATAGGATTCCTATTTGTTCTTATTGGATTTGTAATACTTACTTATTTAACAGTTATTCATTTTACAGGCGGCACTATTAGTGACCGTCCTATACTTTTTTTCGGAATTCTTTTTGTAACAGCAGGCCTTCAAGTTCTTTTTACAGGATTCCTTGCCGATCTTATGATAAATATCTCACACAACCCCAGGGCTCTTGAGGAAAATTCCGCACACTTCCCCCTCAAATATTCCAGTGACAAAGATTGATATAACTAGTATTAAATATTTGGTTTATAAAGGAGAATCTTTAATTTTGAAGAGATATCCAAGCAAAGTAGTTAATGGGTGAAGCAGAAACCAAACCAAAAATAGAATAAAATATTGTCCCAAACTTAATTTAATATAATAGGAACTGAAAAATATACCACCAATAATGTAATCTATCTGATCAAAAGGAAACCAAGATTTTCCGGGAGCTACATTCATTTGCCGCTTTAATAGGCTTTTTATACTGTCACCAAAAAGGGCGCCAAACCCTAAAAGACTTCCCAGAATAATAGGATTAATGTGGTTATAATTTATATCAAGTATTTTTTTTAAAAAAACAAATTGGCTATACAAAAATATCTGCAAATATACAATTAGGATCGAGGCAATTATGCCGAAAATAAATCCCCTTATTGTCTTATTGTCACCCAAAATTCTTTTGCCTCTAAATTTTTTATTGCAGTCTACTGGATAAGAATACTTTTTTAACCATGAATTTTTGCCTGAAAAAAATGCCGCAATGTTGGCGACCCCGGCAGGAGCAAAAAACCAAAAAACAAAAAATATTTCTTTAATCATTTGATATAAATGGTAAATACTCTTGATTGATGTTAGAATCAATATTTCTTAAAAATGTTACTTGTTGCGGAATTATCTCTATTTCTATTCCTTCACTTTTTTTTGCAGGATCACCGTCTATTTGAATAAATGGTTCCCCTTCAATCCTTATATGGCTTGCCTTAAATCTGACTTTACCAACTTCGGAATAAAGAGGATGTTTGAATCCTCTTAAACGGAGATTGGTGATGTCTGCATATTTTGTTGACAGAAGAGTACAATCCAATAAACCATCATTCAAACGGGCATTAGGCGCAACGACATAATTTAACCCTATAACCGGACTATTTGCAACAATGAGTGAGGATGCTTTTGCAGAAAATGTAACCTTGTGATCAATGGTAAATGTCATCTCCTGCTCGGGATGAGAAACAAAGCTTTGCAGGCCAGAAACGATATATGAACCAAAACCGATATATTTATAAGCTTGTCTCTGAAAAACAATTTTTGCGCTAAAACCGACACTTATACTGAATACCCCACGGTCCTGATTTTTAATATTTGTTTTCATAAGATCTATAGTTACTTTTTTATCAGGATGCATTATGACATCAAATGCTTTTTCCAAACTTTCCACTCCCAGACAATATGATAACGCATTTCCCAATCCAAGAGGAACGATGGCCAAAAGAGGCTTTTTATTCATATGAGAAACTACACGGCAGACTGAATTGATAGTTCCATCCCCCCCCGCAATTACTACAACTTTTGGTTTCTTTTTTTCAAGAAGAGAAGACAGATCAATTTGCGTAATGTCGTAAGGATCTGATGGTAAATTTTGAAATTTTTTTCGTGCTTTCTTCCAAATTTTAACTGCCACTCCATTTCTGGATTTTGGATTAATTAAAAAAAGTGTATCTTTTAAAGTATTCATACTTCTAGAATCAATCTATTCTTCATTTTATTAAATGCCGGGCAAAAAAGTGAAACAAAAGGTGCGTATTTTTTTTGCAACTTGCCCTCCCTTAAAAGCTTCTTCAATGAATCTTTAGTTGGAAGTTGTTTTGTAATACTAAAGGTCTTGCCAATCCCGATTTTGCAATGCGCATCGCTGCTTGCTGCCATAGCAATATTTTCACTAATTGCAATATGTCGCGCAAGCCGGGACTTACCCCTAAAAACTCCCCTTCCATTGAACGCTTCGATAATATCTACATCTTTAATTATCGTTTTTAAGACGTCTTCTTGCAAGCTGTGTCTTGCCTTCTCAAATGGATGAGGAATATAGACTAATCCTCCATCGTTTTTTATTTGATTGACAGTTTCCTCGGCGCTTAGCCCCGCAGGAACTGTTTTACTCAAAAATAAACCGATTATTTCCCCATCACTTGACTCAATCTCTTCTCCCACAATTATCCGCTCCCCCAACTCCTCGTGCATTGTCTTTGCAAAACTGGTTTCGTTATGGTCTGTAATAGCAATACAATCAAGAACTTTCTTTTCTAAAAGATGTCTGTATTGAATCTTTCTGATGCCGCCATCATGTGATATGATTGAGTGCGTATGGAGATCAATTTTGTAAAATTCATCCATTATGTTAAGTGATAAAAAGCCAAAAATTGAAAACTATTTTGAACCTTTAGCAAAAGGTTTATCCAGGGTAAATCCAAATACCTTGACCCTCTTAGGAAGTATACCATCTCTTCTCTTTTTTGTCTTTGTTATTAAGCATTTATACTTTTGGGCTTTGATTGCTTTTTTGGGAAATATACTTGACATAGTTGATGGTATGGTTGCCAGAAAATATGGCAAAGTCACTGAATTTGGCGGTTTTCTTGATTCAACAATGGACAGGTTTTCAGATTTTGTGACGATAACAGCTTTTTCTTTTGGGGGAATTGTGAGATGGGAAATAGTTGCTCCCCTTCTTCTTTTTTCCTTTTTAACAAGCTACATAAGAGCGCAGGGCGGTATAAGAGATAAAGGTAACGCTGACTTTGCAATCGGTACAGGAATTATTGAAAGACCAGAGAGGCTAGCTTTGATGTTTATTTCTTTTGCTGTTTATTTGATGTTTCCTGGTATTCTAATCAACGGACTAAACATTGCTGAGTTAATTTTCGTACTCCTCACTTTATTATCTTTTTATACAGTAGTACAACGTATTATGTATGCCTACAAAAAATTATAAATTTTTGTAATTTGTGTTAAAATAGCAGTACTCTATGAATAAATTCCACATTTGGACATTAATTATTATACTTGGAATCTTTGGAGGAATTTTATATACAACTCAAAAAGATTCATTTGGAAAAGAAGGCTCTCTCAACCAAACACCTTCACTTCCCCCGGCAAATGATAGTCTCCAATTTATATCGCCCCCAACAACAAATAATCAAACCCAGCAGGCGCAACAACAGCAGCAACAACAGGCACCCCAGCAGAATCCACAAGCTGAAATCCAGGGACCTATAAACGCGTCTGTATCAGCTACTATAAAAACAAGTAAGGGTGATATCTCAGTACTACTTTTTGGAGATGTCGCTCCAAGAGCAGTTGAAAACTTTATAACAAAAACTCACAGTAACTATTATAAAAATTTGTCTTTCCACCGGGTAGAAGACTGGGTGGTCCAAGGCGGTGATCCAACAGGTACAGGAACAGGCGGCAGTGCTATTCAGACGGAACTAAATGCAAAACCGTTCGTTGTTGGCTCTATGGGTATGGCTGCATCTTCAAATATGCAAGTTGGGCAGGGAGCACGGATTTCTAACGACGCTCAGTTCTTCATCACTAAAACTGATGAGACTAGGCTAAATGGCCAATATACCAATTTCGGAATTGTAACACAGGGAATGGACATCGTAAAAAAAATTAAAATCGGGGATAAGATATTGGGAATAACGATTGAATAAAAACTAGTCTCCAAAAAACTTCTTTATCGCGTTGAAAGTATTATCGTACCTTTCCTCTATAACAACAAGATCTTTATAATTTTCCTTATTTACCCATTTGTATGTATCGTGTACTTCGCTAAGTCTAACTTTTCCTGAAATATAGCAGGCCTTAGAAGACTACAAAAATTATCCTACCCGCATGTCGGTGTTTGATCTCTTTGGGAAATTCAAAATAGTCAGTTGTGAATGCCTCTCCTATTTCAACTTCAAGACCGGTCTCTTCTTCTATTTCCCGATATAAACTCTTTATAATGTCCGTTTCTCCTATTTGGATTTTGCCACCCGGCAAGTCAATTCCCATCTGGGGATCATTTAAAACCAGTATCTCTCCGTCTTTCTCAATAAGCGCCTTCTGCGCTACATAAAACAACTGGTCCTGTGGCATATGGGGATTATATCATTATTTCAAAAATTGGCTAAAGATATTTATCTACTTATTTTATCTCTTTACATACCTTCAAGGTGAATATGTTGTCTTATCGACTTGAGCGATGGCTTGGGCAGCGTTTCGGTTCTGTTGGCTTACCAGAATGAGAATTTGTGAACTGTCCAGGAAACTCTGCATTTAATAAACGCCAATCGTCCCGCATCGCTGTTAGTCTCTGTTGTCTGTAATTAAAAACATCTGTCTCACTTCCATCTCCACTCTTACCTAACAATGATCCCCTCCGTTGTCCTGACTCCGGAGATCCGCTTCTACTTGCCGATCGTCTTTGGGAGGGAGATACGTGCTCAGTTGACTCAGCAGTTATTCCGCTAGCATGTGGTGCTTCTGTAAGACTCATACGGGCAGGCTTCAATATTAGGGTAGAATATTTTTCACAACTATGTCAAGGGCTAATTTAATTTTAAACTGGGGATATTACCACCGGAAGGAGGAGAATGCTTTATTTGCCTCTGCTTGTTTGAGTGCGACTTCACGCTTTTTGACCGCTTCTCCGAGATTTTGGGTAGCATCCCAAATTTCGGCAGCCATCTTCTCAGCAAATGTATGAAATTCTTTATTTGATCTTTTGGATGCGGCCTCAATCATCCACCGAAGCGCAAGCGAATTCCTTCTTTCAGCTTTTACCTCGATTGGAACTTGATAATTGGCTCCTCCAACTCTTCGTGCCTTAACTTCAACCTTTGGTCCAACCTGAGCAATTGCTCTTTCAAAAATTTTAAGCGGATCTTCCCCTTTTTTGGAAAGAATATCAAATGCTTTATAGATTTGAGTCTGTGCGACAGACTTTTTACCATCGCGCATTATATAATTTATGAGCTTGGATACCATGACATTGTTATAAATTGTGTCCGGCGCTGTTATTCTTTTTGTAACTTTTTTGTGTCTCATACTAAATTTAAAAACTAAAACTTAAAACGTAAAAATATTTTACGCAGCAGCGGTTTTTCCTCCCTTATCCAACTTTGTTCCATAAATACTACGTGAAGTCTTTCTCTTATCAACTCCCAAAAGATCAAATTTTCCACGGACCAAATGATACTTTACACCCGGTAAATCCCGGACACGGCCACCCCGGACCAAAACGATTCCGTGCTCAGAAAGTGTATGCCCAACGCCTTGAATATAAGCTGTAACTTCCATTTTATTGGAAAGTTTAATTCTGGCAACTTTCCGAAGCGCAGAATTTGGCTTCTTAGGAGTCATTGTTTTAACAAGAGTAACCACACCGCGTTTTTGCGGAGATACAAAACTCTTATATTTTCTTTCTTTTGCATTAAAAAGAGTTTTTAGCGCAGTCGAACGTGTCTTCTTAACTCTTTTTTGTCTTCCTCTTTTTGCTAATTGTGATAATGTTGGCATAATATTTTCTTTCTGCTCAGTATTATATCATACTTTGAGCCTAAATTTTAATTCAAAACTTTAACTTATCGTGGCAGGCAATACATCCTCAACCGGACTTACAATTTCTTCTATTGCTTCCCCGGGTGGAATTTCTATATCCCCTTCCATTCCTGCAACGGGAATAAGACGTCCTATTATGACGTTTTCTTTAAGACCCAAAAGCTTATCAACACGTCCTTCAAGAGCAGCCTCTGTCAGAACCTTGGTCGTTTCCTGGAACGACGCGGCTGACAACCATGAGTCAGAGAACAGGGATGCTTTGGTAATACCCAACACAATCTGGCGTCCCGTTGCCGGCTCTCCGCCCTCGGCTAGTGCTTCTGCATTGATCTCCTCAAACCGAGCTTTGGTTATGAAATCCCCTGGGATAAGCGATGTATCCCCAACGCTCTCGGCTATTATCTTATCAGACATTTTGCGGATAGTAACTTCAAAATGCTTATCGTTTATGGCAATTCCTTGTGACTCATAAACTTTTTGAAGTTGAGTGATTAGATAACGCTGCACCATTAAAAGACCGCCAATTTTCAACACTTCTTTCGGATCCAAATCTCCCTCAGCAAGCGGAGTTCCTGCGCTTATCTCATCCCCGTCAGCAACGCTCAACTCAGCTGATAGAGGAACGAAATACTCCTGAGACTCAATAGGTTTGATTTTTGTATTTTTGATTTGAATTAAATACCCCTCATTGGTTGTGTCAATTTTTACCTTTCCGGTAATCTCAGACACAGGCGCAAGATTTTTGGGTGTTCTCATTTCAAAAAGCTCCTCCACCCTTGGCAGACCCTGTGTCACATCAGACATAAGAACTCCACCGTAATGCTTAACACGCATAGTAAGCTGTGTTCCGGGCTCTCCCACAGATTGCGCCGCAACAACTCCAACAGGAACGCCTAGACCAATTCTTTTCTTGGTCGATAAATCCCATCCATAGCATGCTGCGCAAATTCCATAGGACAATTTACAAACCAGAGGAGAACGGACGACCGCTTCCTCAGCTTCGTTCTCATCAACCAACTTTGCCTCTTCTTCATTTAATTCGTGTCCTGCTTTGAAAAGTACCTTTTTAGTTTTCTTGGAAACAATATTTGCGGCTAGAACCCGTCCTACTACACGGTCGGAAAGAGCAGATGTTCTGTCTTTCTCAGTACTTCTTATCGTAATTCCGTCAGTCGTCCCGCAATCTTCTTCTCTTATGATAACTTCGTGAGCTACATCAACCAGTCTTCTTGTTAAGTATCCCGCATTTGCAGTCTTAAGCGCTCCGTCGGTAAGACCTTTTCTTGATCCACGGGCTGATGCAACATATTCAAAAATACTAAGACCCTCACGGAAGTTGGATTTAACAGGCAATTCAACGATTTTTCCAAGCGGATCCACGATAAGACCACGGATTCCGGAAAGCTGCTTGAGCTGCTCAACACCTGCACGTGATCCTCCTGAATCAATACTTACTTTGATTGGATTTGAAGTTTTAAGATTTTTCCATGTAAGCTTGGATACAACGTCTGTTACCTTAAGCCATACGTCTTGTGCCAATCTTTTCTTTTCAGGCTGTGTGATAAGTCCCTGCTGATATTCACCATCGATTAAGGCAACTTTTTTCTCAGCTTCCCGGACCATTTCCTGTTTCTCTTTAACTATCTCGTTATCAAAAACAGAAACACTAACTCCTGAAATCGTTGCCCCGTAGAAACCTAGACTTTTAATCTTATCAATAAGTATTGCAACTTCATCCGAGGAATACATCTTCATTGCCCGAATTATAATTTTCTTAATACTGGATGCGTTGACGCCTTCATTCACAAAACCAAAATCTGAAGGTAATAATTCGTTGAATTTAAGCCTTCCAATACTTGTCTCAACAATCTTCTCTGTTCCACCTTCAGACACTGCCATCCGCACATTAATAGGCTCTTTGAGCTTAACTTTTCCCAGATCATACGCAAGAACGGCTGAGAAACTATTACCAAAGTATGGAATATTTTCTTTATCACGTCTCACGTCCTCATCAATTGTAGTTAAGTAATAAGTACCTAGCGCCATTTCTTTATTTGGAAGAGTAACAGGATCACCGTTTGCAGGCTTAAGAAGATTGTGACTTGGGAGCATCAGCTTTATCGCCTCTTCCTGAGCTTTTTTTGACAGAGGAATGTGGACTGCCATTTGGTCTCCGTCAAAATCAGCGTTATATCCTGCACATACACATGGGTGAAGCTGAATCGCAGCTCCTTCAATAAGAACAGGATAAAATGCCTGAATACCCAATTTGTGAAGTGTCGGAGCGCGGTTAAGAAGGACCGGATGATCCTTTGTAATTTCCTCCAAGATATCAAACACTTCAGGTGGTCTTTTCTCAATGTACCTTTTTGCGGATTTAATGTTGGTTGCCAAACCACGGATTATAACCTCTCGCAATATAAACGGCTTGAACATTTCTAGAGCCATTTCTTTTGGCAGTCCACACTGTGTAAGTTTCAACTCAGGTCCGACAACAATAACCGAACGGCCTGAATAATCGACTCTTTTTCCCAAAAGATTTTGCCGGAACCGGCCTTGTTTTCCACGAAGCATATCCGAAAGCGAGCGGAGAGTTGAGTTAGACGTCTGGGCGCTTCTTTGTGAAGAATCAATCAATGCGTCAACTGATTCCTGAAGCATTCTTTTTTCATTTCTCAAAATTATCTCGGGTGCACCAAGCGCTAAAAGATGCTTCAAACGGTTGTTCCGATTAATTACTCTTCTGTATAGATCGTTCAAATCGGATGTTGCGAACCGTCCTCCTGAAAGCTGTACCATGGGACGAAGATCGGGGGGAATTACAGGCAGATAACTCATTATCATAGCAGTTGGGGTAACCCCGGCTTTGCGCATTGATTCGATAAGTCTAAGCCTCTTAACCAGTCTCAAATAACGGGCTCCGGATGCCTTTGCAACTTCGGTACGGAGTGATCCTATCATTACGGACAAGTCAAGATTTTTGACTACTTCCGAAAGTGCTTCCGAACCTGTCTTAATGGTGAAAAATATCGGAATATCATAATCAAGCAATTTGTAATACTCATCTTCGGATAAAACACTTCCGACTCTTAAACTCTTAAGCAACTTTGTAAATGTGTCTGAAATCTCATCAAGCTTTTTCTGCTCTGACTCAAGAGTTTCATTCAGTCTTGCAAGCTTTTGGCGCTTGGAAAGCTCTACTTCCTCGGCAATCAATTTTTTCTGCTCATCCCCTACTTTTCCTTTTTTAACTTCCGTTTTCTTTGTGTCTATTTCTTCGCTTATTTTGTCCCCTTCCTCTTTAATTTTTAGATTTAGAGCCTCTTTTCTTTTTTCAATTGTCTCGCCAAATTGGGAAAGAGCATCTTTTTTCTTTTCCTCATCAATCTTTGTGATTAGATAGGATGCGTAATAGACTATTGATTCAAGGGACTTTTGTTGCAAATCAAGAAGAAGCGCAAGTGCTGATGATGCTCCTTTGAAAAACCAAACGTGACCCACAGGACAAGCAAGCGTTATATGCCCCAATCTTTCACGCCTAACTCTTGAGAGGGTAACTTCTACACCACATTTATCACATATAATTCCGCGGTATCTGATTCTTTTGTATTTTCCACAATAACATTCCCAGTCTTTTGTAGGACCGAAAATTCTCTCGTCAAACAGTCCGTCTTTCTCGGGACGAAGTGTACGATAATTGATCGTCTCAGGCTTGGTCACTTCACCGTATGACCAGTTCATAATATCTTCGCTTTTTGCAAGAAGAAGCTTCAATGATTTAAAGTCGGATATATTGAGATCTTTTAGCATGTTTTTATTTTTATTATTCATATTATTAAATAGTTTCTATTTCTTTCCCTTCTTTTGGCAAATCGTCATCCAACGGTAAAATTGTATCATCTGCGGGAAGCCCTGCTTCTCCTTCCGGTAAATCTTTGGCTTCAACAACCTCTTTAACATCAAGAGCTCCCTCAAGCGCCATTACTTCATCTTTTATTTCTTCCGATTTTATCTCATCTTTTACTTCGGTAACTGCATCTGCAACGACTGCACCCTGAGGAACAACGTTGAGGCCAAGAGATTGCAGTTCTTTGATAAGGACTTTAAACGATTCAGGAACTTTTGGCGTTGGGATATCGGTTCCTTTAACTATAGCCTCAAATGCCTTTGCCCGTCCGACAACGTCATCTGATTTAATAGTTAACATTTCCTGCAATATGTAACGCGCGCGGTGCGCCTCAAGCGCCCAAACTTCCATTTCTCCCAATCTCTGTCCTCCCATTTGCGCTTTTCCGCCCAACGGCTGCTGCGTAACGAGCGAGTATGGACCGGTTGAACGCGCATGAGTCTTATCTTCAACCATATGAATAAGCTTCATTATATATTCAATTCCGACAACTACCGGATTTTCATAAGGTTCGCCTGAGCGCCCGTCATAGAGTTGTGACTTTCCGTTTACCGGGAGCCCCGCTTGTTTTAATAAATCAACCATTCTGTCCTCTTCGATTTTCTCAAAAGCCGGAGCGCCGATTTTAATTCCCAATTTTTCAGCAGCAAATCCCAAATGCGCTTCCAAAATCTGTCCCAAATTCATACGGGCTAAGATACTAACAGGCGAGATGATAATGTCCACCGCTGTTCCGTCTTCAAGATAAGGCATATCCGCAACCGGCAGAATTCTTGAGATAATTCCCTTATTTCCATGACGCCCGGCGAGCTTATCCCCTGCATTTACGTGGCGGAATTGCGCTACCTCAACAATAATTTTGCGCATTGTGCCGGGTTCCAATTCGTCTCCTTCCTTGCGATCCAAGATCTGTACACTTATAACAGTACCCCGTTCTCCGTGTGGAGTTCTCAAGCTTGTGTCACGGACTTCACGGGCCTGCTCACCGAAAATTGCCCGCAACAATCTTTCTTCAGCAGTAAGCTCAGTCTCTCCTTTTGGAGCAATCTTTCCAACCAAAATATCCCCCGGTTCAACTTCTGAACCAACAACCACGATTCCTGATTCGTCTAAGTTTGCCAAATCCTCTTCTGATACATTTGGAATATCCCGGGTTGTCTCCTCAGGGCCAAGTTTGGTCTCAACCACTGTTGCTTCATACTTTTCAATATGAATGCTTGATAATACATTGTCTTTAACCAGCTTATCAGAGATAACGATAGCATCTTCATAACCCAGTCCGTCCAAAGATGCATATGCAATAAGCAAATTCCGTCCCAGTGCCAATTCGCCCTTCTCGGCTGATGGACCGTCAATTAAAATTTCACCTTTCTTAACAGACTGTCCTTCATTTACAAGTGGTCTCTGCGTGTAACATGTTGCCTGAGATGTTCTTTCAAATGTTTCAATAGCAAAAGTGGCCTTTTCTTTTTTGCCTGATTCCAGAACCAATTTTTGGGAATCAACGTATGTAACTTTACCTGCAAAAGGCGCTGTAACAACCCGTCCCATGACTGATGCGATTGCTGTTTCCATTCCTGTTCCGACTGTTGGGCTCTGCGGATTAACGAGAGGCACTGCCTGACACTGCATATGAGTTCCCATCAGGGCTCTGTTTGCCTCGTCATGCGCGATAAACGGAATAAGACTAGCTGAAGTTCCGACAACTTGACGCGGAACAACGTCTATGTAATTGATCAGATGGCTATCAACCTCTGTAAAATCACCTCGGTGCCGAGCAGCCACTCGCGCGTCTAGAATTTCACCTGAGTCGGAAATTTTAACTCCTGCGTGCGTAATGTACTGCTCTCTCTCTTCATCTGCACTCATGTATACAATTTCATCGCTAACAATTGCAACTTCTTTTTTACCCTTTTTCTGTTTAATAATTTTTTTGTACGGTGCTTCCAAGAATCCATAACCATTGACTTTAGAATATAGCGCCATGTATGTAACCAAACCGATATTTGGTCCCTCAGGACTTCGTATCGGGTCGATTTTGCTGTACTGGGAACTATTTATATCACGGATTGAAAAAGCAGCTCTTTCTCTTGAGATTCCGCCTGTTCCCATAACTGTCAGACGGTTAAGGTTGTCAATTTCCGAAAGTGGATTTGTCTGGTCAAGAATAGTTGAAAGCTGAGAAGTCCTAAAAAATTCATTAATTGAGGCCATAATGGGGCGGGCGTTTATAAGATTGGCAACTGTTATCGGTACATCTGCCTGGAGTAAACTCATCCGCTCTTTGATGCTCCGCTCAACTCTTAACATCCCAACCCGGAATGCATTAATAGCAACAAGTTCCCCAACACTTCTAATTCTTCTATTTGATAGACTATCAATATCATCAACATCTCCCTGCCCCTTATCAAGCATCATCAGGTAGGAAAGTGTTGCTGTGATGTCATTAAGAGTCAATACATGTTCTTCGGACGGAACAAATCCGGGCACATCTTTGAGCCTTTTATTTGTTTTGTATCTTCCAACAAGTCCCAAATCATAGCGTCTGTTATTGAAAAAAAGGTTCATGAAATATTCACGAACCTTATCAAGTACAACGGGCTCTCCGGGGTGCATCTTCTTAAAGATTTCAATCAATGCTTCTGTTTCATTGGTAGTTTCGTCTTTTGCAAGAGTAGTATTGATAAGCGAAGCGTTATCTCCCTCAACAAAAGGTGCAAACTTTTCTTTAATTAGTTCACTATCTGAAATTCCAAGAGCTCTTAAAAATGTAGTAGCCAAAAATTTCCTTCTTCTGTCAATTTTGACAGTTATTGTTCCATATCTTGTAGTTGCAAATTCAAGCCATGAGCCAAAAACAGGGCGGATTTCGGCTGAGTATAATGTGCGTCCCGTAATAGCATCTTGTGTAGCTGTAAAGAAAACACCCGGTGAGCGGACTAGCTGACTGACAACCGCTCTCTCAATACCATTTATGATAAATGTTCCCCTCTCAGTCATTTGGGGAATATCCCCCAAGAACACTTCTGCGTTGTGGGTTTCTCCTGTTTTTTTGTTTGTGAGCGTTACTGTTACTGTAAGGGGGGAATTGAAAGTAAGACCTTTTATGAGGGCTGTTTCGGGATCATTTGAGACTTTGCCGATCTTATGCTCATGAAATGTAAGCGACCAGTTCTTTCCTGTAAAATCATCAACCGGTGTTACTTCCTGAATAATTTCCTCTATTCCTTTTTGCTGGAACAATTCGTATGATGTTTTTTGTACTGCTAAGAGATCCAGCTCCGGCAGGACTGCATATGTCTTTCCCCAATTTTGTCGGATAATGTCTTTATTATTTATGTCTTTATCAATGGATTTTTTAGGCATCGTGAGTATTTATATCGTGTTGGGCAGACAACTTCCACCGAAGCTAAAAGCGAAGGCGGTCACTCCAAACATGCAACAAAAGATACCAAAGGCCTCACGCCCTTGTATCTTTATTTGAAAGAGAGTAACTACATGTATATCATATAGTTGCCTGCAATGTCAAGGATTAGATTTTAGAAAACTTCAACCCGTGTTCCTATGTCTGCGAAGTTGTATACCCATTGACCGGCTGCTACAGGCAGATTTACACATCCATGCGATGCGCGGGTACCAAATGCATGATGCCAAAAGACTCCGTGAATCGCATAAGCGCCGTAAAAATACATAACATTGGGGACGTTTTTAATAAAATATGGTTCGTATGGCGGATAACTTCCTTTCATATCTTGAAGAGGATATTTTTTGTAAATTTTGAAGCTCCCCTTAACTGTCGGTGTATACCGCATACCGGTTGAGACAGGTGATTGAAAAACAACTTTCCCTCCGTCCCATGCGTAAAGCATTTGCCGACCGGTATCTACGGTTATGAGTTTGCTGGTTGTGAGAATGCCTTCAGCGTGGACTCTTGCAGGAAGAGCGAGGAAGATGATTGAAAAGAAAAGTAATAAAAACTTTTTCATCCAATAATAGACTATCATTTTTAATACTCATTGTCTAGAGTATTTATTATTTTAAACAAAAATTGTTTTAGGGGGTTGACAACTTTTTACTCCTGTTATAAACTAGCATTCTAATCGACCGAGTGATAACTCCTCTAGATTAAATTTCAGTATGACCAGCAAAAGCAAAATCACACCACTTTTTGACAATGTTTTGATCAAGCCTCTGAAGGCGGAAAACAAAACTGCAGGTGGGATTTATCTACCTGATAACGTGAAGGAAAAACCTCAAGTGGGAGAAATAATGGCAGTTGGTGAGGGCACGATTGGCGAAAATGGCAAAAAAGTCCCTATGGTAGTAAAACCCGGACAAAAAGTCATGTACACCAAATGGGGCGGCAGCGAAGTAAAAGTTGAAAATGAAGAATGGAAATTGGTGAAGCAATCAGATATCCTAGCAATAGTTAATTAATATGGCAAAACAAATTAAATACGGTTCAGACGCAAGACAATCTCTTATTAACGGTGTCAATCAGCTTGCAAATGCAGTAGCAACAACCCTTGGTCCAAAAGGACGAAACGTTGCCC
>JBBSGK010000013.1:0-28020 GCA_038254115.1 Candidatus Levyibacteriota bacterium | reverse complement strand
CATTCTTTCTAGCTCATATTTTAAAAGTGAAAATATTTTTTGTGAACCGATCCTACCCTTCAGGGGAATTGTCAACTTAACTTTATATATTGTGCCGTTGAAAACATAACACATACTCCCATCAATAAAAGGCTGGTTAAATTCAATCTCCCCTGTGTCTTTTATAAAACCCGATCCGCGGGCATGCGCAACAAGTAGGTTTGTAGCCGGAATTATGCTAAATACATCTTGCTCTTCCCACATCGGTAAGAGCGACTTTTTGACCTCCCATTTATCATTTTCTTGCCAGGCAATGCCGTATCCGTCCCACTGCCTATCCCCATTTGGAGCAATACTTTTCTCACTCAAATCTGATAACGGCTGTAAAAATTCCTGAGGATTTATTTTTTCTTTTGATTTAACTATTAAAAATCTACACATTATTGTTGGGCGAAAACTTTCCTAATAATTACCAGGGCTTCGTCAATTTCTTTTTTATTGACATTAATTGGAGAAAGAAAACGTATTGTATCCGTACTGGACAAGCATGCAATCAGTCCTGCGTCCTGCATTTTCTTAACATACGGTGTTGTTTTCTCAGAAAGTTCTATTCCAAGCATCAAGCCTTTTCCTTTTACTTTTACGATTAATGGATGCTGCAACTTTTTAAGTTCCGAAAGAAAATACTCTCCCATACTTTTTACATGTGCAAACAAATCTTCTTTCTTTATTTGTCTAATTACCTCAGTTGCCGCCACACACGCTGTCGGGTTTCCTCCGAATGTACTTCCATGTCCGCCTTTTGTCATCTTATTCCCGACTTCTTTTGTTGTCGCAACAAATCCAAAGGTAATTCCATAGGAAAAACTTTTTGAAAAACAGGCAATGTCAGGTACCACGCCGTATTGCTCGGATGCAAGAAAACTTCCGGTTCTGATCGCGCTTTGCACCTCGTCAAAAATTAGCAAAACACCATTCGATTTGCAGAGTTCTTTCAGTTCGCTCAAGTAATTATCCTCCGGCAAAATAACGCCTGCTTCCCCAAGAATTGGTTCAACAATAACCGCTGCTGTGTTATCAGTTATGCTCTTTTTAACTGCTTCAATATCATTGAATGGAACGTGGACAACGTCCTTATCCATAAAAGCCATGAAGTCTTTTTTATACAATTCTGAGGCCGTAACTGACAAACTCCCAAGCGATTTTCCGTGATATGCATCATTTACTGCTATAAAACCGCTTTTTCCCGTTGCTGTCATTGCAAGTTTTAGACTTACCTCAACGGACTCGGCTCCTGTATTGGTCAAAATCACCCGACTAAGATTTTCAGGAAGAATGGTTGTCAGCTCTTTCAATAATTCAGCCCGGGCCTCACTATAAAACGTCTGATGAGTTGACGGAAGCGTTTCCAGCTGCTTACTGATCGCTTGAGTAATCCCGGGATTTGAATATCCGAGAATATTTACACCGATATTGGTCATAAAATCCAGATACTTTTTGCCGTCCGTATCATAGACATACACCCCAACTCCTCGGACTAAAGCAATCCCGCGCTTTGGGTAAAGTTTAACTTCAGACTCGTTTTCCTGATCACTAATTTGCTTAAGATTCATAAATATGTGTTCCTTCCCCGCCGATTGCTTTTGTAATAGGATCCTTAACCCGCCCGTCAGAAATTATTATTTTACCAATTCCTTTATCTAAGAGTTTTATGCATTCCATAAGTTTTCTTTTCATCCGTCCTGAAACCACAGGTAATAATTCTTCTAAATTATCTTTGTTTACCTTTTTAACTATAGAACTTGCATCATTTAAGTCTGCTAAAATTCCTGGCGCTTCTATAAGAAAAATAAGGACTTTCGCTTTCATCTCAGTTGCAATTTTTGCGGCGATTTTGTCCCCATCCACATTGATAACTTCGCCCTTATCAGTAATAACGGGTGGTGTTATTACAGGGATTAAACTCTGGTCTAAAAGAAGGCTTAACAAGCCTAAATTAATACTTTCAATATTTCCTGTCAAGTCGTCCTTAATTACCCGTTTCTTTTCTCCGTCAATTGCAATAAGAGCAGGATGCCTTTTGCCGACTATCAATTTCCCGTCAATTCCCGATAGACCAATTGCGTTAATATTTTGATTCTGGAGTGACTCAACTATTTTTTTATTCATGAGTCCTGCATAGGTTATATACATTAGATCTATTGTTTCCCGGGTTGTGTATCTACTGGTCAGGCCTGAAGGCAAAGTTAGAAGTTTTTTTTCAATTCCAAGTTTTTTACTATAAGTGTCCAAAGCATAATTTCCGCCATGAACAACAACTGTCTTATTTTTTTGGAATACAGGATCGGCGCTTACATAATCCAGATTAATTGTTTTCCCGCCACCGATTTTAATAACTATCATATTGGATACAAACCGATCGTCTCCAGGCCCATATTTTCATCAAAACCCTGAGTGATATTAAAGCACTGCACCGCTTGCCCTGCTGCGCCTTTCATCAGATTGTCAATTGCCGACATAACAACAAGCCTATCTGAATGAAGATCTTTTTCAAATCCTATTTCGCAAACATTCGTTCCGATCAGAAGCTTTGGTTCTGGATAGCGGTAATTACCTTTTTTCTCTTTAACAATCCTAAGAAACGGTTTATCTTTTACAAAGGTGCGGTAGATTTCCCAAATATCAGGTTCAGTAATTCCCTCTTTCAAAAAGACATGTGAGGTTGCCAATATTCCCCGCACCGCCTCAACCGAAGTGGCCGAAAAATTAATTTGGGGCACTTTACCATTAATTGTCAGCTCCTGACTGATCTCAGCCGAGTGCCTGTGAGAAGTCGGAGCAAATGAACGCATTACACCCGATCTTTCAGCATGCAGAGAAGCCTTGGATAATTTGTTACCCGATGCGGATGATCCTGTTTTGGCCTCAGTAATGATTGGGGTGTCCTGCAGAACTCCTGCTTTCAATAATGGGTAAAGGCTCAAAATAGTTGCAGTAGACATACACCCGGGACACGCGATAAGTGTAGCTTTTTTAATCTTTTCTTTATGCAGCTCCGGCAAACCCAACACTTTGCTTTTAAGTAAATTTGGATTTGGATGTGTAAGCTTGTACCATGTTAAGTATTCATTTTTATTGTTTAATCTGAAGTCCCCGCTCAAATCAATAACTATTTTTGCCACTGGTCGCAAATCATTTATTTGATCCATGCCGACTCCGTGAGGTAGACAAAGAAACAGTACGTCGCAATTTTCCAGATCTTTTAGCGCGACAAATTTATTGCTGAATTGTCTCAAATTGGGATGGACACTTTTTATAAACTGCCCCTGATTTGATTCAGAAGTTGCCTGATGCAGATTAACATTTGGATGCTTGAGCAAAAGCCTCAATAGCTCTCCTCCGACATACCCGGATGCCCCTATAACCGATACATTAATTTTATTCATAGACTGACTACATAATCTACCATCAGCTGAGCGATATTTACATCTGAAACGTCATTCAAACCATGGAATTCAGGTGTAGTATTTACTTCAAAAACAAGATATTTATTATCGTGTTCAACCAAATCGACTCCCGCTATTTCAACTCCAAGTACCTTAACTATATGCTTGCACAATGCAATTATCTCCTTATTTAATTCCAGTTTCTGGGGAATCCCACCCTTTGCCGTATTTGTCAGCCAGTGCGAAGAACTGCGGTACATTGCTGCCCGTGGCTCTCCCCCGATCACAAAGACCCTGATATCCCGGTCCGGCTTTTTTATGTACTGCTGCAGGTAAAATATCGAGTGCTGAGGGCCACCAAGCCCCTCCTTATGATCCATAATAGCTTCCAGATCTGACTCGGAGCTAATCTTTGAAACAAGCCTCCCCCATGAACCCCAAACAGGTTTTATAACAATCGGATAGCCAATCTCGTGAGCAGCTGCTAGGGCCATCGATTGCGAAAAAGCAATTTTGGTAACAGGGACAGGTATCCCTTTTTTCTCAAGAAGTTGAGTGGAGAGAATTTTATTATTGCAAAGCGTTGTTGCGGCGCTTGAATTAATTGTCCTGACACCCATTGCACCCAAATAATCCAGAATTAGCTCCGCCCTGGTTTGTCCGATCTCGCGGTTTAATACCAGATCTACTCCTTCAAAATCACGGGTTTTAGAACTTAAAATTATTTTCCTGGGATCAATCTGGATAGTCTCAATATTCTTTTTGGCGAATTCCCGGAATAATAATTTTTCTTCAAGTCTGATCTTTGAACATAAAATGCCAACTGTCATATTATTGTCCCCAATCTTCCTGCGCAACCGGTGCCGGAGCGAGCTTTATTGGGTTTACCGAAAGTACTTCCAGATCAGTACTGCATTCAGGACAAGTTATGACTTCCCCCGCTTGCGTATCATCCGCTACGGTAATTTCACCATGGCATTCCAAACATTTTATCTTTTTATCATTCATATAGCTCACCCCCGTTTCCAAGTAACCATATTATTAGCGCTTTTTGGACATGCATGCGGTTTTCGGCCTGCTGAAAAACAACTGATTGTTTCCCATCAATTACCTCGGTTGCCACTTCCTGGTCACGGTATGCCGGTAAATCATGCATAAATATTGCATCCTTCAAGGCAATCTTCATGATATCATCATTTACCTGATAATGCTTGAATATTCTCATCCTGTCTTCTTTTTCTTCCTCGGATCCCATGCTGACCCAAGTATCTGTGTATATAATATCTGCGTCTTTGGCGGCAATTCTAGGATCAGTTGTCTCCGTAACAATTCCATATTTTTGGGCTTTTGAAACTATTTCTGTGCTCATAAAATATCCCTCGGGTGATGCACATTTGAAATTGAGGCCAAGCATTGATGCTGCAAGACAAAGCGAGTGGGTAACATTGTTATTTCCATCGCCGATATATCCTATGGTCAAACCTTTAAGTCTGCCTTTTATTTCCCAAATTGTAAATAGATCGGTAAGCGCCTGACATGGATGTTCAAGATCAGAAAGCGCATTAATAACAGGCACAGTAGAATTCTGGGAGAGCTCAATCAAGCTTTGATGAGAATTCACCCTCGCAATAATTATACTACTCAAGCTCGATGTAACTTTTGCTATATCTGAGACCGATTCTCGTTTACCCAAACCAATTTCCTGTGGGCCAAAATAAAGTGAGTGTCCGCCAACCTGATCAAATGCAACATCAAAACTTAGCTTGGTTCTAAGGGACGGTTTCTCAAAAATCATCACCATTTGTTTGCCAGCTAAAACATGTTCGTTCTTTCCGGTTTTCTTAAGTTCTGCTTTCAATTTCTTGGCCAATCCGAAAATCTCTAATATCTCCGTTGCTTTCAAATCTGTGACGGATAAAAAGTCTTTTTTTTGTGTATATTTATTCATTTTCTACAATTTTTGTATGATTTTGACAAAATATTGCAAATATTTACTCAAAATATAATCATTTTTTCTACTAATTCCCTATTATACTCAAAAACGTACATTTTGTCAATGTATTTCAGAGATATTCACTCCATGGTTTGACTTCCAGATCATCAAACCCTTTTGAAGTAATAGCCTGTAAAAACAACTTTGCATTCTTTATCTTGGTGAGTAAAAATATATTGCTGTCTGATGCCATTCTTCTTATCGCGAAGTCATCATTTACGTCTTTTTTAACATGCTTGTCAACTATGTTTATGACCAAATCAATTTTTTTATTTTGGAAGTAATCAATAATGTTTGGAGATTTTTTCTCATGAATTTTGTAAAGCATTTTTGTCTTGACACCATTTTTATTTAAAAATTCTGCTGTTTTAATAGTAGCATAAATTGGTATCTTAAAAGAGATCAGCAATTTAACACTTTCCAGTAGATCCTTCTTCTTATTGTCCCCTCCAAGACTGACAAAAATCCCTTTTTCGGGGATTTTTCCGCCGGTTGAAATAATACCCTTAAGAAAAGCTTCCTGAAGATCTTTCCCAAAACACGCTACTTCACCAGTAGACGCCATCTCAACCCCAAGCTGCGGATGGGCACCAATTAGTCTTGCAAATGAAAACTGGGCAACTTTTACAGCAACAAATTTTATTTTGGGAACACTCACACTTTTTACATTTTTACCAAATAACGAATCTACAAAGATAGATATCATGTTGATTCCTGTAACCTTTGCGATAAAAGGAAATGTTCTCGAGGCCCTGAGATTTACCTCAATAATATAAACTTCATTGTCCAAAACCAAAAACTGAATGTTAAAAGGCCCGGTAATTTGAAGCTCTTTGGAGATTTTTTTTCCTATTTCTCTAATCTTTTGCTCAATTTCTGCACTTAGGGTTTGTGCGGGAAGCGCAATTGTTGCATCCCCTGAGTGAACCCCCGCATATTCAATATGCTCTGACAAAACTGCTGCCTTTGTCTCGCCATTTTGGGCAACTGAATCAAGCTCTACCTCGCGTGATTTTTGAAAAAACTTGGATACAGTTACAGGATATTCTTTGGATACAAGCGCTGCCTCCTCAAGATATTTTTTAAGATCATCAGAGTCAAAACATATATTCATAGCGCTTCCTGACAATACATAGGACGGACGGATAAGTACCGGGAAACCAACCTTCTGCGCAAATTTTTCAGCTTGTGTGAGAGTCGAAAACACATTCCAGGCAGGCTGCAAGATAGCCAATTTATCAAGCATAGCTGAGAATTTGCTTCTATCCTCTGCCCTGTCAATGTTCTCTGGATTGGTTCCCAAAATATTAACTCCGTATTTGTGAAGCGCTTTTGCGCGGTTATTCGGAGTCTGCCCGCCGACTGAAACAATAACGCCCATTGGATTTTCAAACTCATAAATGTCAGTGATTCTTTCAAAAGTTAGCTCTTCAAAATAGAGCTTGTCTGATATGTCATAATCCGTTGAAACTGTCTCAGGATTGCAATTTATAATTATGGATTTTTTCTTATACTTTTTGAGATTTTGGACTGTGTTTACAGAGCACCAATCAAACTCGACTGATGAGCCGATGTGATAAGGCCCCGATCCCAAAACAATAACCGCATCTTTGCCGGCTGACTCAATATCATGATGACTTGCGTTATAAGTCATATACAGATAATTTGTTTTTGCAGGAAATTCAGCAGCCAGGGTGTCAATTTGTAAAACTGAAGGCGTTATTTTTAATTTTTTGCGGATTTTTCTTATCTCAAGCCCTGTTTTTCCAACGAGCTCTCCTATTCTTTTGTCTGAAAAGCCTATTTGTTTTAATTGTAGCAAAGAGGGAGCATCTAGTTTTTTATCATTTGATATATTTTTTTCGTGATCCGTTATATTTTTTATTCTGTGTAAAAACCACGGATCTATTCCTGATAGCTTATAGATTTCCTTAACACTTATGTTTCTTTTTAGAGCAGCTGATACCGCAAACAAACGCCGGGGAGTTGGATTTTTAAGGTTTTCAATAATTACATCTTTCGTCTTAAGTACGTTTTCCAAAACAGCGCCTTCATACTCCATATCAAGCATCCGTATTGCCTTTTGATATCCTTCCTCAAAAGTCCTGCCAATTCCCATAACCTCGCCTACTGATTTCATACTGCTCCCCAAGATGTTGCTTGCTCCCTTAAATTTATCCATATCAAATCTTGGAATTTTGACCACTATATAATCAAGCGCCGGCTCAAATGCAGCCCGCGTAACACCGATCACTTTATTCTTCAGATCAAGCAAACCATATCCAAGACCCAATTTTGCGGCAATGTAAGCCAGCGGATAACCGGTTGCCTTGCTCGCAAGAGCTGAACTTCTTGAAAGCCTGGCATTGACTTCAATCACATAGTAATCTACCGATTTTATCTCGTCTGTCTCCTTTGTCTCGTTTGTTCCCTTTGGATTTAGGGCAAACTGCACATTGCACTCACCTATTATTCCAAGACTTCTTACAATCTCAATGGATGCACGTCTTAATTCGTGATATTCTTCGTTGTTGAGGGTTTGAGACGGGGCAACGACAATTGAATCCCCTGTGTGAATCCCCAGAGGATCCATATTCTCCATATTGCAGACAGTCACACAATTATCATATTTATCCCGTACTACTTCATATTCAATCTCTTTGTAGTGATGTAGATATTGCTCAATCAGCACTTGGGGCGCAAAAGCAAGCGCGTGCTCCACAATTTTTTTAAGCTCTATCATGTTCTGGGCAACCCCGCTCCCCTGGCCCCCAAGCGCAAATCCGGCTCTTATCATTGCCGGGAATCCGATTTTTTTGGCAATTTTTTCAGCTTGACTGATAGTTGTCGCTGCTTCAGATCTGGGAGTTGGTATGTTAAGTTTACTCAGATGATCTGCGAACTTACGCCGGTCCTCAGTTAAAATAATTGCAGAAATGGGAGTCCCGAGAATCTCAACCTTATTTTTTTTCAGTACTCCGGATTTGTGAAGAGCAATCCCGCAATTGAGCGCTGTTTGCCCCCCAAATGAAAGAAGAATTCCATCAGGTTTTTCTTTTTTAATTATCTTTTCAACAAACGGAGGAGTAACGGGTAAAAAATAAACTTCATCCGCAAGTTCTTTTGAGGTTTGAATTGTCGCGATATTTGGGTTAACAAGAATTGTTATTATCCCCTCTTCTTTAAGAGCTTTTATCGCTTGAGAGCCTGAATAATCAAACTCACCGGCCTCACCGATCTTCAAAGCTCCTGATCCGAGAATCAAAACTTTTTTAATTTTTTTCATGTTTTATATTTGTCATTGCGAGCGAAAGTATTGAGCGCGGCAATCTCTATTTAATAAGATTGCTTCGTCGCTTCGCTCCTCGCAATGACGGTTAAGCGACTTTTTCAAGGAAAAAGTCGAAAATCCATTCTGTATCTTTGGGACCTGGTGTTGCTTCAGGATGAAACTGGACTGACATAAGTGGAAGCTTATTGTGGATTATTCCCTCAATGCTGTTATCATTTGCATTCACAAACCATGGCTTAAAACCTATTGGAACCTCCGAAATTGCAAAGCCGTGATTTTGCGTTGTGATATAACACCTATTACTTTTTTCCAAAATACAAGGCTGATTTTGACTCCTATGCCCATACTTCAATTTATATGTGTCTCCCCCAGCAGCAAGTGCCAAAAGCTGATTGCCCAGACAAATACCAAGAGTTGGAATTTTGTTTTCCAGAGATTTTTTAATCGTTGTAATTGTTTTGTCTGCTTTTTTTGGATCCCCCGGACCGTTTGAGATAAATAGCGCGTCGAATTTGAAATTAACATCCGGTGCAAATAGGTCAAAATCCCAGGGAACTGTGATCACTTCCAGTCCTCTTTTTAAGAAGCACCGCGCAATATTCCGCTTGGCACCGCAGTCTATGATAACAACTGTTTTATTTCCTTTACCCTCTTTTCCAATACTTTTCGTCGAAACCTGCTCAACTATATTTATTTCATTGGGGTCAAAAAACGGCGTGTCGCGGTCAATTATTATTTTCCCAAGCATCGTTCCGTTCTCCCGCAAATGTTGTGTTATAAATCTTGTATCCTTTATTTCAAGTGCCGGAACTTTTTCCTTTTTTAGCCAAGTAGAAAGAGTCATCTTGCTCTGATGATGGGAGGGAGTGTCAATATAATCCGAAACTATCAAACCCGAGATTTGGAGCTTTTCAGATTCCCAAAGCTGCTTGCCGGGAACTCCATAATTACCAATCAGAGGATAAGTAAGAACGAGAATTTGGCCTGCAAAAGATGGGTCGGTCAGCGCCTCAGGATATCCTGTAATTCCTGTTGCGAAGACTACTTCCCCAGCAACAGATCCTTCATGCCCAAATGAACTGCCTTCAAACTCTTTCTCGTTTTTGAGTATTAATTTCGCCATTATTTACTTTGTAAACCTACATTTTCCGCTGAAATTATATTTATGGACAGAAACTTATTGTAATTTAATGAATTTTACCTCATTTTTTCCCAATTTTTATAAAAATCTTCAAAAATGATATATTATTGGAGCGATTTTGTCAAGATTTCTGAAGTTGTGCTATCGCATTTTCGTACTTGGATTTTTTGTCATTCCACCACTCCTTCTCATTATTTATCGATTCAATTATCTTCTCCAACTGCAGATTTCCAGGGCCGCCTTCGTGATTTGATGACTTCAGTACTTCTACAACATCAAATTGTGGGATCTTTTCCAGCGACAACCCTACTTCCTTATACGCATCCCGGAAAGGCATTCCTTTTTTCACCAAAAGATATGCAGCGTGGGCTGCAAAAAGATCAGGCGTACAGGCAGCAAGAAGCGATTCTTCATTTGGAGTCAGCGACTTGAGAACCAGTTTTACAATCTCAATTGAATCCCGTGTGATATCCAGACAATCAATAAAAAGCTCTTTTGTTTCACCGAAATCAACGTTGTAACCACTTGGCAAACCTGCAACTATTGAGGCAGCTGTCTGCTCATGCCCGACTACCATATGAGACCGCGCCCGCAGGACCTCCATGATATCCAGATTTTTCTTCTGCGGCATGATGCTTGATCCCGACATAAGCGAATCATCAACAGTAAAGAAATTATATTCACTCGTCGTAAAAAGAAGTAAATCCTGCGCAAATCTGGAAAGAGTCAGCATCGATTGGGTAAGCCCATGCATAACAGCGAGCTGGAATTTGACTCTACCCGATTGGGTGTAAAGTGAATTGTTTTGGAGCTTGGCAAACCCCAGCAAATCTGAAACCAAAGTTCTGTTGATCGGAAGTGAGACTCCATACGCTGCCCCGGACCCAAGCGGTGACTGATCGGTGATGATAAAAGCACTTTTGAGCAAAACTAAATCATCTATTAATGACTCGGCGAAGCTCCCCATCCACATCCCGACACTTGAGGGCATTGCTTTTTGCATATGTGTGTAGCCTGGCATTGGCACAAATTCATACTCCTTAGCTTTTTTCTGAAAGTCCAAAACAAGCTGCTCAGCACTATCAAATATCCCGAAAAGCTCTTCTTTTGCAAAAAGCCTAAGATCCAAAATAACCTGATCATTTCTTGATCTTGCAGTATGAATTTTTTTGGCAGCCTCCCCTACTTTTTCAGTCAGAAAATTCTCAATCTTCGTATGTACGTCCTCATCCTGCTCCCCGATAACAAACTCTCCCTTGCCATTTAGTTCCAGAATTTCCAGCAGGCCTTTTTTTAGAGACTCAAACTCTGAATCGGTCAAAATGCCAATGCTCGTGAGCATCTTTGCATGCGCGATAGAACCCAGCGCATCGGCCCGGATAAGTCTGTTATCCAGAACAGCGCTTCTACTGAAACAATACATCTCAGCCCGCTCATTTTGAGTATAATTTTTATGCCAAAGTTTTTTCATATCAATTTATTATATATTATTTAACAAACAAAAAACCCTTGTAAATGTCTAAGAATTTCTTAGAAACTTACAAGGGCCTTCAATTAGGCGGTACCACCTTGATTTATTTATCTTTGGAAACCTTAAAGATAAACCTCATTAGTCTTTTACAGTTTTGTCTCTGTAGAGTATTTTGACTCTCTGCTCCCGGATCGCGACTCCGATAAAACGCATTTAATCTTTAACTGTATATAGTATATCAACCCGAGCTAAAATTGTCAATATCTTACTCCTCTTTCTCCCTCAACATGAGGTAGTACATTATCGGAACGAAGAAAAGTTTTATCGCTCCTGAAAAGATAAGACCGGCAATAATGGCGCCTCCTAATCCCCTCCACAACGGATCAGTCAGAGTGATAGGAATAAGCCCAACAATCGTTGCCAAAGATGTAAGCAAAACCGGTTCCAGTCTGTTGGCCGATGCATCAACAATCGCCGCTTTAAGAGGAATTCCCAAATGGCGATTCTCATTGATCTTCTCAATCACAACAATCGCATGCGTCACAACGATTCCAAAAAGCGCCAAAAGCCCAATGAGGGCCGGGAATGACAACGGTGTTCCTGTCAGGCCAAAAACGTAAAACACACCTGCAATGGACAAAGGAATAAGAAGCATAGCGATGAGCGCCTGTCTGAACGAGCGGAATTCAACAACCATTGTGATAAGAATCAAAAGAAACGAAATCACCATGGCCTGGAGGATTGACTGGACTGATTTGTTGTTCTCATCATTGACTCCGCCAGTCTGCCATGAATAACCTGTTGGAAGATTTATAGAATCTGCATATTTTTCAAGCTTGCTGTTGGTACCCGGAATAGAATAACCCTTGGCAACTGCCGCCGATACGGAAATAGTCCTCTTTCCTTTCTCACGCGTTATAACAGTCGGATTTGTTTCAAGCTTCAGATTTCCAAGTGAGAGAAGGGGGACTGTTTTGTCCTTTGCCGGAATTGCTATACTTCCCAAATTGGCAGGAGTCTGAGCACTGTAAGCGTTTTGGCGAAGAATTATATCCTGATCCTCAGTACTACTGCCAAGCTTAATTGTATCCAATGTAAAACCCTGTGTATATGAGCGCAGCTGTAGACCAATTGTGTCAACTGATATTTGCTCCTCGGCCAATTTCGTTTTGTCAGGCTGAAAAACCAATTTACTGATTCCGGGCTTTATTGATTTTTGTACGTTACTGACTCCCGGCTGTTTATTTAGAAACGCGGCAAGCTTATCTGCATTCTTATCCAGAACAGATAGATCCTCTCCCAATAATTTTATCTGGATATCCGATCCCGCAGGTGGTCCGCCTGATAACTCCTGAACCAAGAAAGTTCCCCGAGCATAATCTTTGTAAGTTATCTTGAGTTTCTCAGCAATCTGAGACGATGAAACATGTCTAATCTTGTGACTTGGGAGATGAAGAGTATACAAAATAGAACTTGAATCATTATCTCGTCCACCGCTATCTGCCTGAAGACTCTGTCCGATATCGGCTACTACATAATCAACAATTTCAGTCTTTCTGATCTTATCCATTAGATTTAATGCCTCAGTATTGGTCGTATCTAGATTGGTACCCGCCGGTAATTTGACTGATATGTATATTACGTCAGCATCGGATTTTGGGAAAAATTCATTGGTCACCACGCCCGCTGCCAAAAGCACATATGCAACAATTGCAAAAACAACGATTGCCAAAATGGTTTTGCGCCTTGCTGATTTGGAGTGAATTATCTTATCTATAACTCTCCGATAAACATTACTTAATCTCTCAATATCCAAAAGCCCATTTTCCATAACTTGCCCTGTGTGCTTATGTATAAATTTGAAAAACGGTGATCTTTTTGTCCGCCTGTCATACTCTTTTCTAAGAGCAGCTCTTACTCGGTATGTAACCAACATTAAGACTACAAAAAGCACAACCAAAACCGGCGTAAGAGGAGATTTGGGAGTCAGAGCAATAAACAATCCTAAAATAATAAGAATTCCCAAAACTCTGAACATAATTACAACACGTCTTGGGAATGCCGGCTTTAGGAATATAATCATCAATGGAATTGTGATAAGAACCGCGATTGTTGTTGATGAAAGTAATGTAGCTGTAACGACAATCGGGATTGATTTTATAAACTCACCTATAATTCCCGTTGCCAAAAGTAACGGCAGAAAAGCCCAAATGGTTGCGATAGTTGTTGACCAGAGAGGAACTATAAAATCCCGCCAAACCATAAGGCCTGTCTCAGTCGGCGTGAAATTGCCTGTTTTGTAATAACGCGTCATGGCCGCAACTGTCACGATAGTGTCATCAATCAAAAGTCCAAGCGCAATTAAAAAAGCAAAAGTTGTCAAAAAGTTAAGCGTCAAGCCCATCGCGTTAATAATTGCCAGAGCCGAAAGCATAGTAAGAGGAACTGTAATTGAAGCAATTATTGCCTGTCTCAGACCCAAAAATATAAAGAGAAGAATAAAAACCAGAGCAACAGTTGATAAGAATTCTATAAACAGATCACCGAATTGGGTCGTAATATCATCTGCAGTATTCATAACAGTCTGGAGCTTAAACTGGCCGTTGTATTTTTTTAGAGTCGCGTCAACGACAGTCCTCGCATCTTTTTCCGAAGCGTCAATATTGGCATTACTTGTCTTGTAGACAAAGAATTGTACTCCCTGCTTTGGGTGAGAGGTTGCTGATGCAATATACGTATGAGTTTGATTTGCATTGGTACGGTTTGAGATAGATGCTATATCGCCAAGTCTTACATTCTGATCTCCTACTGTTATTCTTAAATTGCGTATATCCTCAACCTTTGTAACCTCCTTGTCGATGGTTAATAGAAAGGAAGACCTACCTGTATTGACTGTTCCAGCTGGATAAGACCCTGCTGCTTTTTGGACACTTGCTGCAAGTGTGAACGGACTTATCTTGTATTCCTGCATCTTTTCTGGATTTATAATGATCTCAATGTCCTCTGAATCCTGGCCTGTTGTCGTCACGCGGTCAACCTTGGTTATACCCTCAATGTCTTTTTTCAGAACTTTTGCAAAACGCATAAGTGATGCATTGTCTGAAGTGGAGGTGATTATAAAAGTCCAGACCGGCTTATCTTCGAAATCAAGTTTTAGGACTTTGGGTTTCTTGGCATTATCAGGAAGCTTACTTACGCTGTCAACCAGAGATTGCGTATCGGATCTGGCCTTCTCACCATCAACTGTTGAAAGAAATTGGAGCGTAATAGTAGATGAGGACTCATTTGAAACTGAGCTAATTTTGTCCAAGCCTTTAACACTTTTGAGACTATCCTCAAGTGGAATTGTAACAAGTGACTCAATATCCTCAGGAGAGGCACCAGGAAGAATCGTGTTGACGATAACAATTGGAATCTTAATTTCAGGATTCACCCTTTTTGGAATCGTGAAAAAAGCAGATGTTCCCAAAATAATAATTGTCAAAGTAAGCAAAATAACCAAGCGGATATTTTTGAGATACTTTGCCTGAAGTGTGTTATTAAGCTTGGGATCAAACTTGAGCTTGCTGATGAAGGATACTCTTTTTTTCTCCATAACGGGTTAGTTGCTGACCTTATCTCCTGCGATAACTGTTCTGCTTTCAATTACCTGATCCCCTCTTTTAAGACCTGATTTGACCTCGACAAAACTTCCATATACCTGCCCAAGAGTTACTTTACGCGCTACCGCTTTGCCATGAGAATTGATAAATACATAATCTTCTTCTTTGGTCTGATAGACAACATCAATCGGCAGGAAAGGTACAATTGAGGCGGTGTCATAATATCCGATCGGTAAATCGACTTGGATAAATCCTTTTTCTGACACTTTACTGATAAGATTGTCCGGAAGTAGAAAATAAATTCCGTAAAGAGTTCCCTGTATTGCTTCTTGGCTTACAAAAGTAGGATATGCTGAATAGCTTTCATCCCCCACATGAACTGTGCTTTGCTCAATCATTGATATTTTTTGCGCTATCTCACGCGTTACATATGCAACTGCTGTCACAGGATCAGCGCTTGAGTCCCCGGCAATTACCATTAGCGGTGTTCCGGGCGAGACACTTTGGCCTTCTTTGACAAAAACCCGCTGAACTGTACCTGCAAATGGAGCCGATGGGAACATAAGCGCTTCGTTAACTTGGGCAATTTGAAGCTGAATCCCGGCCGCTTCCTTGCCTAGCGCGAAAGTTTTTTCCTGAAGATCAAGCTGACGCAGTATTACATCTTTTTGAAGATCTGACAATTGGGCAGGAGGCTTGTCCCCTGCTGCTTGAAATTCGGAAGTGCGGAGAGCGGCCCGGGCTCCATTGGTCGCTGAAATAAATTGGGTTCTTAATTGTTTGGCTGATAAAATTAATGCGTTATTTGCACCGTTTGTGTTGTTTTTTTCTAAATCAGATATGTTGGTATTAAGAGTTGAAAGAATATCATCGTTCGCGGCGATTGCATTTTTGGTTTCATCAATTGATTTTGAAGTAATATCCCGCAGCTGATCTGCGTTTTCATCACCTTTATTTGTCAAATCTCGCTGCTTCTGAATTATGTCTTTTTGGGCATGATAAGTCTCGGTTGCGGTTTGATACTGGACACCTGCGAGCTCACGCTGAAGACTGAAACTATTCCCTCCTTGATAATTGCTTGACAGACCGATTAGATTTTCACCGCGACCTGCTACTTCCCCTTCATGCTTGTAAATTGTCTGGACAACTCCGCCCGTCAGTGCGGTAATCTGGATGACACCCGATTTTTCAACCTGAGCCGAAACAGATATTTTGGGGGCTGTGCCTATCTGATAAACATTCACCTTTTTGACTAGGACAACTTCTTTCTTAACTTCTGGTGGACGTCTGAAGAAGCTGCTGATGATTATAAATGCTACCAAAATTCCAAGTATTGTAAAAAAAGCGCGGAGTGGATTTTTATCAACCCATAAAACAATTCTTTTTTTAGTTACAAAAAATCTTTTTTTTAGACTTTCAAACATTCTATGGGCCTTATAATTCATGGCTCAAAGTATACCAGATCAATCTAATTTAGACAATAATTAATTATAGAGGACTAATTAATAGTATTATAGATTGATATAATATTTTTTTGGGCTTTACCTTTTCTTCACACTTTATAAAAAACCCCTTGCAATTAATTAAAAATACTGATAAGTTTATTACTAGAGTCTAGCTATTAGCACCTAGAGTTTAGTTTCTACTATTAAATCTCTAGACGCTAAATACTAGACGCTCAAAATTATGAAAATTCTAATAGTTGACGATGATGAGATGCTCATAAACCTCTGGTCTATGGTGCTTGAGAAGGAAGGAAATGTTGTAATAAATGCCAGAACGGGCCATGAAGGAATAGAAGCCGCAAAAAAAGAGCTGCCAGATTTTATATTACATGACCAGATCCTACCGGACATGAGCGGTAATCAAGCGCTCGATCTCCTCAAAGCAGATCCTACGACTGCACAAATTCCGGTTGCAATAGCTTCCAATTACAGCGACAATGTATTTATGCAGGAGGCAATCCAAAAAGGAGCTGTTGACTATATTTTGAAATACCAAATTGATCCGCATGATCTTGTAGGGAAAATAAATAACCTAATCCAGGGAGGAAAAACAACTAGCTAAAAGTCATAGCTAACATAGAACTGTTCCTATGTCGCTGTCCTACATCATACTTCTATTGTTATCAGTCCTAGTATTAATTTCATTACTCCTTTTGTTAAAAAGCCACTCATTCACAAAAAATTCAAAAACCCAGCTGGACAATCAACAAAAAAATAATTTATATAAATACACATTAATAAAAGAAGTCCAAGAAAGCATCAAATATGGCAAAAATCTGGAAAGCGTTATTGATACACTAATCAATAGTCTGGAAAAGACTCTCCCATACTCTACTCTCTCTTCAATTTTTATAAAAGAACAAAAACTGGTCTTCAGGTCACAAATCAAAGAAAGTGTGAACCATGCATTTGTTGAAAATATAAAAAATAACATGCTTAATCTGATTACAGACCGAGAAATTTTGCAGGATTCAATTGAAGAAAATATATCAGGATTGTCACTAGAAGACTTAAGTTCGTCCTCCATCCTATCTACATTTGACATTAAAATTATTATCAAAAACAAAGTTTCGGCGGTCATAAATCTTTCTTCAACAAAACCCTCTCTCTATAATGCAGAAGCCATGAAAGATTTAACATTTATTTCTGAGTTTATATCCCGGATGTTAACCAACATTGAATCCTTTCTTGATATTGAAAAAAGTAAAACCCTATCGATGATCGACAGCTTTTCTGAGGGGATTTTTATGATCGATACAAATCAAAAATTGATAGCCATGAATGATAGCGCAGAAAACTTCCTAAATATTCATAAAAAAATGCCTGTTACAGGCGATGTTCTTTTGGCTCTGCCTAACATTTATAATTTTAAGGAGAAACTCTCAAATGTTATAGCTGAAAAAAAACAAATTATTGAGGAAGACGTTACTATTGATTCCAAAATCTTTAAAATAACCTTATCTCCTGTTTTGGAAATTAATAATCCGCAAAATCTAATTGGCGCCTCGGTTCTCCTCCGTGACACCACCCGGGAGAAATCTTTTTCCCAAATGAAGGTAGACTTCACCAATATTATGGTCCATGAACTGCGGAGTCCGCTAACCGCTATCAAGGCAAGCAGCCAATTTCTGATGTCTGACGCAAGTCTTACAGATGAGGAAAAACAGAAGTTGACAGGTATGATTTCTGAATCTTCTAAAAAAATGCTCGATGAAATCGCTCTTATTCTCGATTCTGCCAAAATGGATGCAGGCCTATTTACAATAAGAAAAGTTCGGTCGGATATTAATAAATTGATAACTGACAGAGTTGCGGTATTCAAGCCTTTGGCAGATGAGAAGGCTATCAAAGTTGATGCAGAGATAGATCCCTCCATTACTCCATTCTCATTTGACCCTATACGTATTGATGAAGTGATCAATAACCTTCTGTCAAATAGCTTGAAATTCACACCCCAAAACGGATCAATAAGCATTAAAGCCCGCTTTTCTGACGGTATGGTAAATGTAAGCGTAACCGACACCGGGCAGGGTGTCCCCAAAGAAAAGCAGCATTTACTTTTTACTAAATTTCAGCAGGCGCCGGCTGGGGGCTCACATGTAGGAACAGGCCTGGGGCTTTATGTTGTCAAAGGTGTTGTTGAGGCGCACGGGGGAAAAGTATGGCTCGAATCAGAGGAAGGAAAAGGAGCGACAATCTCGTTCACTCTCCCCATTGTGGACGCTGTGCAAACAGCAAGTGCGGAATCTTCACCCGCAACTCCCCAGAACCCAATGGTGAATTAAAACGTAAATTGTGGTAAAATGCCTCTCATGGGAAAAAACGGAGTTGAAGGAACAGAACCGGGAGTTAGATTTGTTAGCTCAACAGCCAAGCCCGCATCAAATGGCTTAGGTGTACTATTTGATCGAAGTAGTAGAGATTGGGTGGGGCAGGGAAACTGCAGGGATAAATCGCCTAGTCTATTTTTTCCATCAGATGGAGTTGGAGTTGAAGCGGCAAGAGGGGTTTGCGCGGACTGCCCCGTTAGAACACCCTGCCTTGAATACGCGCTTGCCACTGATGCTGAACACGGCGTATGGGGCGGAACATCTGAACGGCAGAGAAGAAAAATAGCAAAAGCACGCAGACTAGGTGTAGCAGCAAGACAGAACATGGGTTAATAAATTTCCCAAGGTTTTGGGTACAGATATTAAATAAACTAATTGATTCCCCTCTTGACATTAACCCCTATAGTGTGGTATACTTCATTTATAATGCATGAAAAAGTAGGCAGCATATTTCGTACAGACTTTAGCGTTCTAGATGATCCTGAAGCCGCAAGTGCAGTAGCAAGAAGGGTTGTACAAAGAAACAAAAACCGCTCTGCGCAAACAGATGAACCACCACGTAGTGCTTTACGCGGAAACAGACAATCTGGAGAGAAAACTCCTGCTCTAGTTGCACCACCTCAGCGAAGATAAATTTTTTAATATTAACCTCTCATAAAGACAGCCCCTTTTTCGATTCTTGCATTATAATGCTGTGATAAATTGATAAGGGTTGAGACGTCCAATGGGGTAACTCTTGATAAAAATATGCTTCAGGCTGTAGGTCTCAATGGCGCAACGTACGTTGTCATCGAGCACGATAAAAAGGGAAAAGAATAATTATCAGAGAAAGAAAAAAAATGACTGGTAACTCTTGCTCTCAACTGAAGACAATCACTATTTATTGAAAATAGAGCTAAATGTTCCTTCTGACATGTTCTTCATAATTTCTTCAGGTGTAAACACATAACCGTTTATACAAATATATAACCCGGAGCTTAAATCTTGTGACTTAGCCACTGCAAATCCCAAATTAAACGTACCGTTTGAGGGAGAAAATCCTTTAATTGGAATAGTAGACGCTGTTAAAACTACAGTTTGATCAGTACGCTTTAGATGTGCTTTCAGAAATCTAGCTGTATCGGGCATCGTATACGTACCATGAGTAATGATAATTTTTTTCGATGGACTTTCTTCTACTGCTTTGAGGATATTATTGTGGTCTTCATCAGTAATATCCCTACTATCTTTCATGCATACAGTAGCGAAATCAGAGTCTGTATTATACAGTTTAAATCCTTTTATAGTTTCTGGAATAACCGATTCCTTACTCGTAACTACAGTATCCCTACTTCCATCATAAACCGAATCTATCGTTCCTCCAGTAATGATAAATGAATTGCATCATTAGCCATTTAATAAATCTTAACAAAAATTTAAAACATTTACTAGCATAGTAATTTAAAATGAAAATAAGAAATAGTTAATTGATTGGCAAAAAGAATAAGCGGCAAACATAGCAGATCCTATCGCAACAATGGTAAAACTAAAATGAAAACCAAATATATCTAACACAAGTTAATTATACTCGTACTAAATTGGGGGAAACAACTGGAGCAATTACGTCCCCCACCCCAGGATGGCAACCGAAAGTGGCTTTTCAGAGGCATTCATACCTAGATTGTATCAGTTTTGGAAAAAGTTTAAAAGAAAAATGCAATTTATATATTAATCAAAATTATCCAGCTTGCTGGATAATCTGATCACTTGGATGGTCTTTGAGGACGATCATGTATTAGGGTAGCAGCAAGTTCAGGTATGTCTACTTCCACCCTGCCGTTACTTTCAAGACTGACTGACCCAATTTGACCAAGTACCGCATACCATCTTCCTCTATCACCTCTTCTAGCTTCCACCCTTTCCCCCCACCGAAGTATTGAGCCTGCATTCCTTCGCCTCCCCGAAGCCTGACCACTACTATCTTTCATATCAAGGATTAACCCTTCAATAATTTCTCCGTCTTTTTCAAATATTACTTTTGCTGTCGCTCCATAGGGTAAAAATATTTCTCCATCCGCTAGCTCTTGTGGGTATTGAGATCCCCCTACTTCAAGTGGTTCAAAATCAACAATATCCTCTGATCCCAACCAGGTTTCACGAAACGCTAATCCTGCGACTATAGGAAGGGCAGCAGTAACGGCAACTGCATTCGCCACGTCATTGCCGAATCTTTTTGCCTTCTCTTGTACATGACTAAATCTTTCCCTAGCGCTCATATAGGCTATTATAGCAAACTAAACGTGGATGTAAAGTCTAATCACTTCTGACTGCTGAGTGATTTTTTTACTCTTTTCTGATGGTTTAGAAATATGATTGACAAAAGCCACAAATAATACCCTATCCAGACAAATACTGACACCGAGGGAACTGTTATTGTCCATCCCAGTCTTCCGAAGTAAGTTACTGTCTTTTCAAAGAAAAAAAGTATGGGTTCCGCAAGAAAAAGAAATATTTTTCCAAGCGGTGCAAATATAGCTCCGAAAAATAGGGCAAGGGAGCCGAATATCATAAGAATAGGCACAGTCCAGAGGACCAATACATTTACCAGAACCGACAAAATCCCCAAACTTCCAAATACGGAAAGGATAACCGGCATTGTCGCAGCCTGAGCTGCAACTGTAGTTGTAAAATCCTGGCCGAGCAATTTGCCCAAAATTCCAACCCTGGCTAAACCATTATCAAGCAAGGGTTTGATGACAAGAATTCCCAAAGTTGCCAGGAATGAAAGCTGAAAACCAACATCTGAAGCTAGATTGGGCGAAAATAGAAGCATGGCATAGCCCGTTATGAATATCGTTACTATAGATAAATCCTGCCTTCCAAATAGGCTGGCCGAAAATGCAAGGATCGCCATCACCGCTGCTCTGACAATTGAGGGTTCAAATCCTGCAATAAATGCATAAAATAAAATTCCAAAAATCGCTATAGTAAGTGCTATTTGCCTTTTAAAAATAGCACCCAATATGCCAATTAACGCTCCCGCAACAAAGGTAACATTCATGCCGGATGCCGCTATGACATGGACTACCCCACTGCTTCGTAAATCTTGCATAAATTTATCCGGCAGTCCCTGATTGCCGCCAAATACAATTCCGGATAAGAGACTTGCCGAGACAGGAGGCAGGTTTTGCTGGTAAAAATTTGTTGCGAAGCGTCTGATACCAGTAGCAGTGCCCGAAATAAAATTTTGATCAGTATGATTAATTTGGATGCTTGGATTTTTTATACTACTAAAGACGTGGCCTTTATGTTCCTTTTGTGAAATGGTTCCATTCAATTTAATTCTATCTCCGTATTGAAGTGTGGGCTTTAGACCTGTAATTACTGTAATTTTGTCGCCATCCCCTACTCTTATGCGGAATTGCTGATGCCCATACTTTTCCTGCGGCTCCTCCGTTATACGGGTTAAAAAGCTAATTTTCTGCCCGTCTTTGTATGTAGTAAGGGACCCGAAGAAATAAAAGAAGCGCAAAACCAAAGCAAGAATCAAAAATGGGAATATGATTGCATAACGCACATTTCCATGATATCACTTCCCAGGGGAGCAGCAAATCATATTTTCTACTTTTAGCTGACAAAATAATTCAAAATTCTGTTTAACTGTTTTTTGTATGCATTTCTCTTCGTACTTTTATCCGTAAAAGTACGCAAAAGCTCGTGAGCAGCAAAGTCGCACTAAAATTGTTCACTCGTAGTCGGGTGATAACACCCCCTCGGCTCATTCGGCCGGTTCCCCCTGACTACTCATTTACAATTTCTTTACGCGCTTTGTTTGAAAGCTCACATTCCCAAATAAATAAACCCTCTTCCGCCGATTCGAGCGACTGCATTATAAATTATCAAACGCAAATTATTCGGCAATTCGAGCATATATAATTTGCCGTTCGCTGCAGAATGCATGAAAAAGTTTGCGAATGCATCAGGGGGATTCCTCAGCCCGCAGGGATTGAGGAGGGGGGGGGTGAAATCACCCGATAAGTGAGTAAAATTTTGAAAGCATGGAGCGAGACTAGGCAATAGTTTTTGTGCACTTTTTCTACAAAAAGTGCAAATAGAAATTTAACACAAAGAACAATATGATTAATTTCTCTGTCAAAGGTGCAAATAAAAGAATTAATAGACTGAAATTCTATCTTTTATCTTCTCCAAAACGCTTTGGCTTACTGCTTTTTTACTCACCAAGTCTTCAATTTTCTCATACGGCCTGTTATTTATAATCTTCTCAGCTGTAACTGCCCCCACCCCCGGCAGGCTATCCAGCTGCGAAGACGTGGCTGAATTTATATTTATCTGCCCGCTCGCTGAATCGCCCGTAGATGATACTATGCCCGATACCTGACTCCCACTGGATCCTCCTTGAGGCGAGGCTTGCTCTCCGGCAAAAGGGATATATATTTTGCCACCATCCACTACTTTTGAGGCTAGATTGAGACCTTTTGCGACTTTTCCCCGGTCGGCACGCTCACTCATCCCCCCCGAGACTATCAAAGCATCCTGGATTCTCGCATCCTTTTCCAATTTATAGACGCCGGGCTTTAGGACCGCCCCCTCAATATCAAGAATGATTCCGGGAGAACTCGACTTAGCCCCTGCAACATCTGCCGATACAGAGGAATCAGCTACCCCCTCTGCCAAAATATCTTGAGTTTGGGCTTTATGTCCAAATGACGCTATCAAACCATATAGCAAGAACACAAACCCACACAATCCAAGGATAATAGGAAGAAGGTATTTTCTAAATATTGGAGAGTATCTTTCCTGAAGTTCTGAAAAATCCATCAATTACAGAATAGATGTTTGCTGTGGAGTTGTAAAGAGGGTATGGATAAATTTTACCTTATTAGTCCTTCAATCTGAGGCTTAAGCACAAGAGCATATTCCGCCCGTTTTTGTTCTTGTATTTCCTGCTCATCTCCCCGTATAACAGCTTCCGAATCTGCGAGACTACCGGTCAGGGGGATTACATCAGTTCGGTTAAAACCCGGGAAATAATTATAACCACTCGGCTCAATAATTTTGGTTCCAGCTTTATCAAACCCTAACTTGCCGCCTGCTCCATACAATGCCTGCCATCTCGTCTGCTCATCTCTCACATTAGCCAAGACAGCTTTGGCTTCTGGATCCGTTGATTGTGTATGCATTTTCTCTGTTTTTTTTACCCTACGCAGATTACCATTTTCAACCCACCAATACACTGGTATTCCTCCATCAGCGGCCAGTGATGTTAAGAGATGAGATGTTGCTGAGTCTAGAGTATGGGCAATACCTTCTCCTCTATAAGAGGTAGCAATGCTCCCACTAGCCTCAAATGAATCTTTATCTCGTGCAATATCCACATGCCTAAACCCTACTATTTCTCCATTTCCATTCTGCGCAAATAACACTACTGATTTTTCCAGAGGCAGTATCCGTGTGCCTACGATAACAGTCTGTCCGGGAGTGGGGGCTACGGCCACATTTGGTATTCTAAGTCCTTCACCTTTACTTGTCGTTGCCGTATATGTGGGACCAAATCTTAAACGATCTGGTTCTGCGTTTCTAAGTAATCCATCATAAGTTTCTCGCAAAATTAATGCAAAATTATGCTTAGCCTCTACAACTTGAGGTCGTTCACGAACTTCGATAGGTGGCATACTCCTATTATATACTATGAGTTGTTCCTGTCAAGAATGTAATTTTACAATATAAAATATCCATCAGTTACAGAATAGATGTTTAAGATGACGATCTAAATACCTAATTAAGATGCTTGAGGGCCACTTTCAACAGCGACTTCATGTTGCACAAGTGGCAATGCGTCAACACTTCGTGGAGCCAAGTAAACCACAGTTGCGCCTGGCTTTTCGCCCTCTCCTTTAGTCTGCTCTACTCGCTCCACCCGTCTTTTTATTCTTACCAAATTGACTCTTTGTTCTAGTGTTGAAGGCTGATGACCTAGCCTTTTGTCGGTTGCACGACGAACTGCTAGGCTTACTTGTCTACGTACACCAGATTCATCCAGCTCTCTTCCTTCTCTTATTTCACTTCTATGCGTATCAACAAGTCCCTTCAGGGTACCACGGTCCATATGAGCAAACCGTTGTGCATCTTGAAAAGCTCTATCTGCTAAGGCCCTAATCTCATCCTCATCCATTCTAGGCAATGAGCTATTTACTTCCCTTGTCCTGTCTGCTGATTCTCTTACGAGCCCAGGTTTAGTCAAAAATGAGTGCCTTAATAATGTGGGACGGCGGTGTGAAGTTTGAGCACGCAATGCAATCTCGACAGCCATTGCTGTAGGAGAAGAGCCAGAATTAGCTAACGCAGAATCGAAATGCACTTTTCCTAACTGCCCTAACCTATTAGGTCTAGTTATTTGGTATTTCTGTAAATTAAGAACTTCGGCTGGCATATAATCCCTGCCAGGATTAGAATATGATATCTTTTCACAGGTTGTCAAGGGGTATTTTCACAAGCTTGATCAGATTACAAAATTGACTACCTTACCGGGGATGTAAATAAACTTCTTAATGCTCTTGCCCTTGATAAAAACCGCAACCTTTTCATCGTTTTTGGCCATTTTTTCAATTGCCTCTTTATCCCCAACCTGATCCGATGCAATACTCAAAGTCGAGCGCAATTTTCCATTTACCTGGACCGGAATCGTGACTGTGTCTGAAACTATAAATTGTTCATCAAACTCCGGCCAGGGTTGAGTGTGAATGGAAGCAAAGTTTGCTCTTTTGCGCTTTTGCTCTATTTGGCTCTGAAGCTCCTGCCACAACTCCTCAGTCATGTAAGGTGCGAATGGTGCAAGCATTTTAAGATACGCTTCTGCCTCTCCCCGGCTTACTGATTCCTGCTTGGCTAGGAAGTTGTAATAACTCATCAGATGGGCAATTGATGTGTTAAAACGCAAATTCTCCATCTCTACAGTCACGTTTTTAATTGTCTCATGCATCATTTTCAAACCTTCGCTTGAAATTTGCGCTTTTTCGCTCTTGCTCTCTTGCACATCCGAAAACAGTTTCCATACTTTTTTTAAGAACCTGTTCATGCCCTCAATACCTGAGTCCCGGAAATCCCCTTCCTGACTAAAGGGCGCCAGAAAGTGCAAATACATCCTCAGCGTATCTGCGCCGAATTTTTTGATATAAAGGTCGGGTCCGACCACGTTACCCTTGGACTTACTCATCTTTGCGCCGTCTTTTATGATTAGGCCGTGCGCAAAAAACTTCGAGAAGGGTTCTTCAAATGAGATCAGCCCTAAATCTTTAATAAACATTGTTATAAACCTTGCATATAAAAGATGCAGAACAGAATGCTCAGCACCACCAATATACATAGTGACTGGTAGAAAACGTAAGCGGTTAACTATTCCAGAAGACTCAGAAGACTCGGAAATCCGGCTTTTCTGACTATCAGATGCTCTGATTTTCTGACTTGCTGAGTTTTCAGAGTTTTCTGAAATAAGAGCTTTCGAGGGAAAAGGCATATCATCCCTATCTGTTGCTAAATACCTTAAAAAGTACCACGAACTATCAAGAAAGGTATCAGAAACATCTGTTTCCCTTTTGGCGGCTGCTCCGCACTCAGGGCAAGTTACCTCATAAAACTCAGGATGATTGCCAAGGGGCGAAGCGCCAGTCCCAATTGGCTTGAAGTCCTCAATATACGGTAGTTTTACAGGAAGCTCTTTATCTGAGACTGGAAACCAACCAGACATCGCTTCGCTCGAATTTCCAATTTTTTGTTTATTTGAAATTTGAGATTTGTCATTTGAAATTCCCATCCCTTTTGATTGTTTTTTCGCCTCATCTGTATCAAACCACGATATTCCCTTTTTAGCACAATTTCCGCAATAAACCATGGGGATAGGCGGTCCCCAGTACCTCTGGCGCGAGATCAGCCAGTCACGGAGGTGATAGGTAACCTTTCGCCTGCCGTAGCCTTTCTCTTCAATATAGTCCATAATCTTATCTGTAGCTTTGTGAATGTCCAGCCCATTTAGAAAATCTGAATTAACCATACTTCCCGCTTCTTCCTGAACCTGCTCTATTTTGGTGATTGTCGAGCTGTCGCCATCTTTGCCAACCACAACTCTTATTATGTTTAGCCCAAATTTTTGGGCAAACTCAAAATCCCTGGTGTCATGACCTGGGACTCCAACAACAGCACCGGTTCCAAATCCGATCAAAACAAAATCGGAAATCCAAACAGGCATTTTGTACCCTGTTAGGGAATTTATTGCGTAGAATCCAGTAAATACCCCTGTTTTTTCCCGCCCTTCAGACTGTCTGTCAATCTCTGTCTTCTTCTTCGTAGCTTCTACATAATTCTTAATTTCCGCTTTTTTGTCATCCTGAACTCGATTCAGGATCTCTTGAACTAGACTATGTTCGGGTGCCAAGGCTATAAAAGTTGCGCCAAAATTTGTGTCAGGTCTGGTCGTGAAGACTGTTACTTTTTTATCTGATCCTTCAATCTCGTAGCTAATCTCAATCCCCTCTTTTTTTCCGATCCAATTCCTCTGTGCTATCTTGACTTTCGCGGTCCAGTCAAGCCCTTCAATATTTGTGAGGAGCCTTTCAGCATAATCAGTGATGCGGAAGAACCACTGCTCAAGATTTTTCTTCTCAACTATTGAACTGCATCTCTCGCATTTACCATCTATTACCTGCTCATCTGCCAATACTGTCTTGCATGATGGACAGAAATTGACAGGAGATTTTTTGCGATATGCAAGTCCGGCTTTGAAAAGTTCAACAAAAAGCCATTGCGTCCACTTATAATATTCGGGTTTGTATGTCTCCACTGTCCTTGACCAATCGACACCGATACCTGCTTCTTTGATCTGGCGGTAAAAATTCTTTTCTGTAACTTTTGCATTGTCTACCGGATTGACACCTATCTTTAGAGCATAGTTCTCAGCGTGTATTCCAAACCCATCTAGACCAAAGGGCTCAAAAACATCATGACCCTGCATGCGCTTAAAACGCCCGTAAATATCCACTCCCCCAAACGTTCTAACTCCACCGATATGAAGTCCTTCAGCTGATGGATACGGAAACATCATAAGATTGTAAAATGGACGTTTGGCAGAGCCTAGGTCTGTCTGATAAATTTTTTCTTTATCCCAGATAGCCTGCCATTTCAGCTCAATCTCATTCGGGTTAAAATTATTTTTCATATTTTTTTTCATCAGCCCCTTGTCTGGCAGGTATTTAGCCTCAAATTTCTCTG
>JBBSGK010000012.1:0-28302 GCA_038254115.1 Candidatus Levyibacteriota bacterium | reverse complement strand
TCCCAGCGGAACCAATCACAATCCGGCTGTCCACAAGGAGAACTCTTAGCAAACTTTTTCTTCTCAGGATAAAGCGTATAGATTTTATCCCTCTGACTAATATGAGGAATGATGTTGTTTTGAGCAACGATAGCATCAGATTGTAGTAAATAACTTCTCAATTCATTGATATTTTTTACTCCTGATGGTTCAGTCCAAAACCATGATTTTGACAAGTAACTCAATGGGAGATGAAGCATGTATTGCACGAGTAATGTGCAGAGAATAAGATACATCGCAATATATTTATTATTAAGCCGTTTGAAGCGAGCAATGGTCATAGTGGTTGCCCATACAAGAAGCGGAGCGAGTGTTATTCGGTAGTGCATGAAAAGACCATGAGAGGCTGTTAAATCGCTGGCAAGAACAAAGTAGGTAGCAAAATCACCTAAAGCAGGCATGAGAAACAGAGGAAATAAGAGCGGGATAAAACCAAACGAACCAAGTGAATACAAAATAGCCTCTCTTTTTTCATTGGTATCAACAAGGCTTACGGGATTGAGATTTGACAGTAAACCACCTTTATTTTGGTAAAGGTATTGATGATGAGTCAGGTAAGGGAAGTAAATAAGATAAACAAATAGCAAATATACCGCAGAAATAGCCATTAAAATTAGTGTCAGTTTATCTCTTCTTTTTATAAAATAGACGAGACTTACAAGTAAGGTTAAGAACCCTATGTTTTCCTTGGCTGTAATAGCGAGTAAGCAAAAGACGATGGCCCAACGTATCCTTTTACTATCTAGGAAGTAAATAAACCATGCTAAAAATGCAGCAGCAAATGAGGCACTGTGTACATCAAACCAAACGGCATTTTGAACGCCATAGAAAGCTAGATAACCGAGAAGAAGTGCAAATGGTAATAATGCGTGTAATTTTCTCTTTCTAGCTAATAAATAGACTGCAATACCTGAGAAGCATATAAATCCTGCTTCAATAATAAGAAGCATTTTGGGACTACTCCATATCCAATAAGAAGGAGGAATTAACGCATAACCAAGCTCAATATGGATAGCAAGTTTAGTTTCATAAGGAAAAGGGTCCGATGTTGTTAACGGAGCTTGAAAATGACTATAACGCCAAACAACCTGGTTGTTTATCCCCAGATCATAGCCGTAGGACTGATAATGATTGTGCCGGACTAATGATAAAATTGAATATGCTATAAAGAAAATGACACAAATTAGGAAGGCGATTATAAAATAGAATCTTTTTTTGTCTTTCAGAAAAGATTTAATTGACAGCATAAGTCTATTATACACCCGCTTTAAGCACTGCCAAAAAGAAGAACAAGGTAAGCAATGTATGAGATAAGTAGTATTCCTCCAATATATTTTGGAATCTTCTTGCCTTGAAATAAAAATAAAAGTAAGCATAATACCAAAGTAAATCCAAGAAATGTATATAAAGATAATTGGCTGTTAAAGTTTTTAACTCCAAACAAACCAAGTGTGCCAACCCCAAACAGAATATTAAAAATATTGCTTCCAAGTATATTGCCAATTACCAGTTTTTCTTCGTTTCGGGTAACATTTTTACGGGTTAAGGCTGTAATTGATACTGCCAATTCTGGAATTGATGTGCCTATTGCAACGACAGTAGCGCCGATTATAACCGGCTTTATTTTAAACAAATTCGCGATGGAAACCCCTGAATCCACAAGCAATTTGCCACCTATAAAAAGACCTACCAATGAAGCCATGAAAAGTGAAAGTGTAAGTATTGGATTTTTTGTACGTTCCATTGACGGTTCATCTATAATTCCGTCTTTTTTGCCCTGAACAACCTGCCACCAAATGACTCCAATTCCTAATATGACAAAAAGTAATCCGTGCACCAAAGTAATTCCACCGAGTAGGAGGGTAAAGAATAAGAATACACTTACCGCTAAAGTCACAAGCATGTTTTTCTGAGTTTTCTTCGTGCCAATATAGATTGGTCTTAATAGTAGAGAAATTCCCAATATAAAACCTATATTCGCGATATTTGAACCAATTATGTTGCCCAATGCAAGGCCGGGTGATTTATTCAGTCCTCCGAAAAATGATACAACCATTTCGGGAAGAGAAGTGCCAATTGCTACTATGCTAACGCCTATTACAAATGGAGGAATTTTAAATAGGCCGGATATCTTAAGCGCATTGGCAATAACGCCCTTACTCCCAATGAGTAGGAGAATTAAGCCAAGAGTAAAGAGGAGAAGTAAGTACATTCTTTTATTATACCTATTTTAGGAAATTAGTATTTTTAATATTAAGCATTAAGGTGAAAATTTCAAACTTGTTCATTATAATAATCCAAAATTCGCTTCAAATCTATTTCTATTTGTTGTAAGCTGATTATATGGAGATATTTGTTGAGATTTCTTATTTATTATTTATTGCAACTATTTTTGCTGTGGTTATGCGACTCTTGAGACAGCCATTGGTAGTGGGGTACATTCTTGCAGGGGTAATTGCCGGCCCTTATTTTCTTAACATACTACATTCCAAGGAGCATATAGAGCTTTTTTCAAAAATAGGAATAACGATCCTTCTTTTTATTGTAGGATTAAATCTCAGCCCTAAAGTCATAAAAGAAGTTGGCAAAGTATCGGTTATCGGAGGTCTAGGCCAAATAATTTTTACAACAATTATTGGGTTTTCCATTGCTTCCCTTTTGGGAATTAGCAGGATTGCCGCTTTATACATCGCAATTGCTCTTACATTTAGCAGCACAATAATTGTCCTAAAATTACTCTCTGACAGAGGAGACCTAAATAAGCTTTATGGAAAAATTGCGATAGGTTTTCTCATCGTTCAGGACGTTGCAGCAACAATAATTCTACTTCTGATTTCTTCGTTTGCAAAAGCAGAGCCTGGAAACCTAGCGCAAGTCACAGTATTACTTTTGTTAAAGAGTTTTGTAGTATTAGTTGTTTTACTAGTGATAAGTAATTATTTTATACCGAGATTAAGCAAATTTGTTGCATCTTCTCAAGAAGTTTTATTTCTTTTTTCTCTATCATGGGGACTTGGAGTTGCATCAATGTTTTCTCAGCTTGGTTTATCTATGGAAATAGGCGCATTAATAGCAGGCGTAACTCTTTCACTTACGCCGTTCTCATATGAGATTGCAGCACGCTTGAAGCCATTAAGGGACTTTTTTATAATATTGTTTTTTGTATTTCTTGGGTCGCAAGTAATTCTTAATAATATTGCGGCAATTATTATCCCTACGATAATTCTCTCCCTTTTTGTGCTTATCGGAAATCCTGTCATTGTAATAGTTTTGATGAGTATCTTGGGTCATAAGAGAAGAACGGGATTTATGACAGGACTTGCAATAGCTCAAATAAGTGAGTTTTCATTAATACTTGCAGCGCTTGGGTATAATTTGGGTCATATTTCTCAAGACATTTTGTCGATAATTACACTTGTTGGAATTATCACTATAGCCGGGTCCACATACTTTCTTATGTACTCAGACAGCATATACATAAAAGTAGAGAAGATCCTAAAGTTGCTTGAGCTTGAGAGCAGCAAAAAAGATTTGAAAGACAGCAATAATTACAAAGCAATACTTTTTGGTTATGGAAGAGTGGGTGAAGATTTTATACATGTATTCAAAAAAATCAAAAAATCTTATATTGTGATTGATTTTAATCCTGACTCAATACAGAGGCTGAATAATTTAGAATTGCCATATAAATATGGGGATGTACAGGATGTTGAGTTTCTTCAGGAATTGAATTTATCAAATATTCAGTTGTGTGTCTCAACTATTCCCGGATTTAAGACAAGTATGATTTTAACCCGAACTATAAGAGAAGAGAATAAAAAAGCTATTATTATAGTTCTTTCACATTACTTAAACGAAGCGGAGCGGTTATATGAAGCAGGAGCATCTTATGTAATTATGCCACAATATCTAGGGGCGAGACATGCGGTAAATATGATTTCGCGTCTTGAGACTGATTCCAAAGACTTTGAAGAAGAAAAACAAAAACACCTCGCTTATATTGCGAAGCGATAATCCGCATTTATCGTCCTTGCCCAAATTGAATTTTGGCCTCCTGGCCTTATCGGGTACTGCTCATTCTTTATCACTTGCTTGAGGGATTTGATTCAGATGCAAATTAATTTGCTCATCAGTTTCATTTCCAAACGTTACAAGAAGCTTGTCTCCTTCATTGATTATTTTATCCAGAGAGTTCGCATCTTCTTTTCCATTTAAATAAAATCGCAGTGAGCCACTGCTACCTGTACAAAACGTTTGGCCTGTTCCGGTTGTAAGACAATTTTTATCTAATTTAAATGGCAATGTAGCAAAAAAATCATTCCAGGTGGTATCACTTTTCTTAACATTAACTATATTTGGATTATTAGCTTCTATAAAAACATCCTGAGAAAGATTATGGTACATTGAAGCGGTAAAGACGCGGAATGTGCCATTTGTGAAAATGGCAAAAGAGGCAGCATGATCAGTTTTTCCGGTTTTTACTGATGGGCTTTTTGAGATGGGAATTATTACTTCCGGATTACCGGATTTTTCCAGTTTTTCCTGGCTAAAAAATAATACGCTCACGACAATTAAAAACCCGAGAACAAGAAATATTATTAATTTGTTCATAGTTTAGCTGGATTGACGCGGATTATTTTATCATCCCCTGCTCCTTTAAAACCTCTTCCGTCCCGGTTGCTTGTCGTTATATAGAGCATTTTATCAGGCCCGACAACAATATCCCTTAATCTTCCGAATTCATTACTAAGATGGGTTCTTGTTTTGACTGAATTATCAGAAAGCACCGCTTGATATAAGCTTTTTCCCCTGAGCCCGACAAAATACACTGATCCATCCAAAAACGCCGCGCCACCAGGCGCCCAAGTGTCACTACCGCTATGGACAATCGGGGAAACAACACCAACTCTGCTCCCGTCCCCTTTTATTTCCGGCCAGCCGTAGTTTTTACCGATTTCAATACGATTCAGCTCATCAGTTGCCGAGTCTCCATGCTCTGTCTCAAACAAGTCTCCCTTATCATCCCAAGTAATACCTTGCGGATTGCGGTGACCATAGGAAAAAACCGGATTTCCGAACGGATTTCCCGAAACAGCTTTTCCCTCCGGTGTAACACGAAGAATTTTACCGGCCAGAGAATTTTTGTCTTGCGCGAGCGACGGTTCCTGCGCATCACCTGTTGTGATATACAATAATTTATCAGGACCAAATTTTATTCTACCGCCGTCATGAAATAAAGCACCTGGAATCCTATCGACTATCACTTTTTCATCAGTTAAATTCTTACCGTCAAAAACAAAACGGGCAACCCTGTTTAGCGACTTACTACCTTGATTTTCATAAGTGTAATATAAATATACAAAACGGTTCTTTTCAAAATCCGGATGAATAGTTATGCCATGAAGCCCGCCTTCACCTTGAATTTTCTGAATAACTGGGATTACAAGGGCAGGTTCAGGGTAAAGAACCCCATTTTTGTCAATTATTCTTACTCTTCCCGGGCGTTCTGTAACCAGAATACTTTCATCAGGCAAAAATACCAATGACCATGGTACTTCAAGATCCTCAGCGATAATACTGGTCAGCGGTGGATCATTTTTATCCTGCAAGGACTTGTTTGCTTTTTCAATTTTGGAAGCGGGAAAGAATGTAGTAGATTTGGATTGAGAATTTATATACGTGATTCCTGCTACTGCTAGAATTACGACAACTATAATAAAAATAAATTTCTTCATATTAAAGTCATGGCTATCAAAAATTCCTATACCCGCCCTTTTTACAGAGCGGGTATAGAATATATCACCTAGATTATAACATTATTTAGGTAACATTACTGAGTCAATCACATGGGTAACCCCATTGCTTGATATGACATCTGCGATCTCGATAAGAGAATCGTTGATGTACCATTTACCGTCTTTTTCAGAAACAGTAAGTGTTTGTCCTTGTACAGTTGTAAGAATCATGCCGTCTTTAAGATCAGCTGCTCTATAAGCGCCTGTTACAACGTGATAGGTAAGGATACCTGTCAGTTTTTCTTTGTTCTCAGGTTTTACAAGTGTTTCAACGGTTCCCGCAGGCAATTTATCAAAAGCCGCATTAGTTGGCGCAAAAACTGTGAATGGACCCGCTCCTTTTAGGGTTTCGACCAGGCCTGCTGCTTTTACTGCTGCAACTAAAGTAGTGTGATCACTGGATAAAAGTGCATTATCAACGATATCCATTCCTGGAGTCATTAATGCACCGCCGACCATAACACCTGTCTTTTGTGTGGCGTCAGCTGATTGCTCAGGCTGGCCAGTTTGTGATTGTGTCGCTGCCGGTGTGTTTGATTTACTGTTATTTGAAATCATCACAATACCAACAATTGCGATTATTACGACAACAGCTATTATTATTCCTTTGTTCATATTATTCTCACCTCCTCTCAAATATATTTAATCTATTTAATTGTTAACTTAGTTAACTATATATTACAATATTATTGTTTGTCAAGTAATAGTTTGGTAAGTTATTCCCTGGTGTTATTTACGATCACTGTCAGAACTTTGATGTATGTCTTCAATTCATCATGCGTAATTCCTTTAAGAATTTCGCCGAGTTTCTTTTTTACAATTGGGTCTATTTGTTTCAAGAGCTTACTTGCCTCCCGCGTCAGAATAATTATCTTCGCCCTCTCGTCTGTGCGGTCATACTCGCGCATCAGCAAACCCTTTTTTTCAAGCTGTTTGGTAAGTTTTGTGACCATTGGCGGATCATAACTGAGAAAACCGGAGAGTTCATTCAAGCGGACATTTCCATGATCATAAAGCTGCCCGAGAAGTTTCCATTCCGGAATTGATAGACTAAAAGGAAGCAGAATACTTGTTAGGCTTGTGTGCAAACGGCTATATGCCGTTCCTTGCAAAAGTCCTGTACTGTGTGCTGTTAAATCTGATTTATTTTTCATATTATTAATATTTAATTTAATTAACTTAGTTAATATTATATACTTTCAACTAAATTTGTCAACAAGTAAAAAGATTAACTATACTATGAGTGTGAAAAAGTATTCATTCGGTCTGATTGCTCTATTTATTATAGCCTCTTCTTCTGTACTATTATATATAGGTAGCCGTGGCACCAACACACAAACAAGTAATCAAATCAGATTTGTCTCACTTGGAGACTCCTACACAATCGGTCAGGGTTTACCCTCTCAAGACACATGGCCCGTATTGCTGATTGAGAAACTACGGGCAAAAGAAATAAAAATAGTTCTTGTTGCAAATCCTTCAGTCACCGGATGGACTACCCAAGATCTAATAGATAGAGAACTTCCTATATATGACTCTTCTGATCCTGATTTTGCAACTCTCCTAATCGGCGTTAATGACTGGATACAGGGAGTTGATGAGGATACATTCCGGAGGAACCTCAGGCAAATCATTGACCGCATGCAAAAAAAACTTCCCAATAAAAATCACCTTATACTTGTAACAATTCCTGATTTCTCAGTAACTGCGACAGGCAAAATTTATGACACAAAAGGAAAAGCATCACTTGGCCTCAAAAGATTTAATGACATAATTAAAGAGGAAGGAAAATTAAGAAACCTCCCGGTAGTTGATATTTTTCCCATAACTCAGGAGATGAAAAACGATCCCTCGCTGGTCAATCCGGATGGCCTTCACCCATCGCGCAGTGAATACAAGCTGTGGACAGATAAAATTTTTCCAGCTGCACTCAAGACGCTACAAGATTAAGAAAACCATAGCGTTATTAATGCGATAAACTAATGCAGGACTTGCTATACTGAATAAATGCTAAAAACAGTTCTCATAACAGGCGGCTCTTCCGGCATCGGATATGCTCTAGCTCAAATATTTGGGCAAAATGGATACAAACTGATTCTTATTGCACAAGATAAAGAAAAATTGGAGAAAGCTGCGGATAGATTAAAACAAAACGGTTTTTCAGTCAAAACATTATCTTCGGACTTATCAGACCCATCCTCCCCTACTACTATATATGAACATTTGCAGAAAAATAAAATTCAAATAGATATACTTGTTAACAATGCAGGGTTTGCAACGTATGGAGAATTTGTAGAGACGGATCTTGAAAAAGAACTTGCGGAGCTTCAGGTAAATATCGTGGCACTCACTCATCTGACCAAGTTGATTGCCCGGGATATGGTAAAAAATAGAGCTGGAAAAATACTCAATGTCGCATCCACCGCAGCTTTTGTTCCGGGGCCGTTGATGGCAGTTTATTATGCAAGTAAAGCTTATGTTCTTTCCTTTTCTGAGGCCTTAAATAGCGAATTTGAGGCAACAGGTGTGAGCGTTACAGCCCTTTGCCCCGGGCCAACTGATACAGGATTTGCCCAAAGGGGAGGCTTAAAGAATTCAAAACTATTTCAGGGAAAAAATATGAAGGCTGTCTTTGTAGCGCGTGCTGCTTATGAAGGGCTTATGAAAAATCAAGCAGTTGTAATCCCGGGACTTAAGAATAAATTAATGGTTCAGGCTTTAAGATTTGCGCCGAGAAATGCGGTTGTAAAAGTAGTAAAAAATATTCAGTCCAAAAGACAAATACACTAAACCTTTCCGCCCTGCACAGCAAGCCACTTCTCAGCCTCCAACGCTGCTGCCGAGCCGAATCCTGCGGCGGTTACAGCTTGGCGGTATTGCCTATCATGGACGTCCCCTGCTACAAATACACCCGGAACATTGGTATGAAAATGATTCTGCACCTTTATGTATCCAAGTTCATCAAGTTCAATTCCCGCAAAAGCTTTGGTATTTGGAATATGACCAATTGCCACAAAAACTCCAGAGATTGGTATTTGCCATGTTATGCTACTTTCATCTTTTGAAAGCGTTTTTGCGGTAAACAATCCCCGAAGATGAATCTTGTCCAGTTCTTCATTTGTTTTGGAAAGCAAACTTTTATCATTTGGAACAGTCTTCAGTTTTACGCTTTCTACTTTAAATTCTCCGCCAACTTCTGTAATTTGACTATTGAAAACAATGTGAATATTTTTGGTCTCTTTGACGCGGTCCTGCATGATTTTTGAAGCACGAAATTCATTTTTGCGGTGAACGAGTATAACATTTGTAGAAGACTTTGATAAAACAAGCGCTTCTTCCATCGCACTATCTCCCCCGCCGACAACAATCACATTTTTATCCCGGAAAAATGCAGCGTCACATGTGGCGCAAGATGAAACACCACGCCCGATTTTTTCTTCCTCCCCAGGTACTCCAAGCCAGCGGGCATCTGCACCGGAGGCAAGAATTACAGATTTTGACTCATAACTCTTTCCGTCTTCAGTCGTAATCTTAAGAGGCTTATTATTAAAATCTCCGCTTACAAAATCCTTTTCAACTATCTCCGCGCCGTGATGCTCGGCTTGTTTTCTTATATTGGTCATCAAATCAGGACCTTGAATTCCTTCAGGAAATCCCGGAAAATTTTCAACAAGCGAGGTCAACTGCAATTGTCCTCCCCATTTTACACCTGCAAGAACAAGAGTTTTGAGATTGGCGCGCGTTGCATAAATAGCAGCAGTCAGACCTGCGGGGCCACTTCCTACTATAATAACATCATAAATTTTTTCCATAGTGTTTTTATATTCTAGCATAAAACAATTTGTAATTTTCAATTTTCAATCAAATTACAATGACACAATTTTAAAATTAAAATATTGACCTGCCTGCCAGCAGGCAGGAAATTCAATGAAAATTAAGAATTAAAAATTGAAAATTATGAAACTAGAATAAAATCTAATTCCGCTCTCCAAGGAGTATTTTTTTAACTGATTGATAATCGTTGTCACAATTAATTACTCTTTTTTCATGTCTTCTCAACGCATCGACTTGACTAGTGTTATCCACTTTTATTCCCGTCTCTCTTAAGATCTCTTTTGCAAATTTCAGAGGAGAGGCGGTCGACACTACAATTGAATCTCCTGAGATTTTACCTGCTGCATACAGCGCAACTGCAGTATGAAAATCGGGTAAATAATTGTATTTTTTATAAATTTTCTTAATGGTAGCAATTGTTTCTTTGTCAGATACCTTAACAGCTTTTAATGTTTTTTTAAACTCTTGGTGGTCGTTATCGAAAAGATCCAAAATCCGCTCGAAATTATTTGGGCTTCCTATATCCATGGCATTGGATAGTGTCTGAATTGTTTCTTGGGGAGTATATTTTCCGCTTTTGTAATACTTAACGGCTGCATCATTTTCATTGGTCGCGACGACAATTGAGGAAATAGGTATTCCCATTTTTTTAGCTAATAAACAGGCTGTTACATTCCCCATATTGCCGGATGGAATAACAAACTGCAGATTTTTGCTCTTACTTTTGGCATAGGTAAAAGCATAGTAAATGATCTGTGGAATAAGCCTTCCGATATTAATTGAGTTTGCTGATGAAAGATTGAGCTTTGCCAAATCAGGGTCCTGAAATGCCATCTTTGCATAATCCTGACAATTATCAAATACTCCCTTAATGCGGATGGGCAGCACGTTCTCCCCAACCCGTGTCAATTGCTCTTCCTGAAGCTCACTTACACGCCCTTCAGGAAATAGAATGACCAATTTTATACGGGACAGTCCCGAGAAGGCCTGTGCCATTGCCCCTCCAGTATCTCCTGAGGTGGCAACAAGAATTGTGATATTTTTCTTCTCACGCTTAAGAAAATACTCAAAAAGCTGCGCAATAACCTGTGCCGCAAAATCCTTAAAAGCCATAGTCGGTCCATGAAAAAGCTCAAGCACTGCATACTCCCCTACCTCAACTGTTGGAACCGGGAAATTAAGCGCTCTTTTGACAATGTTCTTCAGATCATCATCAGAAATCTCATCTCTATCTATCCACTTCCTAAGAATTGTAAAGCCGGCGTCGTGAAGAGTCGAAAGGGATTTTAGCTCCGAGGGACTAAGCTGAGGAATGCTTTCGGGCATATATAGTCCACCGTCAGGCGCAAGTCCCTGAAAAAGAGCTGTCTTGAAATCTACTTTTATTGCTTTATTTTTTGTGCTATAAAATTTCATAATGAAGGTATTCTATCAAATGGGGCTCAAATTGTGAATGGGGACAAAATTTATCTAAAATAGAAATTTTAAATATTAGGAGGCGAGGACTTCGTCAATTGCTCTTTTGTAAGCTTCTTTCCCCTGGGCGCCGACCATGGATTTGACGGGTTTCCCGTCCTTGAATATCATAACGGTCGGGATACTCATAACGCCAAATTGAGAAGCCGGAATTTGATTTTCATCAACGTTCATCTTGCCGACCGAAACTTTGCCGTCGTAATCTTTTGCAAGCTCTTCAATAGTTGGAGAGACGATTTTGCACGGACCGCACCAGGGAGCCCAGAAATCGACAACAACCGGCATTTTGTTCTCCAAAACATCTGATTTAAAATTTGCGTCTGTAAAAGTTTGCTCAGCCATATCTGTATCCATGATAGCAGGAGAAGCTCCAAACTGTCAAGGAAATTATTGCTTTGAAGCTTTATATATCCCGTAGATTGCTACCATAGCCCAAGCCATTTGTATAGCAAGCGAAGGGTACGCTCTCTGGACAAAAACGTTAAATCCAACTCCAATTGCTCCCAACAAATTTATTATCTGATAAGTACGTGATTGGGGGGGGAAGCTTTTTAGTTGATACCAAAAAATAAGCTATTATTACAAGAACCGCTCCAATCCAACCGACAATATCAGAAATCATAAAATTATTCTACTCCATCTCTTCAGTCTTTCTGTGGAGGAAGTAGAACCATTGGTCAAAGTTTTTCTTTCAATTCATCCCACACCCTAAGGCCGGGGATTTTTAGAAAATGCTTGTCATATGTAACCAATTTTGCTCCTGTTTCGACAGTATGCGCCGCAATCCAAATATCATTTGTCGGAATTGGGGTTCCTCTTTTATTCAATGAGTGTTTAATCTCAGCATAGTTATCCGACGTTTCCCGACTGACATCAATAACAGAAATATTATTTTCTTCCAAAAATTTTCCCAGTACTTTTTTGTTTTTCCGCTCCAGTTCTCCTTTTTTAAAAGCTGCCAGAAGCTCGCCAATAATAATTATTGAGAAATAAATATGACTTGCCTTCTCAAGATATTCCGCGACTTTCTCATCACCTTTTACAAAACTTGTATATGTATTGCTATCAAGAATGAGCTTGCTCATTGCCAATCCTCATCATCTATTCTTTCAGAATCTTCAAGGGCTTTATCAATTATACGAGCTTCTTTTGCGCTCATAGTTCCGAAAAACTCTGAAAAATCATTTTTTACCTGCTTTTTATGAAGACCTAAAGATTTACTAAGCAAATTCTTGATTGTTTTGTTAAGGCTCAGTCCCTTTGCTCTTGCTTCTGCCTCGATGTGCCTTGCAAGCTCAGTATCAAGATTATGTATGGTAATTGATTTCAATGTGTATATTCCTCCTTTGAACCATTTTATGGTTCACTATTGTTCATATATTAGTTCATAAATCACTGCTTGTCAACTATTCAATTATCAACCTCACAATTCTTACTCCATCTCTTCAGTCTTTCTGTGGAGGAAGTAGAACCATTGGTCAAAGAAGGCAAATAACAACTTAAACGGAGCTTCGATGAAGAAATCAAAGAAATAAAGGAATATGTTTACCTGACTTATACTTTGGGTTAGTTTCCGCCCGACTCTGATCACCGGCATAAAGAAGAAATCAACAACAAATGTAGTAAGACCCTGCCTCTCTCCTACCCGATAAACATTGGCAAGCAAACTGATCCTATATGCAAGGAAGGAAACGATTGTGAGGAAGAAAACGAAAATCGCCTTACTTATTATGTTGAAATGAAGCCAAGACAGAACGAGTACCATTGCCCCGAATGACAAAACAAAAGAAACAAGCCAGAGTATATTGAATATGAGATGGGAGGTGCTGCTCTTTTCTTTTTCGATAGCCATCTTGAGCCTGTCACCCAATTGCGGATTATCCTGGTATAAAAGCTGATTTATGTATTTAAGAACAAGCCTTGAATTTTCCTCCCCCGGAGTCCGGATAAGTAAACCAACAATTACCATCAAAAGAGGCGGAATTGTTGTATTGATAATAATTGATGAATAGATGATATGCCCATAAACAATTCTTTCGTACGTTCCCTCAACTATGAAAGCAAAAGCGAGTTTGGTAAAAAGTATAAATACAACGGAGCGGATAATTGCGGTTCTGACTCTTGAGGCTATTCCTTTATAGCGCTTGCTGCATGCCTCTATTACTGTTCTCTCAAGCGCTTCAGGTTTTTCGGTAATTTCCGAAAGAGAATCTTTGTTCTCAAGAAGAACATCTTCAAGAATAAAAAATGCTGCGGTTCTTCTTTTGACATAGCTGAATATCCTCTCTTTCCCGGGATAGTTAAGCTGTTTCATAATTTCCTTATACCCCTCTGCAAATTTTTTGACAGTTGATTCAAGACTTTTTTCAGTAAGTTGCCCAAAATACTGCCTGAACAGGTGATAGCGCAAAAATGCAAGGTCGTCTCTTGCATAGGCTTTGCGGATTGCCATAAATACCTGGGCATCCTTTGTCTCCTCACTATCATCAGCAATAGTTACATCGTCTTTTAGAACCTGAAACATGAAGTTGGCGATAATTTCCTTGTCGCGTTTGGCATTAAGTATGTATTGTATGTCACTTGACATCAAATCGTAGATCCATTCATTAATCAAACTATCAGGCATCCGGTGTTCGGAAAGTATTGAGAGACGAAGCTCCAAATGCAAATCTATTGATTTCTCAACCTGAACTACTTTTGAATGCCGGATTTCATTGTCCGGTAAATATCGTGCCCACAAAAGCTCTTTGACAAGCGGCTCAGCGGTTGATTTTCCGTTTCCCCCAAGAAGCAATCTCCTTTTAAGAATCCTCTCAATTGTCGCTCGGAGTATCACCTCGTCCTCTCTAAATTCCATTGCGTTGCGCAATTTCTCATACCAGGAAGCGAATTTTGTGACAATCGGGTTTACAGAAATTTTGTGCTCCTCGTGTTCTATCTCTTCCTGCTTGGTAAGAGAATCGATAAGCACTCGGGCTAGGGGCGAGAGCGAGGGCGCAGATTGGGCAGGATGAGCCGTTTGAGATTGTGCTGTAGATTCCGGCTCAGATTGGGAATCAGGTTCTACTTGAGATTGAGAATTGTCCTGGGACTCTGGATTATCCATAAGATATTACTATGTGAAGTGATTATATAACAAATCAGCCAAAGGGTGAAGGGTAAAGCGTTAAGATTGAAATTATCTAAATTGTCCCCCCCCGGATAAAACCTATACTTCAGGTGAATGTAATTCTACCCGGCTTTTCCAGAGCGGTATACCATGCATCTGTTTATATAAATAAAATAGAGAGTTAAATAACTGTTTCAATATAATTTTTGCAGATATAAAAGTCAAATAATCATAGTAAAAAATGTATTATATGATGGATATATTTATACAGCAGTATTTAGACCTGTAGAAAATTAACAAATATCGCTCCGTTGACACAGGGATGCTGAAACCGTAGAATTATCTCAGATGAAAAATAAAGAAAAAAAAGCAGATTATATGGAAATCCGTATTCCCCGCTTTTCATTCCGCGACACTCCGACAAATGGATTTCTGGTACTAACTCTTGTGATTTTTGCTTTTCTACTTGGCATGTTAACTAACAAGGTTATGTATCTTCAAAGTACTGCCAAGCAAGCAACGGTCGCTGCGGCTATCAATCCTCAACCCTCAACTTACCCGACCCAACCTTCTCCTCCACAAATTGTAAAAGTTGATAATGGCAAACTTCCACTTCTTGGAAACGCAAATGCCAAAGTAACTGTAGTTGAATTTAGCGATTTCCAGTGTCCATTCTGTGAGAAGTTCTTCACTGACACTCTAAAACAAATTGATGATAATTACATCAAAACAGGTAAAATCAAACTTGCATTCAGACATTATCCACTGATATCCATTCATCCAAATGCGCAGATCGCCTCTGAAGCATCAGAGTGTGCCAATGAACAAAATAAATTCTGGGATTATCATGATCTTTTGTTTACAAATCAAGCAGCGTGGTCACCGCTAACCGGGTCTGATATAACATCCTCGTTAACAGATTACGCAGGACAAGTGGGACTTGATACGGGGGCATTTGCAACGTGTCTAAGTAGTCACAAATACAAAGCTCGTGTAGATGCCGATCAGGCAGCAGGAAATGATGCCCAGGTCAATGGAACTCCTACATTTTTTATCAATGGTAACCGTCTTGTCGGAGCCCAACCATTCAGCGCAATTAAGAGAGCGATCGAGGGTGAGTTGAAAAAGTAATTGTTCCGGATATTAAAAATACCTATTTCAACTACTAAATAATCATAATTTCCTTAAACTCTTCTTCTGCTTCCTCCCAATCAACCAAAACTTTTTTAACTTCAGCCAGTGGCGGTCCCTCCTGACATAGTTTAATCATTTGGGCAATAACCTCTTTATTTCCTTGAAAAACAGCTTCAACCCTGTTATCCGGTAAGTTTCGCACCCAACCCGTGATTCCGAGCTTAATTGAATTTTTTTTAACAAATTGGCGATACCATACTCCCTGAACATTCCCGGAAACGAAAATATGTGCTTGTTTCATATTTATTCAGCGTCTAGGGTGTAGCGGCTAGCGTCTAGAAAAGCTAAACGCTAGATGCTTTTATTGATAGTTTGAATATATTCATCCCCTAGCTGCATTTTCTTTAATAATTCTTGGCTCGCTATAAACCTATATTTCCCCATATCCACCTGAAAATCTTTTACCTTAATACCTTCAGCCTCCAACAGTTTCTTTTGTAAATCACGGTCTGCGTGAAAATTTCCGCTGATTGAAATTCTTCCTTTCTGGTTAACAACCCGCCACCAAGGAACATCATCTACATCCCCCATTCCACGCAGAATCCACCCCACTTGTCTGGCTGCTCTTGGGACACCGATATATGCTGCTACTTGACCATAGCTTACAACTCTACCAAATGGTACAAAACTAACAGTTTTCAACACCTTCTGCTTGAATGAAGACATAATATAGAATTACGGATTAAGAATCAGGAATCAAAGGGACAATAATTACTGATTTTCCTTAATTCTTACTTCTTGCTTCTTAATTCCATCTCTTAATTCTTTTAGTTTCCACATAAAGAGCGCTCCTTTGTTGTCTGCTTTACTGTCAATACAAAAACTTAATGCCCGCTCCAAAATAGATCTATGGACTGTCTTGGCAAGTTTCATATAAAGGCTCCTATGTTTATAATCATCTAATTCTTCAGCCAATTTGAGGCCAAAAGTCTGAAATTCGCGGGAAACATATTTGTCCTTTACTGGGTCAAATTTATTGAGAACTGATTTTATCGATTGCATATATATTTATAGTTATAAGTTGCAAGTGCTAGGCGCTAAGTTAATTTTAATTTAATTTATCACTCGTAACTATCTCGTATTGTAGCGGTTCATTGCTGTCTCGATCCCTTTATCCAGTGCTGTCTGAAGAGCCTTGGATCCATGTTTTATAAGCTCACGGACTTTACCAAGATCCGTTGTGCCAAATCCACCCAAGACAAACTCTTTTGCCTTTTTAATATTCTGCTTACTTATAACGTGTGTCTTGTCATGTGAGGCTCCTATTCCCAGCCTGAAACGCCAAAATTTATCCGTTCCTATGCTTTCCATAACTGACTCAACTCCATGATGGCCGGCAGCAGCCCCGCCAAACCTTATCTTCATAGACCCAACAGGTAAATCCAACTCATCATAAACAACCCATAACTCCTCAGGCTCTATTTTGTAGTATTTAAGAAGAAGAGACACTGCCATTCCGGAATTGTTCATATAAGTCTGGGGCTTTGCCAAAATAACTTTCTCGGATTTGAATTCCAAAGTAGCGATATCGCTTTTCAACTTTTTATTTGAGGACCATACTGTGTGTTTTGCTGATTGTGTGTCTTTGAGAAAATGCTCTACAGCCTGAAAGCCAAGATTATGACGGGTGTTCTCATACTTCTCCCCCGGATTACCAAGACCTACTATCAATTTCATATCAACAATATACCACAAACTTCTAAATATCCAAACTTAACTGCGGTGTTTCTGGCTTTTTTGCTTCTTCTTCCGGGTTCCAAATCTTGACTTTTCCGTATTCACCGTCGTATCCCGGGCTCATGGAAATTTCCCCGCGTCTGACTTTATTTAGAGATTGGGCAATTCGCTCCCCCGCTACTTTTTCTACTGCTTTCAAATCTGTTTTGAGAAGTATGTTTAACTCAGATCCGAATTTGGTACACAACTTTACATACATTTCAGGTACTTTTTGACTTCCCGTTGTCACACCAAGTCCTGCTGCGATAATCTGCTCAAGGCGCACTAGTTTTACATATGGCGGGTGATTACGCGTTTTATCTGTGTACCATTTTATTCCACCGTCACTTATCTTCTCTTTATAGAAAGCTGCATTAGCCGCTCCTCCAAGCTGCTCAATCCGGGGAGCAACGCCTTCTGTCAGTACCCGCCCGCAAACAGGACAAATATTTCCTTTTTCTTTCACTTCCTCTGGTGAGAGTGATGTTTTGCAGTTGCGGTGTCCTGAAAAATGATATTTTCCCTCTTTAGGATAAAATTCGATTGTATATGAAATACGATTCTTCACACCCCCCTTTCTCATAATTGCTTTTCTTATATTTTCATAGCTCGGCGCTTCCAACTCAAATGCAGTTGCCTCACGCGCCATATTTGCGGGGCTATGCGCATCTGAGAAAGAAAGAATTGAGCGGTTAGAAAGCTCCCTAATTCTCCAATTCATCTCAGGATCAGATGAAATACCAGTTTCTATTCCATAAACATTTTCCGATAGATCTCCAAAAGCTTCCTCCAGACTGTCAAAACCGCTTTTTGATCCGTAGACACCAAAATGCGGCGTCCAGACATGGCATGGAATCAGAAGACAGCGTTCATCAATTGAGAGAATTAACTCCAATAAATTTCTTGATGACAAACCGACAATCGGCCTCCCATCAGCTGACAAATTACATCCTCTTTTCAATAGTTCTTTGATGACCTTTTCTGCGGTTGCAAAATCAGGAACAAAAACAAGATTGTGGATTCTGCGCAATTTATCCCCTTGTTTATAAATGCTTGAGATCTCAGTTGAGAGTATGAACAAAACATCTTTTTTGTCCCTTCTGTCCCCTTTGTCTCCTATCGCATCTTTTAAGGCGTATACGCCCTGTCCTGCCTCTTCCAATTTAGCTTGGATTTCCTTAAACCATACGGTATGTGTCCAGTCTGAGGCAGTCAGGATATCAAGCCCTTTGCGGAGGGCAAATTGCGCCATAACAGGAAGAGTCATTTGAGGCGATACAGCACGGGAATACTTGGAGTGTAAATGCAAATCAGCTACATATTGCATACGATCATTCTATCATAGAAGTTCATTCTATCTATTTTGACTAAGCCCATAGGCTTTTCCTGAAATTTTTAGTATAATAACACCCATGTCTATAGAACTTGATCCGAAGCGAATTAGAAATAGAACTAGGAAGCTGTTGTTCCGACGACGTCATGAACAAACACCATCAGGTCTTTCTGTCGTGACGCGGGAGCCAATCTCTACTCCTGACATGCTAAGAATTAAAGAAGAGCGCACACAGGCAAATGAAAGCAAATCCCCAGGTCAGATTAGAATTCTACAATGGAATGCTCTTCATAATTCAACACCCGAACAAATTGCAGACACAATTACCCGCATTGAGCTGGAGCACGGACCTATTCACATTATATGCATGCAGGAAGTACCTGTAGGTATTAAAGATCTTATGAAGAAGAAGGAAGACCAGGAAGATGAAACAGAAGCAGACAAAAAAGCACGAAGAATTGCAAAGCTTTTAGACACTACTGATATGCTTTTTACATCTCAATCTTGGATGAACTACAATATGTTTGATAAAAAAGATAAAGAAAAGCCGCCGGGAGAAAGAACTGTATGTAATGGAATTGCAATTTTTAGCAGATATCCTTTTGTAGAAGACAGTCAAATTATTAATAAGCTAAGTGAGGGCAAAGGTGGGCTGGATTATTACAAGAACAGACACGGGTACTCATTACTTCTTACCGGACAAATACAAATTCCCGGAAGAGACGAACCGTTTCGCATAGGCACAGCTCATCTTTCAATATCAACTGAGAATCCATTCAAACGCTTAAGAGAGGTAAAAAGGGCTGCTGACATACTGGAAGATCTGGATGCAGCATTTATGGATGCAAACGGTGATCCCCGATTCCCTTTTGTCCGTACCCTTTTCCGTGCAATGCCTAGGTGTGATGATGGAACAGCAAAGCCTACATATGAGGATACCTTTGGTCCATTTATCATAAAAAGGAGATTAGATTATGGACTGGCAATGCCCGAAATAAATATAAGATTTATAGAAATAGTAAAAGATAAGGGTAGCTCTGATCATAACCCTATGTTGTACGTTATGAACGTATAGCTTATTCAACTGCTTGTTCCCTCCTATCTCTTTGTTTCAAGAAAATTTTTTTCTCTTACCAATTCTTTACTATATTTTGTTTTTATTCTTATAGGGAGACTTTATAGTATATTTAATCACAAATGATATTCAGGGGCAGGAATAAGAGATAAGTTATAGGAATCAATCTGAAGCGATATAGAAAATCATACTCCGTGCGATTACGCTCAGAGATGACCCTATAACTTATCTCAAAATTTAAAAAGGGGGTGACTTATGAAAAAATTACTTTTATTTATAGAAAGAAAAATCCAGATGATCTTATCTTCGTTTAACACAGTGTTGTCCGTGCCGTTAAAATAAACTCACAAGAGGATAAACTCTAATTAAATCTGCGAGGAACATAGATAGGATCTTGGAACAAGTACAATTTCTATTCCTTACCTCTCCAATTGAGAAATCTGTTAATTAAATTGTGATAAGAATCATTGAAAGATCCATCACTCCAAGTGATATAATAACACTTGAGGTTAAGAATGGAAAAATTGCTTTGTAGAAATTGCGGATCCAACTTGGTAGTCAAACAAACAAGACGTACTCCTGAGCAGCTTAAAAAATCTTATTATTATACAGCTTATTATTTTTGCCCCAACTGTAAAAAGCTTTATCATGACGACAAATTTAAGGTAGTAAATAATGATCTTTTCTCGTCCCGTGTCGTTTTGAGTAAAACGAAAAACGAAAATGATTACGACACCCACATTTGGACAGACGGAGCATGCAGCAGCAATGGTTATGCAAATGCCCGCGCTGCTTGGGCTTTTGTATCCGGCAAAACAGAAAAAGCAGGCCAAGTTATCGGAAAACAAACAAATAACACAGCCGAAGCATATGCTATCTATCACGCCCTTTTGTGGGCAGCTGAGGAGAAACATAAAACTGTTAGGATATACTCCGACAGCCAGATTACTCTGAACAATTTACAAAAATCTCCGGACAGGATTAAGGAAAACCGGGAAATATTCCAGCTGATTGAGGACGTAATATCTGCCAACAGTTTGACTGTTGATTATGAAAAAGTACCCGGACACGCGGATAACGTTAATAATAACCGCGCTGACAAATTGGCTAATACATTGGCAGGCATTAAATAACTCTTACCTGATTCTGACTTGATTTCACAGACAATTAGTGATTAAATAAGCAGGCTTGAAAAACGTATTTTATTCATTACTTCTAAAAATTCTCCCATCCAAGACAGCTTATGCACATTGTGACCTCCCCTGCGGTGTTTATGATCCCGCACAAGCCAGGATTGAGGCGGAATCGGTCTTTAAAATCATGGGAAAATACGCAGATTTAGATGACATCCAAAAAACCCGTGCAATAATTATTAAGGAACAAAGAGCCGAACTGGTAAAACACCACCTTTGGGTTCTATGGACTGATTATTTCAAACCGGAACATCTTGAAAAATTCCCAAATCTGCATGACCTATTCTGGAAAGCCACCAAAGCCGCGGGACAAACAAGAAAATCAGTCGACCCGGTTGATGGCCAAAAGCTTTTGGATCTAATCGATGAAATCGACATTATCTTCAAGAAAACTAAAAAGACTTAAGTGGAGTTTACATTTTATGCTGCAGGCTTTAGTCCCACTACCAATCCCTGTTCACCTGTCGCCATATAAATTACCTTAGCACCATCCGTTGCAATCACTTTATATCCGTCTTGGTTGGGATGAAAATTATCATTGGAAATATACTTAGGCTTGATTGCATGACCTGTTAAATCAACATATGCATAATTGATGCCTCCTTCCTCATCATTACCATCTCTCATCCCATCTCTGAGCACACGATTAAAAAGATCAGCTATGATTATAGCTTCACCTTTACTAACTACGTGCTTATCTATTATTTCTTCCTTAACTCGCTTTACCTCATCCATTCTAGGCAACCCTATGCTTACAACTTGCATACTGCTTTGCTCAATTGCAAGAGCTTTCTTGCGCTCTTCTTGAATTGATCTGAGTATTCTTCTTGTGGCTTTCAACCTAGCAGAGTATCCAGACATACTCTCATTTAGTATTTCCAACTTTTCCGCTGATGATGGGTTACCTGCTTCCTGAATGATTTCTGTAAAATCTTCGACATCCTTATTTACAGCAGACATGCACAATACCAAATTTGGCATATGTATAAGATCATTTATTTGCGCTTCCAATCTTTCATTCAAATCCGCCACAGAGCTTCCTGATTTTGCTAGGTTCGAAATAAACTCATGATTCGCTTTTCCCGGAAATCGCTCATTAATATCAGCAACCAGTGGTTCTATCCAAGATTTGGGTCTTTTTATACCTGCAATTGATTCCTGCTCCCCCCCCACACCCGCTGCAAGACTATCACCAATCCCAACGAAATTATAACTTCTTGCTTTATCCAATATGATCCTCCCCTCGTTTCCCGGGCCAAACACCGCATCTTCTGCGCTGGAAACAAGATGAGATTTTTCGGCTATTGCAGCGCCCCCGACAACTACACCACCCAAGCCCATACCTGTTGCCACTGTAAATGCGGCAAGTTTTGCTAGGGGCTTTGACCATCTTCTGCGTATTCCTCTTCTAGGTATGCTTACAGATAATTCAGTTTTTAGGGAAAGATCACTGCCTCCGGGGGGAGGAGTTTTAAAGGATGCACTAGTATCAAGCACTCTCTCTGCACTCATTGCAATAACTTATATGATTGCATAGATGGATTATAATAATTTTCCCTATTAGCAGCGAATTTACTGCTATACTGGGATAAATGAAATTTCCTATCTCTAAATATTATATCACAGGAAACAGTATGTCGCCCACATTAAAATATGGCGATACGGTTCTGGTCAATAAGCTTAGTTTTTTATTAAAGCCGCCAAAAAAAGGGGGTATTGTTGCTGTGCGGGATCCACGGGATGGAAAAATCCTAATTAAGCGAATCTCCAAAATAGAAAACGGAGAATATTTTGTCTTAGGAGATAATAAAAAAGAAAGCACAGACAGCCGGAAATTTGGTATGCTGGATAGACAATCTATTATTGGAAAAGTAATCTATCCTAAAATCTAAATTTATGCTTATTCTTTTTATATTCACTATAACTTTATTTCTGCTTCTATTTCTCCTCTCCATGATCTGGCCTCCTGATAGTCCCTGGTCTCCATGGTGGAGAACCACAAAAAGAATCGCTGAGATCATGTGCAGAGTCGCCAAAATCAGTAATAAGGATGTTATTTATGATTTGGGATCAGGGGACGCTCAAGCTCTTATTGCAGCTGCCAAATTGGGGGCAAAAGGAGTCGGAGTCGAAATTGATATTTCCCGCGTATTAATTTCCAAAATACTTATCAGTTTAAACGGTGTCTCAGATAGGATCGATGTCAGGAGAAAAAACTTTTTTGACGTTGATCTATCAAACGCAACTGTTATCTTTGCGTATCTTGTTCCCAAAACTCTGGCGAGATTGAAACCTAAATTCCTCAAAGAACTCAAGTCGGGAACACGAATTGTAACTTTTGTCTATAAAATCGATCTCCCAATGATCGCAAGCGACAAAAAAAACGAGGTCTACGTCTTCGAAATCCCGAAGAAGAAATAGACATTGTAACTATTTCTCATATTGCTATAAGTAGCTTACCATGCCTCTAATAAAAATAGACTATAATGAAAAAATCCTAGATAAATCTACCATTAATTTATTAATAGAAAAACTTCGTCAGGAATCCATGGAAATATATAATGCCGGCGAAGATAAAGTTTCTGTTTTTACTTCTTCTTTTGGGGACCATTTCTTTTCAAAATTTGCAGCAGAGATAGAAATTCGTGCAAATAAAAAAAGGTACGAGACACCGGATAAAAAACCGGATGAAATTAGAAAAGAACATGTAACTAAATACAGTATTTTATTGAATGAATTTATTGAGGAGTTTAAAATAAAAGAAGGATTTGTATTTACAATAACATTTGAGGATTGGCAGGTTGCTTGGCTTCCAGGCGCTAAATAGTCAACACCTTAGCACCTCAAAAGATTTAGGCGGTTTTCTGGACCTTCTGTCTGGACCGGAAAACTTCCAATCAATTTACATGATTTTTTAACTAGTTCTTTATCAAAAATTTCATCTGTTACTTCCTGGTTAACACCGCTTTCAGGATAATATGCGCCGTGTGTTACCAAGATAGATTTTTGGTTAATAGCATCTGTTGTTAATTTTTTACTATTAAGAAATCCTTTCCTATAGATATTGGCATTTGTATCAATTACATCATTCAGAAGCATAGTACCGCTTAAATAAGATAATGAGGGTGTTATATCATTTGCTCCATACAAAGATTTAGGGTGCTCCTTTTTAATTATTGTAACTGCCTGATCCGGATTTATTTTTTGCAGATTTCTAAATCCTGCTGCGTATGTTACAAAACTATAAAACATAAAACAGAATAAAACAGTTGGTATAATAAATTTTTGAATTCCGAAATTTTTATTTACTGTTTTGTAAAATTCTGGATAAGAAAGAGCGAGAAAAGGTACTAGGAAATTTAAATAAAGAAAATAAACATCTTTATAGAAAAGAAAAAATATAATTCCAAAAATAGAAAGTAGACCAAAGAATTTATATTTTTTTATCATAAAAATGTTCGACAAAAGAAGAACAAATAGTGGAAAGTCGTGAGTTATAAAAAACCATGCGATTGCGCTTTTTTCAACTCCCTGGGAGCGTGTTATTGAATATGTGAAAACATCTTTTATAAAATCCGGAAACGCAAATATAATAGTTGGGAGCATTATAATAATTCCAGCAATAACTGCACCAAGAAAAAAAGGCAATGATTTTTTTATATTCTTTTCCCAAGAAAATACTGCTAAAAATGTCAAGCCGATTGGCAGAAAATATGCCTTTGTCAAAAACATTAGAGATACAAATATTCCTGCAAAAAAATATTTTTTATTTAGATAAAAATAGTAACCGATAATTGAAAATAATGATGCTATAAAAACACCTGATTGATGATCAGAGGTTGATAAAATAATAAAAGAAAAAAGATATAATAAAGAGCTGATAAGTGCAGGAAAAACTTCTTTATTTTTTTTGTAGGTAATTAAATAGATTATAAATGAAACGCTGCATACTTCTATTGCCGGAGTTAAAAAAAATAAATTTAAATTTCCCGCAGTTAATAAAAAGTAGAGTGAGGAAATATATGGAAGTAGAGGAAAATTGGTAAAGAAAATATCTTTATATAAAACTTTTCCCTGGAGAAGTTGATATCCTGTGTAGAAATAAATATTGCTGTCAGAAAGTCTGATGCCCAGATTTGTTAATTTAAAAATTAAGAAAATTAATATCAGTATTAAGATTGGTAAAAAGCGTTTTGTTTTCACTTTTTTAATCTTAACATGATCCAGCGGATCTTGTCCGCTACTTTGTAGAGTTGATACAAGGCGGGATTAATTACCAAATCATAACTACCAACATATTCAACATGATCTGGTCCGTACTTTTCTTTAAAACTGTGGAATCCATACCATGGATCTTTTTTGTCAGGATCCGGCCCCATTGCTCCCCACATATCAAATTTTTTAAGACCCAACTTTTTCCCATATCTTATCGCCTCCCACATTTCTAAATTACTGCTCATTACTTCCCTATTTTCACTGCTTGATGCGCCATATGGATAATAAAGTGTGTCTTTAAAGACAAACAAAATCCAAGCTGTTAAAACTTTGTTCTTATATTTAGCGGTCAATAAATGCGCGCTTAATTTGTTCTTATCCAAACTTTCACTTTTTAAGGTCTCCCACATTTTTTTGTGATAACCTTGTGTGTGAGCATAGAATTTTTGTCTTTCTGTTGTTTCTTTTGTCAACTCTAAATATGCCTCAAAAGCTTTTTCAGAATTGTCCTCAATTACTTCCACGCCATTTTTTTGTGCGACTTTTATATTATATCTTGCCTTCTGATGCATATTTTTCAGTAGTTCTTCCTCTGACTTTGTAATATCCAAAACAAAATTAAACCGCGTAAATAATGGATGAGCCGCCTCAACCAAACCCTTAATTCTTACTTCTTCTTGTCCTGAGCTTGCCGAATGGAGATTCTTAATTCTAACCACATTTGGTTCTAATTGAATCAATATGCATTTCTCTTCTTTCCCGATTTTTTTAAGCTCCACCAATAATTCTCTTGTCGGTAAATTTCCTTTTGGTAGATATCCGATTGTAAAAGGAGTATGTGGAATCTTGTGAATAGTTAGCTGAAATCCTGATGCTAATTTATTATCTTTATAAAATCCCCGCCTTACTACTTTTACTCCTGTTCTTTCACGGAATTCCCCCCATTCGTAAGCCTGGAGGGGGTGACTAACCCCAGCATCAAACTGCTTTTTATCAGAAGAGATAATTGGACGTATTGTCATATTTTAATAAATTTTAACGCTGCGGAGGGTACAGGATTCGAACCTGTGTAGGAATTGCTTCCTCGAGTTTTCGAAACTCGCGCAATTGGCCACTATGCGAACCCTCCAAGCATGTGTTCCCGAGTGGATTCGAACCACCGGCCTTAACGTCCGCAACGTTACGCTCTATCCAACTGAGCTACGGGAACAGCTTTTGTATTTTACCTAATATAACGCAGGCATGCAATTAAAGAATATTTTATGAGGTAATTTTTTCAAGAGGAAAATTTTTTGAAATCCAATCGCCTGATTTTTCCATAAAAGTAGGTTTAACGTATTCACGGTAAGGGAGATAAGGAATAAGAATGGGTTTGATTTGTTCAGCAGTGATATCCCCAAGCGTAATTTTCAATTCACCTGCATAATAATCTTTTGTGGTTAAATATAATACATCGCGACCATGATGCTTGATAAAGAAAAAATCGTATATTTCATCCCATAGAAAAAAATAGTCCTCTACCCGTATTCCCTCTGAGGTAATTTTGTAGTAAAAATCATGGGGCGGGACAAAGGATAGGGCAAACCAAACAAATACGAGTGAAAATATAGCAGCCATTAAGAAGAAATCTTTAAAAACAATAAATACAATAATTTCAAACGCCACCATTATTAAGGATCCGTTTACAAAATATTCTTTTGAGTGTTCCTTAAAGGGTCTACCGGGTGCGTGCCATTCCAAGAATGTTCTGACGTCATGTTCAGATGAAGATTTTTCGTGTTTCTCTGGCGGTTGTTTATGCTTTGAGGCAGTCACACTTTTAATGTAACTCATGTTACAGACAAAAGTCAAGAAATTTGTTATACTTGAGCCTCGGAGAGGTCGCATAGTGGTCTAGTGCGGATGTCTTGAAAACATCTGTGGGTGCAAGCCTACCGCGAGTTCGAATCTCGCCCTCTCCGCACTTCGGAATGGAGAAACGCAAAATTAGGTATTTGGCTTGATATAACAATCTTTTCGTTCAGTTCGGAAGTTTGTTTTGTATTTTCTTCTTTTTGAACAAGTTCCGAACTTTCATTTGTAATCTTTGCAAGTTTTGAGAGCATCTTAAATGCTTTGGTATATTCGTAAGTCAGAACTCTATCTTTTAACTCCAACTTTGCAAATATCAGCCCTAGAAGTAATCGTTTCTTGTCGGGTGCTTTTTTAAGAAAGAACTCTTTTGCTTTTTGGGAAACTTCATATAAAGTTATACCCATGTCTCTAAATTTATTGCCTGCATTAGTGTATTTTTCAATAGTTCCCTTAACTTCTGCTTGTTCACTTTTATACTCTCCCGATTTTTGAGTATAGAATTCTTTTGAAATTGCCCCATCTACTTTATCGTCATAAAGATTGCTTAGTCTTTTATTTACTGCTTTGAGTCTTTTGTTTAGTTCATCAAAAGCTGTGTTTTGATAGGTAAGCACCTGCTCGTTGCTGTAATGAAGTGCTTTCCTGATCCACTCCATTATTCTTTTGTTTTTTATCTCAAGTAATTCCAATGCGAACAGTATCTGATCTTCCAAATCGTTTTCTCTAACCCATTTGTTCTGTGAGCATGGCTTATGCCTCGTACAATGTCCGTAGTTGGTTCCTTTTTGTATTTCCCAAGTAATTGAGTATCCGCATTCTCCACATCTGATTAAGCCTTGAAAAAGATAGCGGTGTTTTTGGTATTGAGTTGTGGTTTTACTTTTTAATTTTTGTTGTACTTTTTGGAATATTTCTTTTGATACGAGAGGTTCATGTTTGGCGTTGGTGTATTCTTTATTGTTCCAGATGTTTACGCCGATGTAGAAGGGGTCGGTTAAGATATCATAAAGTCTTGCTACGTTTAACTTGTTGCCCATGCGTGTCCGGAGTCCTTCTTTGTAAAGCAGATCTGAAAGTCTTTGGACAGAGTAGACGCCGGTTATGTAGAGTTGAAATGCTTTTTTAACAAATGGAGCGTAGGTTTCATCAATGACGTGAATAAGATGACCGTTTACATCTTGGTTTTTGTAACCTAACTTTGGTTTTGAGGGGAGCCAGCCCTGAGCAATCTTTTCTTTTTGTCCCTTTTTGACGTTTTCGGATAAAAGCCTGACATAATATTCAGCAGTTGCTACTTTAACTCTCCACATAAACCATTCGTGTGATCTGGAATTCTTTTCTAAGATACAGCCTTCTTTTGCAAGATAGATTTGGTGTGTTTCATCATCAAGTATCCATTTATCAATTGTTGGGACATCTTTAAAATTTCTTGTCAGCCGGTCTGTTGTTTCAACAACAATTGATGAAAT
>JBBSGK010000011.1:0-31971 GCA_038254115.1 Candidatus Levyibacteriota bacterium | reverse complement strand
TTTTTTCCAAATTTAAAACCCACTGATATTAATAAACATTACACGGGCAATATGGCAGTGTTGAAGGGAAATACAGATTTTGTTATAAAAAAAGATGATAAGTACAACAATTTTATTAATTTAGTCGGAATGGATTCTCCAGCATTAACTTCCTGTTTTGCGATAGCACGATACGTACGAAAATTACTCTGATGCTATTTACCTTGAGATTTTAATACTTTTAAAGCTATTTTTGTGGTGTTGTTCCAATTCATTTTTTTTGCCATGCCAAAGCCATTTTTTTGAAACTTTTTATATTTATTTTCATCATTAATAAGCACTATTGTTTCTTTAGCCAACTCTTTAGGATTATTGTTCTTAACAATGATCCCAGTACTGTCATTTATGACTGTGTCCTTAAGTCCTGGGACATTATACGCGATCGATGGAGTCATTTGGCTTGCAGCTTCGGCGACTGTCAGGCCCCAGCCTTCGTGGGCTGAGGGGATGAGAAGAATATGCGCTTTTGCCAAAAGCTCAAATTTTTTCTTATCTTCTACATACCCGAAAAATTTTACTGATGAGGATAAGCTAAGTTTTTCAACTTTCCTCCTGACTTGTTTTACAAATTCTTCCTCCCCTGATCCAACAATCCATAACATACTGCTCTTAATCTCATTATTTATTTTCGCGAATGCATCAATTGCGTCGAATATTCCTTTCTGCTTGTTTATTCTTGCCAAATAAATAAAAGTTGAATTTTTTTCTTTTTTATATTTTTTTAAATTCTTGGGTAGCGTCAAACCCATCCGTATTACGGTTATTGATTTACTATTAACACCCTCTTTAATTAAATCTTTTTTCGTTGATTCCGAAATAGCCATAGTCGGAACATTTTTGTAAAGGTATAAATATATTTTTTCAATCCCCCGGCAAATAAGAGCAATAGGATAGGGGAAAAGTGTGAAAAAAAGGACATTTGCAACCTCACAAGTAAGCGCTATCGTTTTTTTTCTAGCGTAGAGAGCACTGAAAAAAGGAAACCAATGGACTTCGTCAATAATAATATCTACATTTTTGTGATGACTTAGATAGTAAAAAAATGCAAGTAAGTGTACATTCCACCACTGCCCTTTTCTTACAAAACTTACATCATCTATTGTCTCTTCAGATATTGAATGTTTAAAGCTAGAGCTAAATATTGTTACGGTATGCCCCGTCTTAATCCATCCTTTTGCTAATTCATGGGTGAGTATCTCGGCACCGCCGCCCGCCGGATTCTTGATATCGCGCCAATTTAGTACCAGAATTTTCATCAGGAGGCAGTATTAATCCTAAATTTATTCAGAGCCTTTCTTTTGGAAGATCTTTTATATTTATAATAGTTAAGAATCTTAATTCTATAGAACACTGCTGCGGTATCCCACAGCATAAAAAAAATAATTTTCCACATTATACTTTTTTTGATACTGCCTGCTTTAAAGCTTATTTTAACGGGTGCCTCATAGATTTTTTTATAACCGAGAAGATAGGACACAGCAAGTATTTCTATATCAAATGCATATGTTTTTACAAGTAACCTCGGCAATACATCTTTTACAACTTTTTTTTTGAAAAACTTAAGCCCTACCTGAGTGTCGCGTACTTTAAATCCAAATAATGCTTTTGTCACAAGTCTGTATCCCCAGGATAAAATTTTTCTATAAATAGGATAATTAACCTTGGATACGGGGTGAAGTTTGGAGCCTACAATTACATCCGCGTTGTACCATTCCATATGATTAAGAAGCATATTAAAACCTGTCGGATGAATATCCATCCCTGCATCCATAAAGCCTATTACATCACCTCGGGCTTTTAGCATCCCAATCCTTACAGCATGACCTTTGCCCTGATTCTTTTCGTAAGAAATTATTCTTACTGTCTTTGCTGTCGACAGATTTTTAAACCTTTTAAGGTTTTTATAGGTATCATCCACCATGCCATCAATTACAACGATTATTTCGTATTTACATGAAAGAGTATCAAGAGCTTTTTGAATATTTTTGATATCTTTGAGAATTGTTTTCTCTTGCCTGAAAGACGGGATAACAACAGACAGAAGTTTTATTTTAAAATCTTTTTTTCGCTGCATGCGGATAGTATAGCAAAAGACCAAGCACAAGTAAAAATGTGATTATGATTGATATAACAATAATTTCATTAAATGTCTGATGATAAAAAGTAATAAGAATTATTTGCATTACTGCGCCTAAAATTATAGGAATGTAAACACTTGTTTTTTTAATTGATAGATAAAAACTCGCCGTGATATGCAAAAGACAATATAAAGACATAAATATTCCAAAAAATCCCAGATATGGGACCATAATTAAATATTCTGATTTTTTCAGAAAAAATAATATAGAGAAACTTGGAAATAAGAAATAAACTGCTGTGATCATTATTGAAGGAATGAGAACTAATAATAGGGAGAGTATAAAGGTGTTATTAAAATTTTCATTTTTACCATGCTTTTGAACTATCAATGGAAACATTACGCCCATAATAGGAGCCGTAATATAAAAAATAACTTTTCCCAGAAGCGATAAACCCGCGTAAATTCCGGCAGTGTGAGGATTAAAAAAATGCTTTACCAAAACAACGTCACTCGATATAAAGGATGTCAGGCCAAGTAGAGTTAGAGCTGAGGGGACTCCGTATTTAAATAATTCCTTTGTATTTATTATTGAGTCAGAGATTAATTTTTTATCAAAAATAAATTTAATCGGATAAAAACTAAATATATATAAAACAAAACCCGAGATTGCCATCGCCCAAACAGCGCCTGTAACAGAAAACCCGGCAAACACAAGCAATATCCCAAGAATAAGTTTGACTACCGCACCTAATAGACTTAGAAATAGTTGGTATCCGAAAGCCAATTTGGCCTGAAGAAGAGCCAGATTCAAGATTCCCATAAAAGCCAAAAAAATCATAAAATCAGCAAGTAACAAAATTAGCCTATTATTAATATGAAAAAATGAAGATATGGAAGGAAGAAAAAAAATAAAACTTAAAAAAACCAATATTCCTAGCGCAAATAAGAACTTTAGTACTTTTAAATAAAGTCCACGGATTTGAGCTAACTGACCTTTGACAAAATATTCTCCTGCAAAGCTTACAACAAGGGGAGTTAAGGCGGTCAGAATAAGGGTAGGAAATCCGATCAGGGATACTATGCTTGCAAGTGTGCCGTAGTCTGAAACGATTAGATTCCGGCTCATGAAGAGATTGAAAAGAAAGTTAATAAAATTAGCTACTAGACCACCAATAACCACAATGCTGCTGCCGTAAATAAGTGGATGTTTCAAAAATTCTTGGGCTTTGTGTTTCATATATTTACAACTCTCTTATATACTTCAATCGTTTTTTCAGCTGTATTTTTCCACGTAAATTTTTTGGCTTGATCTAAGCCCTTTTCTGAAAGCTTAGTTTGTAATTTGGAATTCTCAAAAACTTCATTTATTCCCTCAGCGATAGATTTTGTATTATATGCGTCTACATAATGCGCTGCTTCTCCTGCGACCTCAGGAAGTGAACCCTCTCTAGAAGTTATAACGGGACATCCTGATTGCATTGCTTCAAGAATCGGCAGACCAAAACCTTCATAAAGGCTTGGCATTACAAAAACTGAAGCACTGTTATAAAGTCTGACTAGGTCGTCGGTTGTGACAAAACCAAGCGCTGTAATTTTATTATTTTCTGAAATCAACTTTTGCGTTTCCAGCAAATCCTGGTTCCAAGAATTGAATTTATCAAAATTAGTTTCGGTCAAAGTTTTCCCAACCAATACAAGCGGAACATCAATTCCGCTTACAGCTTTTATAAATCTTGGCAAATTTTTATTCCACGTAACGTCGCCAACGTACAATATAAACTGCTTCGGCAGTTTGTACTTGTCCCTAATTTCCAATTTCCAATTTCCAATTTCCAATTTACGGAATTCACCTCCTGCTGCCAGATAAGCGACATCAATTTTTTCAGCAACAATACCTGCATATTTGTTGATATCTTTTTTTGAAGAATGTGAGTCAGTCAAAACAATATTGGATTTTAACAAATTTGATTTTTGAATTTGCCATTTAATTTTGCCTTTTATGCCGGATGGAAAATGCTCCGGAAATACCAGGGGAGTCAGATCATGAACTGTGACAACTCTTTTATATTTTTCAGAAAAGGGAAGTGTCAAAAAAAACGGTTCGAAATAAGGATAATGCACAAGCTCAATATCTTTATCAAGTTTTTCGCCCCGCGAAAAAAAAGTATATTCATTTTCTGGGAAAAATTCTAATAATGATTTGTTAAGATTTTGTATATAAAACCCTGTGCCTCGTACCCGATGGCTTAATAGGCGGTTGTCATTTAGCGGTGTTACATCAATTGCAATTTTCATTTAAAACTTAAATTATAAAACTTAAAACTTATAAAGATTTTACGCTATTATTCGCCCGCAAATATTTTATTAATCCGTTTAATTGTTTGCCGACGTTCTCTGTTTGCTTATGGGAATTTGTATATTCAATTTCAGAAATATAACCCAGGTCCCGTGATAAAAGTAAAAAATACTTTGTTTCTTCAAGAGATCCAGTTGCTATTAAAAGGAAGTTGATAAATTCTTTTCTGTACCCGCGCGCATTTCCTTCAATAATATTTGCAACAACAGAAGAGGAGGATCGTCTAATCTGACTTGTTATTCCGTATTTTTCATCCGGCGGGAACGATTTAGTTAACTTGTAGATCTGCAGAACTAATACATGAGCATCTTTAAATATTGGTAATTTTTCATATTTATCATCCATATTTATATTTCTTTTACATTTTATATTTTAAGTTTTAGGTTTCAAATCGCTTTGCGATTTGTGCCAGTTCCAAGCGGTTTTTACGATTGTTTCAAGATCTGAATATTGCGGTTCAAAACCCAGATCTTTTGTTATTCTTGTATTGTCAGCAACGAGAATATCTGCATCCCCCTGTCTTCTGTCTGTTATCTTGACGGGAAAATCAATTCCTGAGACTTTTTTTATCAGTGCCAAAACTTCTTTATTGGAATATCCTTTTCCTGCTCCGACATTATAATAAAATCCGCCTTCCACATCATAAAGTTTTTTTAAAGCCAATATATGAGCCTCTACCAGGTCGAGGACATGAATATAGTCTCTGACACAAGTTCCATCAGGAGTTTTGTAATCTGCCCCAAAAAGACTAAAGGATTCATTTTTAAGCGCTGCTCTCATCGCATTTGGAATTATATGTGTCTCGGGATTATGATTTTCACCCAAAAGTCCATCAAGGGATGCGCCGCAGGCGTTGAAATAACGGAGAGCTACAAAACTTAGTCCATAAATTTTTTGATACCACGAAAGTATTCTCTCAACCTGCAGCTTACTCTCACCATATGGATTTTCCGGATTTTTTTGGTGATCCTCATTGATTGGGGTACTAACAGGATTTCCATAAACACCCGCTGTTGATGAAAAAATAATTTTTTTAACATTATTTAAATTGGCATGTTCCATAAGCTTTAAAGAGGTTACAAAGTTATTTTCAAAATACAATTCAGGTTTTTCCATTGATTCGCCCATAGATATATAGCCTGCGAAGTGGATTATACCGTCAAAATTATTTTTTGAAAAAAGTTCTTTAAGATAATTTTCATCATGCAAATTACCAATAGTTAGTTTGGCTCTATTATCAACGGACTCTTTATGTCCCCGTTCCAGACTGTCAGCAACAATTACCTCATAATTCTCCTCAAGAAGTCTTTTTACCATAAAACTTCCAATATATCCGGCGCCTCCTGTGACAAGTATTTTCATGTTTATATATTGTAGCAAAAATTATGATCTGTGTTTGAGGCAAAGTATTATGTGTTTAATGCTTGACAGCCCCACAATTCTTATATACGATTAAAATATGCACAGATTGGGTGGCAGAAAGATCTTTATTTTTGGATTTATAGCGGTACTCCTTATCGGGATACCGGTTACGATATATCTGGTCCAGAAGCAGCAAGAGACAAGGTCACACGCTGAAAAATCTACAAACGTGTCATTCTTGCCTGAATCATCAGCGAGTGCCCCAATAACAAAAAACGTAGGAGATTCAATCCCGCTTGAGATTACAGTTGATCCCGGGAAAAATCTTGTTTCTTTTGTAAAGCTTGAAATTCAGTATGATCCTGACAAGCTGGCAACTGCCTCACCTAGTGCGTTTGTGCAGAATGCTACAGTATTTCCATCAGTTCTTGAAGGACCAATTTTTACACCCGGTAAAATTGCTGTAACATTGTCCGTGGGTCCGGATCCTACAAAATCAATCCAGACGAAGGTAAAAGCAGCAACTGTTACCTTCAAGGCGCTTAAAAGTACACCGCCTGGTACTCCGACTCTCGTTTCCTACGGCGCAACCACACAGGTTCTTTCAATCGGTTCCAACGATCAGGCATCTGAAAATGTATTGTCATCAGCAACTCCAGCAACTATTGTGATAGGCGGACCAGCAGCAGTAATTAGCCCAACAGTTCCTGTGCCGACTGAGGTTGTTCCGACGGCTGCGGTGACTCCGACGGAGGTGCCCTCAGTTATCCCAACATCCTTACCTACACCCGTACCCACATCCGTACCCACTACAGTAGTAGCGCCACCTTCTGCAAATCAAGCACCGATTTGTACCAGCCTTGCTCTTGATAAATCAACAGGCAACGCGCCCCTAGCTGTTACATTTACTGCCAATGGCACGGATGCGGATGGTACCATAAATAAAGTAACTTTTAATTATGGCGATGGACAAGTAAGCGATGTCACTACTGGAGGCGGAATTGGTACGGCAGCAACTAACGTGACATCCCCACATAGCTATAGCGCAGCAGGAACGTTCACGGCGCAAGCCCTTGTGACTGATGATAAAGGAGGAGTAAGTGATTCAGCAAGCTGCAAGCAGACAGTAACGGTGACAGCGAGTGGAAGCCCAGCACTTCCGACTCCAACAATTGCGCCAACGGGAGCAAGCGATGTGGCCATAGGAATAGGGGCTGTAATACTCACATTCATTGTTGGTGGAGGTTTTCTCTTCTTCTTCCTCTAAAGTTTTGCTGGAAGCTTAATTGTTGAAATCTCAATTTATGGATTTGGGAAAAGAGTTTTTAGCTTAAGAGTAAGCCATGGTTTTTGACCCCAAACAATAATTTTTCCTTTAAGCAACGGTTTCCACAGTGGAACAATCCCTGTTGCCACGAGGAAAAAAATCACCGGATCAACTAAAATATGGCAATCAACAGATTCTGGTATTTTATTTTCGACAGTTACATTCCCTTGATGACATGCAATAGTGAATCTTGAAACGTTTTTTATATTCATATCTATACTTAGGTTAATTTCTTTAGCTTTTTCTTTATCATATCTTTTCACCATCCCATTTTTGAAAAAAGGAAGAATCAATTCAACACGTTTGGAATTGACCGGAATAGGTTTTTTCAAAGCTATTGCTATATCACTACTATGCATCAATAAATGAGTTAAGCAGTATCTCAATAAGTCTATTAAATCCATAGCACCGAAATGAGTTTGAAGAGAATGCGAAGCAGGAAGAGCTTTTGATTCATCAAGAAAAGATTGTGTATTTTCCTTGAACTGATCTGCAAGCGATTTGCCATTTCTATTTGTAAATTTAAGTAATAATTTATCATTAACTTCAGCAAAAGCATTAATTTTTCCATCCCCGTAAGGACTTTTTACTCCTTTTAGAAGATCTTTGGCCAATTGCTGGCTAATAACTAGATGAGCTGCAGCATCTCCGACAGTCCACTTAGAGTTTGGGATTTTAATAGACGTATTTGGAAGAGAGTAAACCATCTCCGCTATTTGCTTAGTAATTTTGCTAATCTCACTAATTAGTAGAGATTTATCTGGGGTTGTAAATTTATAATTGCTTACATTTCTCACATTTAATTATCGGTGATCATTGAGAAGAGGGCGTCTTGGGAGAGTTGTACTTTTCCTGTCGATATCATTTTCTTCTTGCCCTTTTTTTGTTTATCAAGAAGCTTGTTTTTCCGGGTTACATCTCCACCGGACATCTTGGAGAGAACATCTTTCCGGTATGGGGAAATTTCTTCCCGCGCTACAATCTCATTATTTACAGTTGCCTGAATAATTTGCTTGAATTGAGCTCTATCGAGGGAATCTTTTAGCTTGGCTGTTTTAATCCGTGCTACATATATAGCCTCATCTTTGTAGACGAGTTCTGACAACACATCAATAGGATTGCCGTTAATCATAATATCAAGCTTTACTAGATCTGCCTTTTTATAATCTGACAGTTCGTAATCAATACTCCCAAATCCTGCTGTAACTGACTTGATATCACCGCTTAGTCCTCTAATGAACATTGAGTAAGGCATCTCATACGTCAGGACTGCATAACCCTCGTGATATTTGATGTCCAAAAGAGTCCCTTTTTTCTTTTGCGCGACAGACATGATTCCGCCAACATATTGCGATGGTGCAAAAACATTGAGCAGCATAAAGGGCTCATAGATTTCTCCGTCATCCTTTTTCTCATAAAGAACTTGCGGCATTGTCAGCAATAGGTCTAGTCCGAACTCTTCCATAAGCCGCTCTTTGACAATATCTGCGTGCAAAAGTCCCAAAAACCCAACCCTGAATCCAGATCCTAGATAAGCAGAATATTCTTCTGTATAGGTAAGTGCTGTGTCGTTAAGTGTTAGTTTGCCCAAGCCGTCGCGGAGATTTGCAAATTCATCAGAAACTTTTGGATATAGACCAAAAAATACCATTGATTGGGGAGTCGTATACCCCTCTAAAGGATCCAAAGCCGCATCAGCCGGAATTATAGTGTCTCCGACCCGGGCAATCCTTATATCTTTTAGCCCTCCAACGACATATCCTATCTCACCTGTTTCCAAGCTAATAGATTCTTTTAGAAAAGGAGTAAATATCCCTGTTTCCGTGACATCTGTTTTGACACCGTTTTGGTAAAACTGGATATGGTCTCCTTTTTTTACTTTTCCATCGACAATTCTGACGTATGTGATAACTCCTCTATACTCGTCATAGACAGCATCAAAAATAAGGGCACGTAGCGGCGCATTTTCATCGCCTTTGGGCGGTGAGATTTTATCAACAATTTTATTTAAAAGTTCTTTGACGTTCTCACCTGTTTTTGCAGAAATAGAGATTATTTCTTCTCTATCAAAACCAAATTCTATTAATTCTTTTGTTATGATTTCAACTTCTGCGTTGGGGAGATCTATCTTGTTAAGTACGGGAATCATCATAAGGCCCAATTTTTTGGCAACACGGTAATGGGCGACGGTCTGCGCTTGAATCCCTTGCGTCGCATCAACCAACAGCACTGCTCCCTCACAAGCAGCAAGAGTGCGTGAGACCTCATAGGAGAAGTCAACGTGTCCCGGTGTGTCGATCAAGTTTAGCGTATAGCCTATATTGCCTAGCGTATAGTTCATTTTAACGGGGGCAAGCTTGATAGTAATACCGCGTTTTCTACTTATTACATTTTGGTCGAGAAATTGTTCCTGTAGTTTGTCTTTGGCGATTGTGCCTGTGATTTCCAGCATTCTGTCAGACAGCGTCGATTTACCATGATCCACATGGGCAATTATTGCAAAATTTCGGATAAGTTCTTGTTTTTTCATTTTATTTCTATTTTCCTTAAATCATTATCCAAGTATTCAAAAAATAAATTTGTTCTTTTTTTAGGCAACAAATTTTTAAGTTTCTCAGGCCATTCGATTGCGACGACATTTGAGTCATCATTTAATATTTCTTCTAATCCTAGTCCTTTAATACCTGTTTCATTTTCTATTCTATACAGGTCGATGTGATAGAAAGATTTAAGATTGAACCTGCCTGCCGGCAAGGCAGGGATTAAAGATTTAGGAATTGCATACTTGCGAACTATTATAAAAGTTGGGGATATAATTTTTTGTTTTATCCCAAGTCCTTTTGCTAAGCCCTGCACAAAAGTGGTCTTGCCTGAGCCCAAATTTCCATAAAGAGCAAAGACTTTCCCATTTTTTAAATTTTTTCCTAGATTGAAGCCCAAATCTTGTGTCTCTGAATAATTATGTGTTAGAATCTGCTTCATTATTCTTCTTTATTTTCCGGAACACAAGTATAGCACAGGTGATAAGAAATATTGAGCCCAGGGACATGGCGATTGCAGGTAGGTTTGTTTTATTTGCGCTATCTACCAGAACTTTTTTATTCTTGGAAGAGGTTGAGGTTGCCTTATTTGCCGATTTAGAATTTACCCCAAGAACTGAAGTAGGAACACTGCTGATATTAATTGATTTAGCGGATGATGCTAAAGATTTAGACGTTGCGGATTTATTGACCACTGTTACAGAATTCGAAATAGATGTGGTAGGTTTTGTAGGAGTTGAGCTTGATGATGATTTGGAAGAGGTTGGCACTTTTGTTGGAGTTGGTACTTTTGTCGGAGTTGGTACTTTTGTCGGAATTTTAGTAGGAACTGAAGTTGGAGTAGGTTCGGGCGCGGTTAATTTTACTTTTACTACATTGGACCAGGTTGCACTTGATCCAGACGATGTATAACGCCCAATCTTCAAGTCATAATTGCTTGTACCCGCGTTTTTATAGTTTGGGTCAGATGATTCAACTTTTCCATTTACTTCTCCGTTCCAGGATCCACTATTATCGGTTGTAATTGTTAAGAACTTTGAATAATCAATAGGTGAAGGTGTGCCATTATACCAGTCTGTACCGTTATAAGTTGAGCCAAAATAATTTGTCGAACCACTAGACGCCAAAACAATTCTTAACCGATATGTGGCATTTTCTGAAATACCGTCCATATCTGCTTTTATAGTAAAGCTGTCATTAATATTTGCCGCATCGGGATATGAAGCTATATTTGGAGCAGAAGCGAAAACTTTCTGCGCTGGAGTAAAAATAAGCAATATCAATAGAAAAATTAAGCTAGTTTTTAGCAATGTCCTCATGCATCAATAATAGGACATAATCTTGGGTATATACAATAAGAGAAATTAGAAGCTTATTCTGTAATTTTGTACTATCCGGACAGATGGGTATCTTCCCCGGAAAGAGATATTGTGTCCGTTGGGAGTAAATGGATCATTCATCGTGTAATTGCCTCCAGATCCGCTCACAAAGACAACAAAGTGATCAGGGTAGGACCCCCCGTCATATGAAATGCCTACAACCACCGGATTTCCGCTTGCAAGAGTCGAGTCAATATCGGCGCTTCCGCGTTGTGACGAAATGCCATTTGCGGAAATACTGAACTTTAACAGAGCTGCAGGTATTCCGCTAAAATTGCTTGAGACAGAATTTATTGACTGTGGAGTTACGCCCTTGTGCCCGTAATGTGTATAAACCATCGCCATAGACGTTACCAAACATCCGTCACTTGCAAGTGTGTAAGGCGTACCGTTGAGAGCATTTCCGCCCCATTGGCTGTCCCTTTGATTGTAGTAGCAGCCCCAATCATCACAAGTTGTCTGACCTGAAAGCAGTGATGCGCCGCCTTGACTTGCCGTAAAGTTGGAGAAGCCTGCCAATTGAGCTTTTGTTGCAGCGAGAATCGCCTGATAGTTCCCCTCACTACCCTGGGTTTCGGAAAGCAATTTTTGTTTGGAATCTTTTTGCTGATCCAGTTCTTTATTGTAAGACTCAAGCTGTGTTTTAAGAGTTTCTATTTTAGTTTTTTTATCCTCCAGTATGTTTTTTTGATTAGCATAATCGTTTTTTGCCTGCTGGGCATTGTACATGAGCCTTTTGTCATGCGCCTGAACAAGACGGAGGTAGTTCGCCCGGGCGAAAAGATCGGATATGTCATTGGATGAAGCAAGGACGTGGATCGCTGCAACCCCGCCCACTTCGTATGTTGCAACAATTCTATTTATCAGCACTTTGCTTACATCGCTTAACGAGCTTTCGAGATTTTTCATTTTTCCACCCGCCGTGCCGATGTTTTTGGTAAGTGTCTGAATTTCCTGCTGGTTTGCATTGATACGGTATTCTGTTAGCTTAATTTGACTATCAAACACACCAATTTGTGAAGCTAGGGAACCTTCCTGAGATTTTAGATCTGAGATTTTGCCCTCCAGATCTTGGATCTTTTTATTTAGGTCTGTAGCTTTTTGAGTATTGTCGGTAGTAGGTGCGGGAGTAGTTGTTTGAGCATACACTAAAACGCTAGGAGTCAAACTGATAATTAATAATAAATAGCATACAGCAATTTGGATCGAAGACAAAAAATGTTTGATAAAAGATTTTTGATTTTTCATATTTAATTTAGTAGACCTTATTAAATTTTACTTTAAGTACCGAAGAACCGCAAGGAAGCTTGCCAGAACGCCCAAGCCGATTGCAATAATGAGCTCGGCCGCAAGAAGGCCCAGTAAAAATACAGGAGATACCGGCAAAAGGGGAATGCCTTTGAGGAATGTCTCAAGGTAAGGCGTCGAATACAATAGGCCGGCTGACGCAATAAGCCAGCCGAGCAATGTCCCAACCGCGCCATAAAAAATTCCCTCAAACATAAACGGTGTACGGATATACCAATTAGTTGCTGACAAAAGCTTCATAATCTCAATCTCGTCTCTTTTGAGAGAAACTTTAAATCCAATCACCATCATCATGATAAATATTGATACAAGAGCCAAAACAACGATAATAGAAGTTCCGATTATTCTTATCGCGTTAGTCCATTTACTAAGAGTTGCTACGATATCTTTTTGGTAAATAACTTCAGAAACAATCGGAGAGGCTTTTAGAGCATCAGATACAGAGTTAAGATCGTCTATTTGCTGTGTTGAGATCTCAAGAGACGAGGGCAATATGTCCGCCGTCACAAGGTCTAGAAGCAGCGGATCGTTTTTATTTTGTTCTTTGTAAATTTGCAGCGCTTCTTTTTTGGATACAAACCGGACAGAAGCTATTTTTCCTGTTTGCTTTAGATTATTTTCCAGTTGATTTATTTCTTCAGGTTTGGCCTCGTCTTTGAAAAATGCTGTTACTTGTGGCTTTGACTCAAAATATTTTATTACGACAGATGAGCCAAAGACAATAAATGAGAATACGGAGATTGAAAGAAAAGTAAGCATCATTATAAATACAGCGGTGAGGGCTTGATATGGAGTACGTCTAATTTGTTTCCAGGCAGTCTTTATAGTTTTCATTTTTCTTCTTTCTGTTCTTTCTTCTTATCCCCAACTAATTTTCCTTTTTCAAGAACAAGAACCCGTTTTAAAAGGCTATTTACAATATCAGTATTGTGCGTTGCCATTATTATCGTGGTGCCGTTTTTATTAATGTCTTGGAGCAGCTTAACTATCTCCCATGAAGTAGTCGTGTCCAAATTCCCTGTTGGCTCATCAGCCAATATGATTGCCGGTGAGAAGGCGAGAGCTCTTGCAATTGCTGCTCTTTGAAGTTCTCCGCCCGAGAGTTGGATCGGGAATTTATCTTTGTGTTCAAGAATACCAACCTGCTCAAGAATCTCCTCAATTCTTTGCTTTGCCTTTTTTTCATCAGCATGCGCTACTTCCAGGGGGAGCAATATATTCTCAAATATCGTCCTGTCTTTTAATAATTTCAGATCCTGGAAAATAACACCTATGCTTTTTCTCAGATGCGGGATATGTTTTTTGGAAAGATTTACGATATCCCATTCCCCGATATGAATACTACCGCTTGTTGGGGTCATTTCCCGGGTAATCAAGCGGAATAGTGTAGTCTTGCCGGATCCCGATGGTCCTACAACAAAAACAAACTCTCCTTTGTCTACTGAAAATGAAATATCATCCAAAGCAGTGCTACCGGTCGGGAAGGATTTGGTAATGTTCTGAAGTTTGATCATAAATAATTCTCCATTTTCCAGTTTCCATTTAGCATTGATTTACCATTTAAAAATTATTAGTCGTAAAATAAATGGGAAATGATAAATGTAAGATGAAAAATTTATTGTACTTCTACGCGACCCACATCCATAAGCCATCCTGCTGTTTGCGCGGTTTGGGTCTGACCCCATACTTTGATTTTCTTGCCGATAAATTGTCCCAGATCAACTGTTGCTGAAGTAACATAAACATTTTGAGAATCCCCTCCAGGGCGGACTAAGTGGTACTGTCCTTCTCCTTCTATTCCCCCTTCAGCCAGTTGACCCTCAGCGGTATCTTTGAATGTTTTTGTATCATCCGACCCAAATGCTTTCCCTTTTGCAGTAGAATTCTTTGTCGGTAAAAGAGGAATGTTTTTGCCTGTTTTGGCTGAGTATTTGGCAAGAGCAAAGCCGGTTCCTAAGCCTAAGGCAATGAGAACAATAAATAGTACTACGATTTTCCCGGGTGTTGAGGATTTGCTATCTTTAAAGCTACGCATAACAGGTTCCGGGCTTTTTGCATTTGACTTTTTATCCTCAGCAGGCATATTAGATAAAGTATTGCACATTTTAAAACATTTGGCAACAGTCTGGTATAATCCGTAATTATAGTGCTAAATAATATTCAACGAGCAATTAAAGTCATTAATGATGGGGGAATTGTGATATTCCCAACCGATACTGCTTTTGGCATTGGGTGCCGGATCGATGATAAGAAAGCGGTTCAAAGATTGTTCAAAATTAGAAGGCGGCCGGAGACAAAAGCAACTCCAGTTCTGGTTTCAAGCCTTGAAATGGCAAACGAGTATTGGCAAGAAGTTCCGGATGGAGTGATAGAAAAATTAATCAAACCCTTTTGGCCGGGAGCGCTGACAATTGTTTTGCCTTGCAAAACCGGATTGATTCCCAGTTTGGTTCGTGGCGGCGGTGATACGTTGGGGCTTCGGATGCCCGATCAGGAAAACATATTAAAAATTATTAATGAGGTAGGAGTACCGGTTCTCGGAACATCCGCAAATTTCGCAGGGGAACAAACTCCCTATAAATTTGAAGATTTGGATCCCGAGCTAATAAAGTTAGTTGATTTTGTTTTACAAGGTGAATGTTCTGTTAAGAACGCATCTACTGTGATCGACTGTTCAGTTGAGCCGTGGAAAGTATTGAGAGAAGGTGCTATAAGTGTTGATTTAACAGGCTGATTGATCATTCTAGCTTTCTTAAGAACGTAAGAATAGTTATAAATATAAATATGAAAGAAAGAAAAAATATTATTCTAATCATTGATACTTCAAGCAATAAGGAGATAATTATCGGTTTGGAGATTGATGGGAAAAAGTTTGAAAATAAAAAAGTGATTGATTATCGCAAAGCACAAGCCACTCTCCCAATGATTGAGGCAATTTTAAAGAAGCACAAATTAACTCTGAAAGATTTAAGTGAAATAAAATTAAATCCCGGCCCCGGATCGTTTACCGGTTTGAGAGTAGGAGTTTCTATCGCCAATACTATTGGGTTTTTATTAAAGATTCCAATTAATGGGAAGAGGGTTGGGATTATGTTGAAACCGGAATATGATTAGGCTTTTCCATTGTTATCTTATGCCTGGTAATTCTTGCAATATGTAGAAGTATATTATTTCTTCGGACATTCATATTAATAGCTGCTTTCTCATCTCCGTGTCGCATAGCAATGTGTGCTCTGCGCTTTTTCGTTCTAGCTAATTCTTTTCCCGCTTCAATTAATGGAATTACTCTTGATCTATTAAATATATCAATTTTTTTTCCAGGTCTGATTTCCGTTCTCCTTGCCCTAAAACTATTAATATCGATTACAGTTGGTGTACTTTCTGTAGACATAAAGGTGATTATAGCTTCTGATTTGATTGTTGTCAAAATACAATTTTTACATATATACTAATTTTATGAAGGATTTTCTTCGCCATTTTTTTACGCCTCATCAAACCAACAATCACCGTCCCAAAATTCTTCACCACACAAGTCTTTCAATTATCGTCGTGTTTTTATTATGCTTGGCATTTATTCAGCCAAGACTCCAGCGGAATTATCCCTCTGTACTCGGGACGTCTGTAAATGTTTCAATCGAAGATCTGTTGCAGCTTACCAATCAGAAGCGGGCTGAGGCAGGACTTGCTCCTCTTGTTATGAACAACGAGCTAAAACTCGCAGCAGCTGACAAAGCAAAGTATATGCTTGAGAAGAATTTTTGGGCGCACGTTGCGCCTGATGGCACGACACCGTGGTACTTTATAAAAAATGCAGGGTATGAATATCTTTATGCAGGAGAGAATTTGGCAAGGGGATATAATTCGGCACCGGATGTTATCAACGCTTGGATGGCTAGTCCATCGCACCGAGAAAACATGCTCTCGCCACATTATAATGATATAGGATTTGCAGTTGTTTCAGGCTCTCTTACCGGATCGGATACTGTTCTTGTCGTTGAGGAATTTGGAAGTAAATATCTTGCCGAGAAAAAAACTTCGGAAAAAACTTCAGAACCTATTGAGGCAATAAATCCATCGCCCAATCCTATACATCCAACGCCATCCGAAATACAGCCAACTTCCAAACCTGAAATTGCAGCAGCTGTTAATAAGCCGCTGGTTGACAGTAAGTCAACAACCCGCAATCTGGCATTTATTCTTCTGGGGGTAATAATAATAGTTCTTATAGCGGATTTAATAATAATCGAGCGGAAAAAAATCGTACAAGCCACTGCTCACAATCTGGATCATATTATTTTTCTATCAATTCTTCTTCTGGCTGCTATAATAATCGGGACGGGAGCAATTTTATAATGATACAAAATTTTAAAAAACATATAAGATATTATATTTTGTTTGGATTTGTTCAGATATTGGGTTTGATCGTTGTGGTTTTGGCAAAAGGCAGTAAACAATTACAATACGAAGCGATATTGGCAACGACAGTTTTCTATTTTATATTTGCCGTAGCGCATCATTACCGCGATCATGATCTGAATGCAAAAATTGTGGTAGAATATGCCTTAATGGGATGTTTGGGACTAGTTGTCTCATTAATTCTTTTTAAATAATTATGAAAGGTGTTATATTAGCGGGAGGACTTGCAACCAGGCTTCGGCCCTTAACTCTTATCACCAATAAACATCTGCTTCCCGTTTATAATAAGCCGATGATTTATTATTCGTTGGAAGCGATGCAAAGAGCCGGTATTAAGGAAGTTCTTCTTACATCCAGTCCTGACCATTCAGGTCATTTTGCCAACTTACTCGGCTCAGGTGAGGAGTTTGGATTAAAGCTTTACTATGCAGTTCAAAAAAATCCAAAAGGCGGAATTTCAGATGCAATTATGCTTGCTGAAGAATTTGCAAAAGGTGAAAAAATACTCGTCCTTTTGGGAGACAATATTTTCGGACAAAATTTAAAAAAATCTGTAGAAGATTTTGAAAATAAAGACAAAGGAGCCATGATATTCGGAGTTGAGATGCCGACTGAATCAGGACAATATGGAGTAGTAGAAAAGGATGCAGCGGGTAAAGTTATTTCTATTGAGGAGAAGCCTACACACCCCAAATCCAATATTGCCCAAACAGGAATTTATATGTATGATGAGCGTGTATTTGAATTTATCAGAGCACTTACTCCATCAACAAGAGGAGAGCTGGAAGTTACTGATCTTAATAATAAATATGTTGAGGAAAAAACGATGGAATGCCTTCTGCTTGATTGGTGGATTGATGCAGGAACATCTTATGATGAACTTCTACGGGCAAATAATCTCGTGTGCGAGAAGATAAAAAACGGAGAACTTGAAGGTAAGACAGGGGATAAAAAATTATGAGCATAAAAGTAGAAGATGTTAAAAAAGTAACAACAAGAGATCATAGTGGAGCCGAAAATGGTTTTCTTATTGAATTATTCAAAGATAAAGAAACAGGACAGAATACAGAAGTTTATCTGACAGCTGCATTGCCTGGCGCATTTAAAGGATATCATCTGCATAGAGTGAGGGGTGCAAGGTACGTTGCTCTAAAAGGAAAAATGAAAATTACAACATACGAGAATGATGGGCAAAAATGGATACCAACCGAAACAATTCTAGATGCACAAGTGCCACAAAGAATGTTTATCCCAAAAGATGTGGCAACAGGGCTTGAAAATATTGGAACTGAAGAAGCATGGCTTGTAAATTATCCTGATCCTGCATACGACCCGTCCCTGACAGATGAGCAGGTGGAGTATACGAAGGAAGAATTGGAACAAGGAATAGTTAAATGATCAAATGCAAGTTTGAAAACGGTAATGAAGCCCAATTAAGACACGTTACAGTAGGGGCGCTCGTTATTAATGAGAGCAACGAAATTCTTCTAACAAAAAGAGCTCCGGATTTATTAAGAGGCAACAAATACGCAATTCCGGGAGGATTTCTGGACCGGGACGAAACGACCGCTGATGCAGCAACCCGTGAACTATTTGAAGAGACAGGCATAGAAGGAAAAGTGGAATTTTTATTTAAAATCGAAGACAGACCGGAAAGATTAAATGAAGAAGGAAATGAGGGAAGACAGAATATAGATTTTATCTATGTAGTGAAGGCAGCTGGTGGAAGTTTTAGGGAAAATAATGAAGTTTCAGAAATAAAATGGTTTTCAGAAAATTCCATCCCCGATGAAGAAGAATTTGCTTTTGATCACCGCTGGGCTGTTGCAAAATACTTTGAATACATGAAAAAAAGTTTTCCGGTACCTTTAATTGGAGGATTAATATGAAATTGCTAGTAACCGGTGGGGCAGGTTTTATCGGCTCCAATTTTATTCTTTACTGGATGAAGAACCATCCTGAAGATTCAATTATAAATTTTGATAAATTAACTTACGCGGGAAATCTTGAAAATCTTAGAGAAGTTGAAAAAAATCCCAATTATACATTTATTCATGGAGATATATGCGATCCGCAAATTGTTGAAAAAGCGATGCTGGGAGTTGATACCATAGTCCATTTCGCTGCTGAAACTCACGTAGACAGATCAATTACAGGCCCTGCAGTTTTTGTTCAGACAAACGTAACGGGTACTCAAGTTTTATTGGATGCAGCAGTAAAGAATAAAATCCAAAAATTTCATCAAGTTTCGACTGATGAAGTTTTCGGAAGTTTGGAATTAGATGATCCGAATAAATTTAATGAACGGACAAATTATAATCCCAGAAGTCCATATGCGGCAAGTAAAGCCGGTTCAGATCATCTTGTGCGGGCTTATCATTCGACTTACGGATTGCCGGTTACGATTACAAATTGTTCCAATAACTTCGGACCTTTTATGTTTCCTGAAAAGTTAATCCCTCTTGCAGTTACAAATGTTTTGGAAGATAAAAAAATACCAATTTACGGAGATGGGCTATATGTTCGGGATTGGTTATATGTTGAAGATCATGCCCGTGCGATTGATCTCGTATTGTCCAAGGGAAAAATCGGGGAAACATATTTGGTAGGAGGCATGACCGAACTTTACAATAATCTTGAAATCGTTCGGAAAATTGTAAAACTGCTGGGAAAAGATGAAAGTTATATAGAGTTTGTTAAAGACAGACCGGGACATGACAGAAAATATGATGTTGACTGGTCAAAGATAAAAAATGAATTGGGCTGGGCACCTCTTCATAATTTTGATAAATATTTGGAAAAAACAATTGAATGGTATAAAGAAAATAGATCCTGGTGGGAACACATAAAAAGCGGAGAATATCAGAAATATTATGAAGAACAATACGGACGTTAAGTCAAAAATTATAGATAAAAAATCAATACACAAATCGAAGTATTTTTCTGTAGACAAAGTGAGTATCGAAAGAAACGGAAAAATATTTACCAAAGATATTATTTCGCGTACTCCGGCAGTAATAATCATTCCCGTCAACGAAAAGGATGAAATTTATCTTGTTTCACAATATAGGGATTCAATGCAGGAAATATTGTTGGAAACAGTTGCAGGACATATGGAAAAAGGAGATACGCCTCTTCAGGCAGCAAAAAAGGAACTCCAGCAGGAAACCGGCTTGACAGCCAAGACCTGGAAACAGCTAACAACTTTTTATGTATCAGCCAATATGGATTCGGTTGTCCATGTTTTTTATGCAACAGCTTTGGAGGAGGGGGAGCGTGATCTGGATTATGACGAGGAGATAGAAGTAATCAAGATGCCTTTTGAGGAAGCGCTCAAAAAAATCGATACAGGGGAAATGCGTGTGACGTCAAACATAGCATCACTTCTGCTTCTTGAAAGATGGAAGAGACAGGCAACGTATAAAAAATGAAAATTTTTACAATTGGAGGCTCTGGATTGGTCGGTTCAAGAATCACAGAAGTACTCAAAGACAAATACGAGTTTTCAGATTTAAGTGTATCAAGCGGTGTAGATATTACAAAGCCAGAAAGCTTGGCGGGTATTAAATCAGATTTAGAGCATAGTATCGTAATTCTCTTGGCAGCAAAATCAGATGTAGATGGATGCGAGAAAGATAAAGACCTGGGAGATTCAGGCGCTGCATGGAAAATAAACGTCGGGGGAGTACAAAATATAGTTGATTCATGCAGGTCCGCAAAAAAAAAATTGATTTACATTTCGACAGATTTTGTTTTTGATGGTTCTACAAACGCAGAATACAGATATACCGAAACAGATAAACCCAATCCAATAAATTGGTACGGTGAAACAAAATACAGAGGAGAAGAAATTGTTAAAAATTCAGGTTTGGATTTTATAATTGCGCGGATTGCTTATCCATATAGAAAAGAATTTGTTGCCAAGAAAGATTTTGTGCGGGCGATTATTGAAAGACTTAAAAATAGCCAACCCGTTGCTGCAGTTACGGATCATATATTCAGTCCGACCTACATTGATGACATTGCCATAGTGCTTGATAAATTAATTGAAACTAATTCAACAGGAATCTTTCACGTAACCGGGAGTCAAAGTCTGTCTCCATATGAAGCAGCGGTTTTAATCGCTGGAAAATTTGGTTTGGACAAATTCCTAATAACTAAAACTACAAGAGCTGAGTATTTTGAAGAAAAAGCTCCCCGACCTTTTAATGTAGCAATGAATAATGGTAAAATAAAAAAACTCGGTATAAATATGAAAATGTTTGAAGAAGGTTTAGAGGAGTTAGATATATGAAAGTGACTTTTATCGGACATGGGTATGTAGGACTTGTGACAGCGCTTGTTTTTGCGGACTTTGGCAATAAAGTTTGGGTTATCGGGCGGACTCCTGAGAAGATTGAGAAACTAAAAAAAGGAGATCCTCTTTTTTATGAACCGGAAGTCGGTGAACTCCTTGAAAAAAATTTAAAAGAGGACAGAATCCATTTCACGCTTGATTATAAGGAAGCAGTTGGAGAGTCGGATGTAGTGTTTATTGCAGTCGGGACCCCTCCGCAGGAGACAGGTGCTGCCGATCTTTCAACTGTTTTTGAGGTTGCTGAAAAAATAGGGAAAAATCTGAAAAAGGGTTTCACGGTTGTATCGTGCAAAAGTACAGTTACAATAGGCACGAACAAAAAGATTGAGGAAATAATTGAAAAAGTTAAGCCTGAAGGCGCAGAATTTGCTATTGCCTCTTGTCCTGAGTTTTTGAGCCAGGGAACAGCACTGAGCAATACATTCCACCCAGACCGCGTAGTAATCGGTTCTGACTCGCAAAAGGCAATTAATTTGATGGTTGAATTGCATAAGCCAATTGACGCGCCAAACATTATTACAGATTTGGCATCGGCCGAGCTTATAAAGTACACAGCCAATGCGATGCTTGCCACAAAAATATCGTTTGCAAATTTGATTGCACAATATAGTGAAAAAACAGGGGCCAATGTGGAATCAGTCCTTGACGCTGTGGGAATTGACAAAAGGATCGGACGTGTTTTTATGAATCCGGGCGTTGGTTATGGAGGATCCTGCTTCCCAAAGGATGTAAAAGCTCTTATCCAAATCGGGAAATCCCTTGGAATCGATACGGCACTTTTGGAGGGAGTCGAAAAAGTCAATCTGGATATGCGCCAAAACGTCATAGGCAAAATCATCAAACATTCAAAAGATAAAAATATCGCAATCCTTGGACTAAGTTTCAAACCGAATACAGACGATATCAGGGAAGCGCCAAGTGTTTATATCATCCGCGATCTGTTGGAAAAAGGATTTAACATAAATGTTTATGATCCCGAGGCGAAGAAAAAGATTAAAGGAGTTTTTGATGATAAGATTAAGTTTTTTGAAAATTCTTACAGTGCAGTTGAGGGAGCATCAGCTCTTGTTATTTTGACTGAATGGAACGAGTTTAAAAATATAGATCTTCAAAAAGTTAAATCACTTATGAAAGAGCCGGTTATAATCGATGGCCGTAACATTCTTGATCCTGAAAAAGTTAATGCTTTGGGTTTTAAATATTTTGGTGTTGGAAGATGAAAAAAATATTAATTACTGGCTCAACAGGCTTTGCGGGAGGCCATTTGACAGATTATTTGTCTTCAAAGAATGAGTATGAAATCTATGGAACTTCTTTGATCGATTCAAATCCTAACAAAAATTCCAAAATACAAATAAAGAAAGTTGATCTTACCGTTTTTGATGAAGTCCGTTCTATCATTGAGGAAATAAAACCAGATATAATTTATCATTTAGCTTCTTTTACCTCTCCTTCGGAAAGCTTCAATAATCCGACTCCGGTTGTTATTGCGAATATCCAAATTCAAATGAATTTATTAAATGCAATTACTGACCTCGGTTTGACAGATTGCCGCTTGTTGCTTGTTTCATCAGCTGATGTGTACGGAATGGTTGAAGATTCTGATTTGCCGATTAACGAGCAGACCCCGATGCGTCCGTGTAATCCTTATGCAGTTTCAAAAATCGCTCAAGACTTCCTGGGTTTGCAATACCATCTTGCATACAAATTGGACATCGTCCGCGTCCGGCCGTTCAATCACACGGGGCCGGGCCAATCTGATTCATTTGCAATCGCATCTTTTGCCCATCAAATTGCAGTGATTGAAAAAGGAAAACAAGAACCCGTTTTGAAAGTCGGCAATTTATCAGCAAAACGCGATTTTTCAGATGTACGGGATATCGTAAAAGGATATTCTCAGCTTGTTGAAAAAGGGGTAAGTGGAGAAGTTTATAATATCGGATCCGGCAAATCGCACTCGATGAAAGATCTTTTGGACATACTGCTTTCATTATCAACCACGAAAATTGAGATCAGGGACGATCCGTCAAAATCCCGCCCAATTGATGTTGAAAATGTTTACTGTGATTATAAAAAATTAAACTTATTGACGGGTTGGGTTCCTGAGATTCCAATTGAGAAAACTTTGCAAGATACTCTGGACTATTGGCGGGGGATCGTTTAGAATTATAAAAATGAAGAGAGCATTAATTACAGGAATTACGGGACAAGACGGTTCATATCTTGCTGAACTTCTTCTTTCAAAAGGCTACAAAGTTTTCGGAACAGTAAGGCGTCTTAGCACTCCCAATATTGAAAATATCCGCGGAATTCAGGAAAAAGTTGAGCTTCTGTCTGCTGACCTTCTGGATCAAAGCTCGATTATGCAGGCAATTACAGCATCAGAGCCGGATGAGCTGTATAATCTTGCAGCGCAATCGTTTGTCAAAACTTCATTTGACCAACCGGTTCTAACCGGTGAGTTTACTGGCCTGGGTGTAACACGGGTACTTGAAGCGATAAGAGCTGTAAATAAAAAAATTAAATTTTATCAGGCATCCTCAAGTGAAATGTTCGGAAAGGTAACAGAAACTCCTCAGAAAGAGACAACGAGGTTTTATCCTAGAAGCCCTTATGGTGTTGCCAAAGTGTACGGTCACTATATAACTCTAAATTACCGCGAGTCATATGATATGTTTGCATGCAGCGGAATTCTTTTTAATCACGAATCTCCAAGGCGCGGAATAGAATTTGTAACGCGTAAGATCACCAATGCCGCAGCCCGAATAAGTCTGGGAAAGCAGGATAAGCTCGAGCTTGGAGATCTCAGTCCAAAAAGGGATTGGGGATATGCAGGGGATTATATTGAAGCAATGTATCTGATGCTTCAGGAGGAAAAACCTGAGGATTTTGTAATCGGAACAGGGGAAAGTCATAGCGTTCAGGAATTTGTCGAGCTGGCATTTGCGCAAGTGGGAATTACTGATTGGGAGCAATATGTAGTGTCCAACCACCCCAAACATCTAAGGCCTGCAGAAGTTGACTATCTAATAGGAGACTCAAGCAAAGCTCAAAAAGAGCTTGGTTGGAAACCCAAAACTACTTTTAAGCAGTTGGTTGAGATGATGGTAAAATCAGACCTGGAGCGGGAAAAAGTCAACAAATAAATTATGGTTTATTTTCTAAATTTCTTGCAAGTTTTCTAGCTTTTTTTTCCGCCTTCGCAACCCTTCTATCATAAGCGGGGCGCCTCAAATTATTTCCGTAAGATGTTTTTAGACGTTTGAAAACAGGATATATAGGATTCTCTGAAACTGTTTCAGTATCTGTTTCAACTCCAACCACTACGCCGTCATAATTCCTTAATAAGGTTCCTCTTGAATCTTCAATGCGTAATGTGGCTTTTCTTTTAAAAGTACGAAATGTAGGAATTTCAGTATGCATGGTCCGTATTATAAGATATAAATTTTGTTTTGTCAATGGTTAGTGTTATTCCATAATTTACGGACAATCCTCTCTATTCCCAAACTTCCCAAAGTTTAGTAACATAGCAGTATGAGAATTATTGTTGCCGGGGGTGCCGGATTTATCGGATCGCATCTATGCAAAAAATTAATGGCCGAGGGGAATACTGTTTTCTGCATAGACAATCTGATAACCGGGAACAAGAATAATATCGTAAGCTTACTCGATAATCCCAACTTTAATTTTACCCATCACGATGTTGCTACTGATTTTACTCCTATTGCCGACCGGATGGGAGAGATAAACTACATATACCATTTGGCATCCCCTGCAAGCCCCAACAAAAAGTCAGAGCGCAGTTATATAAATTTCCCTATCGAGACACTTCTTGCCAATTCGGTCGGGACATACAACCTTCTAAATCTTGCAAAAGAAAAATCAGCCCGTTTTCTGTTCGCGTCAACAAGTGAGGTTTATGGTGATCCAGCTGTCAGTCCGCAACCTGAATCATATTTTGGCAATGTAAATCCAAACGGTGTTCGTTCAGTCTATGATGAAGGCAAAAGATTTGGTGAGGCAATGACGTTCGGATATAAAAGAAAGTTTGGTCTCGATACCAGAATAATCCGTATCTTTAATACATATGGACCGTTCATGCAGAAAGATGACGGTCGCGTGGTATCCTCATTTAGCATTCAGGCACTTGCCGGAGTCCCACTCACTATTTTTGGGGACGGGAATCAGACAAGAAGTTTTTGTTATGTCGATGATCTAGTTGAGGGATTGGTCGCCGCCATGACATCGGACAAAACAAATGGAGAGGTGATCAATCTTGGAAATGACGATGAACGGAAAATCTCAGAAATTGCTGAAAAGGTACGTGAGATAGCAGGATCGAGCTCACAAATAGTTTTTGAGGAATTGCCTGAGGATGATCCCAAGATAAGAAAACCTGATCTTACAAAAGCAAAAAATATAATCGGATGGAATCCGAAAGTCACTCTCGAGGAAGGACTGAAAAAGACAATTGATTATTTTAGAAACTCATGAAAATTGTAGTTATTTTACCGACATATAACGAGAAGGTGAATATCGTGAAATTGATCCCTTTGTTGGAAGAGGAGATTTTTCCGCAGGTAAAAAATCACGACATGCATCTTTTGGTTGTTGATGATAATTCCCCGGATGGCACAGCAGATGCGGTGAAAGGTTTCATGAAAAAATGGAAAAACATCGAGCTTTTGCAGGGAAAAAAGAATGGTTTGGGCGCCGCTTATGTAAAGGGCATGCATTATGCTACGCGTGATATGAAAGCTTTTGCTGTTATGGAATTTGATGCTGATTTTCAGCATGATCCAGCGGATATTCCAAAATTAATAAAAGCAATGGATGATGGTGCGGATTATGTTATCGGCAGCCGGTATGTACCGGGTGGGGCAATACCAGAGGAGTGGGGAATCCACCGTAAAATCATAAGCCGGTTTGGGGGACTTTTTGCCCAAATCATGATGCTGCGTTTTGATATCCATGATATGACATCAGGCTATAAGCTGACCAAGACATCATTTTTGGAAAAAGTTGATTTGGATCATCTTTACTCCAAGTATTACGCATACAAACTCCATATTCTCCACGATGTGCTAAAACTCGGCGCCAAAGTGACAGAAGTCCCGATAATTTTCTATGAACGTAAGGAAGGGTCAAGCAAGATCACAAGAAAAGATTTGTTTGATTCATTCTGGGTTGTAATCCGTCTCCGTCTTCACGACTCGGCCAGGTTTATAAAATTTTTGATTGTTGGTGGAACGGGATTTATCATCCAGCTTCTAGCTCAGGAAATATCTGTAAAACTTGGCGCCCCGGACGCAACGGCCGCGGCAATTGGGGCCGAAACGGCAATAATCGCGAATTTTCTTTTCAATAATTTCTGGACATTCAATGATTCAAAAAATGTAAAATCAAGGGCTGGTTCTTTGCTAAGGCTTATTAAATTCAATATTACATCATTTGCGGCAATCCTTATCCAATATCTCACAGTCTTTTTTGCGGTGCAATTGCTGGGTCCATCAATTCAAATTTTAGATCTCCATATACCGACAAGAATAGTTGTCCTTTTCCCGACAATCATAATTCTGGTAATCCCGCTAAATTATGTTATTTATAACAAACTAATCTGGAAGACGCAGAAATTGAAAAAATAGTCTTACCGCTAATATCTTCTTTATATAGTAATTAATTTGTGATATACTCCCTAACATGAAATCAGAACGGTTGGATCGGATTAGAGAGCATCCTGCACGATACTTAATCCCTTGGAGTATGACAATTGCTAGGCCTATACTGGGTGAACTTGCGCGGAGGGAGGCAGGAAAAGGTAATTGGAGTTTATCTAAAAAGCTGTATATAGCGGCCGCTGGTACGGACTTTGAAGGTATACCTGCCCGTTTTTTTCATGCTACATCAAAAGCAGGGGGTGTTGCAGATCCCACTGCTGATGGATTTTTGAGAGCTGAAGCGGCAGCAACATTTGCACCCCAAATGCCGGTAACTACCAGCGTAATAACTGGAGCCGAAATTGTTAATTTGGCATTGAATGCCAAGATTCAAAAAGGCCGAGATAAACCTTTTGTTCCTAGGGAAGCGAAAGTCGGGTCTGCCGTACAAGCAGGAGGGGCGATTACATTTTTCAGAGGGATCGAAAATAATAGTGTTGGACAACGTGCGGTTGGGAAGGCAGTTATGCTAGTAGGAACCGGACTAAGGGTCTATGCATACGGAAAAGAGTATTCTAGAATGAAACGAGATTCGAAAAACTTTACAAAGAAGTAAGTTAAGTTTTACTTGCATCAGCCTCAATTATGTGAGAGAATCCTTTCCATATGTCAAAAGCAGAAGGCACTCGGGGAGAAGGTAATCATAATGAAAAAAGAATAACTCCAGGCAGTAGAATAAATCATTTCATGTCTCAGCACGGGCGGGCAGTTGCAGATGTATCCACTCTGGCAAGAATTCCAGGGGGTGTGATAGTAGCGGGCTTAATTCTTACTGAAAGATATAGGGCTGCTCTAGCTGCACATATAGCCTTTTCGGCTTTGGATAAGCTAGATGGATGGGCAGCAAGAAAAAGCAAAGAAGGCCCTACTTTAAAAGGAGGAAAACTTGATCCGAGGGTCGATAAATTTTATTCGGCAGTTGTTGATATTGCCTTAGTTAGGAAAGGTCTTATGTCTAAAAAACATTTAGTTAGAGAAGTAAGAGATGTGGGCATGAGTTTTGCCATCAGACCATATTATGAGAGGAAAAAAGGAATTGAGGATACAAGTGCTGCAAATTCAGGGAAAATTAGTTCGCTTGCTGTTACTTTGGTAGAAGGAGTCGCACTAACAAAGCAAGCCCGTACTAATCCAAGGATGAATGAAGCGGTACAAACCGTTGCTTCTTCTTTAAAAGTTCGCAGTATGATAACTTATCCAAGAGTATGGGTTGAGAGACAAAGGAAAAAAGATCAAGGGGATAAATAGTTTGAAAAGGCAAGCATAATTTAAACATTCGCATAGTCTTAGATAGTTATTCTTCAGAATCTGTTTTGGGTATTTTTGGCAAAAAATTATTAAATCTCTTTTTGCGCGGTTTGGCAAATCTTATCCACTTTTAGATCTGCGCACATTGCATCAACTGCTTTCTCCGCCATCAGGCGGTAAATCATAAATTTCCCACCAACGACACTAATGAAATTATCTAGCCCTTCTTTTTTGTGATTTAGGATTTTGAATGATCTGCTTTCCGTTCTTCCGGAAATTTGTTCATCAGGATGTGTATAGATGGGTCTGACTCCGGCGTAAACCCTCTCAATTTTTTCTTTTGAAATTCCGGGTATCATTTCCTCTGCTTCTCTGAGAATTTTATCTATTTCCCATTGCTCAACAGTATGAGTATCGATGTCATCTGTTTTTATAGACGTAGTCCCCGCGATATATTCTTCACCAGTCGGAAGTAACAAATCTCCATCTGCTGGAAGACGGCAGCGGTTGAGATAGGTCCTCGTAAATTGTTCTTTAAAAACAACCATTGAGCCCTTGTAACCGGTTAAGGGAACATTGACTTTCGCCAAATTTCCTATCTTTGTGGCCCAGATTCCGGCAGCATTGATAAAGTAGCGGGCATTAAATGTTTTCTCATTCCCATCCTCACTACGGGCAACAACAGATTTAATCCGGCTATTTTCTTTTACAAAACCAATTACTTCGCAATTTGTAAAAATTTGCGTTCCATGCTTCTCAGCTAATTTTTTATTCAATTCAATGGTTTTATTTCCGTCAATGTGCGCTGCAGGAACAGTAAATGCCCGCTTAAGATTGGGATTAATTTTCGGTTCTTTTCTCAAAACTTCACCTGGAGATAACTCTTCCGCCGGAATGCCTATTGATTTACAAGCATTAAGCAAAGTGTCTGCGAATTTTATTTCCTCATCAGAGAAGGCCAGGAAAAGTCCCCCTGTATCCAGGATCGCATCCTTTACAATACGCTTGAGGATTAGATTTTCGCTGTAGCACTCTTTTGCTGCTTCAGGATCGACAACAGCATACCGCGCGCCGCTGTGCAGGATGCTATGAAAATAGCTACTAGTCCCAGAACCCAATTTATTTCTTTCAAGCAAAATTACTTTGAACCCGCGCATGCTTGCATCTCTGGCAATTCCAATTCCTGTGATGCCTCCACCGACTATTACAACATCTGCCTCTTGAATATTTGTCATCCCCAAAATTATATCAGAACTTGCAACATGTGATTATCTTTTAAAAATGCATTATAATGATCAAGATATATGAAAAAATATAGGATTTGGATAATTATAAGCTTGATTCTTATTCTTGCTGCGTTTCTACGCCTTTATAGAATTGCTGACTATATGACCTTTTTGGGAGATGAAGGACGGGACGTTCTGGCAGCCAGGAATATATTGCATGGACATTTTACTCTTCTTGGACCACGCTCAAGTGCCGGGGATTTCTATACAGGGCCAATATACTATTATCTCATGGCTCCGTTTTTATTTTTATTTAATTACGATCCCGTAGGACCTGCAATTATGATCGCGCTTTTGGGAACTGCTACTGTCTTTCTTGTTTATTATGTAGGAAAAAAAATATTTAACGAATCAGTTGGATTGATAGCTGCCTCTCTATACGCTGTTTCTCCTCTAGTCATTATCTACTCACGTTCTTCCTGGAATCCCAATGCAATGCCGTTTTTTACCCTCTCACTCCTATATCTTTTGTATATTGCAGTGAGAAATAATTCGTGGAAATATTTCCTGGGAGCAGGCTTTTTGTACGGAATTGCGCTTCAGCTTCATTATATTGAATTATTGGTTGGGGTAGTTATTTTTTGCTTCACACTCTTTGGATTTTTTTATCTAAAGAGAAAAAGTTTTTTGATTTTGATGAAACAATATTTAACACTGTTCGGGGGTTTTATCATAGGATTTTCGCCATTTCTATTGCTTGAGCTGCGTCACAGTTTCTCAAATACCAGATCTATTTCCAACTTTGTTATACATGGTTCACCCGGCGCTACTGATTTAACAAAGAAATCATTTATCCAAATTGTCCAGGATGTATTTTTTAGAGTTTTTGGAAGAATTGTGTGGTATTATCCATCTCCTGATTTAACTCCCAGGTTTGACAAGAGTTTATTATTTGTTTGGCAGATACTGATTGTCGTTGTTGCATGTGTCTCCATTTTTTATATTATTAAGCTCAAGGACAAATTGATTGCAGTATTTTTTATGATGTGGCTTGGGTTTGGGGTAGTGCTGTTCGGTTTCTATAAAAAGCCGATTAATGACTATAATTTTGAATTTTTATTTCCTCTGCCGTTTTTAATAACTGCATATTTTCTGTATGCGCTTTATAAGAATAACAGAATAACTTTTGCAGGCAAAGGAATTGCAATAGCTCTTTTTTTGTTTATTTTCGGACATGGTTTGTATCTTCTACCATTTAAGGATGCGCCCAACAGGCAATTGCAACAGGTGAAAACAATTTCTGAATTCGTCCTGTCAAAAACAGATAACAAGCCGTTTAATTTTGCGCTCCTTACGAAAGGAAATTCAGATCATGCATATAGATATTTTTTCAGTACTGAAAATAAAAATCCTGTGACAATAGAAAATACAATTATCGATCCGGCTAGAACATCAGTGAAGGACCAGTTACTAATTGTTTGCGAGGACACAGGATGTGCTCCCCTTGGAAATCCGTTATTTGAGGTAGCGGGTTTTGGAAGAGCCGAAATCGCCGGAGTGTGGAACGTGTCGGTTGTAAAAGTTTATAAAATGGTCCATTATCACGAACTAAATTATTAATAATTATTACTTAAATTATGGTCTCAATGCATAATTCCGGTTTCCAGCGCCAACAACGGTTATTTTTCCACTCTTTAGTTTCACAGCTATGCCTAGTCCAGCTCCAGGGAGTCTTCCCCAGGACTCAACACTACCCCTTCTCACATCTCCGTAAGGCGTAAATACATCAATTGGAACTCCATGTACTGGTAATATGGAGAGTGCTCTATCTATGCTATTCTTAACAGGCCAAATTATTGCAGAACTTGCTTTAGTTGCCCGTTTGGCAGAGGCATCTAAGGCAATAAGGCCTAATCGCTCAATCGCGAGTCTGCCTCTGCGAGCCATATAACTATGCGCTCTTTCTATTGCTGCTACCTGAGCTACTACGAATTGTCTCTCGCCATTAAAATAGCGTACTCCAAGTTGTAATACGTTTAACTCTCGTAATGCATCAGGATCCAACTCTCTCCTACAAGAGCTTTCTTCGTGTATATCAGCCAATGCATCAAAAACTGTCATCTCCGGATCTCTCCCTTGTTGTTCTACCTCAAAAAATGTATCGACCCCAGCCAATGCGGCGTCTCTAATGGCAGTAGTTAAATGGAATAGTTCCCCTGGTAGTGCATCTGTTCCTTCAGCAAAATAAGTGCCAACATCGGCAACGCTGGGTAAATCTTGATAAACCTCTATCATAGTTGATTATTTTATACTATAACCCTAATTTTTTCAACTATTAATCTATAAACCGGAAGGTGGAGATGATTTTATCAAACAGTTTCTTATTTTCCTGATCTACTTTTTTATTTCTGGTTTCAAATATCACTTTATACACAACATCTTTTTTCCGCACAAGATAGATAGTTTGATATCTGATCAGCGGATCCTCATTTAATACTGCTCTATATTTGACACCATCAGATCCGGATAGGACAACGTTTGAGATTTTTGTTATATGGTCAGGTTTATCCGATAGATAAATAGGGCTTGGGTCACTTCTTAAAAGTTGATCAAAAT
>JBBSGK010000010.1:0-37438 GCA_038254115.1 Candidatus Levyibacteriota bacterium | reverse complement strand
TTTATAAGGAGTTATATTTGGCATCGGTTGGTTAAATTCTATAAAAGAGACATCTTATTTAAAGATTCCTCATATTATTGGGCATTATCTGAGCTGAAAAGATACATTCCCGGAAGCGTTATCGCGATTTTGGGTAGAACCGTCTTTTTTTCAAAATTGGGAGTTGATAAAAAAGACACCGGAAAATTACTGATTGCTGAGGCAGGAATTTTTGTATTGGGAAACTCATTGGTTTCATTATTGGCGCTTCCCTTTATAACAAGTTATTTTTTGCCATGGCTAAGCAATTATCAATTTGTAATTGTTGCAGCAGTGTCTGCGTTGTCGTTAGTTTATATTTTTAATTATAAGTTTATAAAAATCTTACCAAATTTTCCCAAGAGAGAAAATCTTTTCTTGATATTTTTAAGTTTTTGCGCAGTGCTATTTTTCGGCACAGGAAGTTATATGACCATAACTTCTTTCATACCTCTTCCCATAAATTTATTTCTCCAGTTAAGCGGGTACTTTGCGTTGTCAATTCTTATTGGATATCTCTCTATAGTAACGCCGGCCGGTTTTGGAGTGCGCGAAGGAGTTATTGTTGCCGGTGTCTCCAAGTTTGTATCAATCACTCTATCTGCGTTTGCAGCTTTATTTTCCAGAATAGTTCTCGTTTTGACCGAGCTGCTTTTTGTATTGATGCTTTACGTTTGGCATAAAACTAAAAATGAAAGAGTATTGTCAATTGAAAAATGGATAGTAAACCATAAGCAAGAGGTAATATTGGCATTCTTATTTATCGTTTATGTTATTTATTTTTCAGTAACCAGCAATGCGCGTTATGATAATTTTTACTCAGGCAGATTTGATTTGGGGAATATGGCCCAGACAGTATGGAACACGACAAGGGGTAGGGTTTTTCTATTCACAAATCCCAACGGAACAGGAATGATATCGCGTCTTGCTTTTCATGCTGACTTTTTGCTTATTTTACTTGCGCCAATTTATTCGATCTTTCCAAATCCCAAAACCCTTCTTTTAATTCAGGCACTTGTAGTAGGTCTTGGTAGTTTTTTTGTCTATTTGATCGCGCGGGACAAATTAAAAAATAAAAATTTGTCGCTTACATTTGCTTTTGCATATCTTATAAATCCAAGTATCCAACGCGCTACTTTGTATGATTTTCACTCAGTAACCCTTGCTACTACCTTCCTTCTGGGAACATACTACTTTTATAGCAGAAAAAATTACGGAAGGTTCTTAATCTTTGCGTTTCTTGCAGCGCTTAGTAAGGAGCAGATATGGCTGATAATTGCTCTCTTTGGCGGGTTATTTTTTTTGAAACATAAAAAAAAGATTTTCGGGGCTTCAATATTTATTCTATGCGGCGCAATATTTTATTATTTAGTCTCTATTGCAATTCCAAGAACTCTTGGGGCATCTCATTTTGCGCTTACCTATTATTCTGAATTTGGGGATGGGCCTCTAAAAATAATTAAAAGCATTATTTTATCTCCGCAAAGGATTATAAATATAGTTTTTCAACAACAACAACTCAATTATCTAATTCAATTATTTGCACCAACAGGATTTCTTGCATTTCTCTCTCCATTCTTTCTTATTTTTGCCGTACCTGATCTTCTCATAAACCTTTTAAGTAATAATTCTCAGCTACACCAAATTTATTACCATTATACTGCTGCTATTTCACCGTTTATTTTTATTTGTTCTATTCTGGGAGTCTCTTATGTTATAAAATTGATAACAAATTCAGACCATAAAGATTTTAAAGCATTAAATTTTTTCATTATTATTTATATTCTTGTTGCTTCCATTTATTCAGCCTATGAATACGGACCTTTGCCAGGCGCAAGAGAGCAAAATCTTGATATGTATACAAAACCCGTTGTAAATAGGGAGTTCATTGACCGGTATTTGCTGCGGATACCCAAACAACTAAGCGTTGCGTCCTCAAACAATATCGGCTCGCATTTGTCATCGCGTCAGCGGATCTATACCCTTCCCCTTGGCATTGACAAAGCCGATGTTATAGTTTTTCTTCTAAACGATTCGGAACCTCCTCAATCACTGGAACAAGAGAAAAAACAGCTTGAAAAGATAAGAATGGATAAAAATTACCAATTAACTGTCGAAAAAGATTCATTTGTAGTATTTAGAAAAAAGAGGTTATAATATAAACATGCCTCAAGTAACAAAAGCTGATAAAAGAAGAGAGGAATTTAATGAAGAAAATGTAATTAACTCCATAAAGCGCGCCGGAATTCAGGAAGCGGTCAGAGGTAAAGTCCTGCAACATGTTGAAAGTAAACTTTATGACGGGATCCCAACTTCTGAAATCTACCACCACATTATAGAGTTTTTGGGAGAGTCAAATCAGCCATACTCCCGCTCCAAATATAGTTTGAAAGAAAGCATTATGTCTTTGGGGCCTACAGGTTATCCGTTTGAAGACTTTGTTGCCAAATTATTGCAGTCTGATGGATATACAACAAAAGTGAGACAAATCTTAAGAGGCGAGTGCATAACCCATGAGATTGATGTGTTGGCGACTAAAAACGGTAAAACGTCAATGATAGAGGCAAAATTTCACAACAACCCGGGGACCCGCTCACAAATCCATGTCGGTCTTTATACTCAAGCACGATTTGAAGATGTAAAAGCGCATAACGGCTTGAGTGAGGCGTGGCTTGTGACCAATACAAAGACAACAATTGATGTAAATACCTACGCGCAATGTAAAAATATTAAAGTTATTAGCTGGAGTTATCCGGACGGAGGAGGTCTCAGGGATATGATAGAAAAGTCACGGCTTCATCCGGTTACAATTTTGACCTCTCTTAATCAATCTCAGAAAAGAACCCTCCTGGAAAACCATATAGTGCTGTGTAAAGAAATAAATTTAAATCCATCACTTTTAGGAGTTCTAAATCTTCCAAAACAAGCATTGGATATGGTTTTAGCCGAAGTTGGTTTTGTCTGCCGGGAGGAATAATTCTTCTCACACTTTTATTACACGCTCCACATAGATTTTTTACTGCAGTTACTTAAACTACTGATAGATTAAAGAGGAGGTGATACACATATGGCAACAATAGTAAATAACCCACCGGCAAATTCAGATAACGGTGGAGGAAGCGGTTTTTTATTAGGAATTATTTTACTTATTATTGTAGTGATTTTATTTATATTTTATGGGCTGCCTTATATTAATGGCGCAGCAAGGAACGGGGGGGCAGCACAAGCCCCTCAAATAAACGTACCGGGAAAGATTGACGTTAATGTCAATCAACCTAAGTAGGAAATAAATTTAGTCCAAGTAAACACTTGGGGGAAGGAGGTGAATAGATTATGAGTTTTTTAATTTGGATAGTATTCGGAGCACTTGTTGGATGGATTGCCTCAATGATAATGGGCACTAACGCACAGCAAGGGGCACTTGCAAACATAGTAGTTGGTATTTTAGGAGCTTTCATCGGAGGTTTTGTTATGAATGCCTTTGGGCAATCAGGCGTAAGCGGTTTCAATATATACAGCACGATTGTTGCTATATTGGGAGCTGTAATTCTTCTTTGGCTTTACAGAATGTTCAGTCATAGAAGTGTATGATCCGTCTAGGATATAGACTCGGGAAACCCGTCCGTTAATCTTTTAGATTACTGAGACGGGTTTCTTCTGTATCTGCAAAGGTCTTTCTTTCATACCTATCAGCCATAAAGCCATTGGGTACTGTTGTAAGTTTATCCGCATATAGCAAAAAACCATTGCGGATAGTATGCGTACCAAATCTTTCATTGATCTTATCCATAATCTCGGTCAGTTTTTGCTCTCTTTGTTGTTTTGGAAAGATTGAGGAAGGTATGTTGCTTGAGTCTTCAAGATGATAAGTCCAAACACTGATTTGCCGGACATAAGTCAGAATACTCGGAAAACTCTGTATATCAGTATTTCGGAATGTCAGGTCGCCAGAATTTCTGATCATCGGACGTACTGAGTATTCAGAGTTTTCTGAATCCAACAGCCAGAGAAATGTTTCAAATAATTCTCTTCCAGTGTTCATATATTGACCGGTTGTGTGATTTACTCCCATATTTATGTCGCCTCTTAGATAAAACCCTACTCCACGGGCTTTTTTATTAAGACGTCTTAGTTTGAGCGATACTTCTTCGCACAATTCATACACATTCTGATAAATTTTACGCGTGTTATATTCGTTCTGTGGCAAGCAATAATTACGTCCTGCTGATTTAACATCAGGCGCCTCAGTATGAGGTATAACTTTCCGGTCATCTTCGCCGCGGCCTACCTGATAGAGAAAGTGGCCCTCAACATTACCAAATTCAGCGATCAGGGCGTTAAGAGGTGCAACGCTCAATTGGGGTAGTGAATAAATTCCCATTTGATTAAGTCTTGCTTGTATTCTTGAACCGATTCCGCAGATGTCGGTCAGTTCTGTATTTTTGTAGACTGATTGTACATCCTGAGGTTTTATTTCAACTATGCCATTTGGCTTATTCATACCCGATGCGAGTTTGGCCAATAATTTGTTGTGCGATATTCCAAAAGATGCAGTGATGTACTCACCGACTTCCTCCGCTAAACGGCTTTTAATCTTGTCAATTATTCCTTGTGTGCCGCCAAAAAGTTCTGCGGTACGGGTTATATCCATGAACACCTCATCAAGCGAAAAAATCTCAAAATATGGAGTGTAGTCGCTGCAGATCTTGATAAAAGTTTTGCTTATCTTCCAGTACAAATTAAAATCCGCCGGAACAAAAATAATTGACGGACATATCCCTTGCGCTTCATATGTTCTGGATGGCGATTTTACACCCAGCGCTTTGGCCTCCCTGGAGGCTGCTATGATGCAGGTCCTGCCATTGGTTGCCGTTACGCCGATAGGGCGTTTGCGAAAGAGGGGATTTACCTGTTGGGCAACGCTTGCAAAAAATGAATCAAAATCAATGTGAAGAATAATCCTTTGCACGTTTTAAGCATAAGTAAATTTTTTACGAAAATCAAGATGACAAAGATATTCTTTTTATATCAAAATTGCATTCTTGCATTTTCCAAAAACTTGGACTATACTTTTTCGGTAAACCAATAATTATGTACTACTCGCATACTTGTTCGCATTGCTCCAAAGTTTTTTATACCTATAATGAAGATAAAGAACTTGCCGCCAAAACGATATACGATGGAATTGAAGCGCACATGAAGGATTACAAGGAAGAAGAAGACTCAACTTTTTATCACAACCAGGAGCAGGACACAAATCGTATTTACTCAGAAATTTCTGAATCGGAAGAAGCCCCATCAGGCGGATATCAACTCTAAATATCTTTCGCTTTAACTATCCACGCAAAATTGGTATACTTGTACCAGCAATTTGGTGGTGTTAGCTCAGTTGGTTAGAGCGCTAGCTTGTGGAGCTGGAGGTCGCCGGTTCGAGACCGGTACACCACCCCAATTTTTAACTTCAAGATAATTTGCTAAACTGTTATTTTTTAAAAAAGTACTCTAACATCTTGTTTCATGAAACAAGAATTTGCCACTAGAGAAAAACATGATAAAATAAAAATATGGGAAAAGTAATTTTGGGTGTAACAATATCTCTTGACGGGTTCGCCGAGGATAAAAATAGTAGCGTAGGTCCTCTTTATCCTGATTTAGATACTCTGCTAAACACTGATGTGATGAGGGAGTCTATAAGGGAAACTGGCGCGGTTGTAATGGCATGGAAAGAGTTTGCTATGGCAGAAGACCCTGATTGGTATGTGGATTACGAGTATCAAGTACCAATATTTGTTTTTACAGATAAGGCTCCCGAAAAGCATCCAAAAGAAACTGATAGTGTAACCTTTACTTTTGTCACCGATGGAATTGCAAGCGCAGTCCATCAGGCAAAAGCAGCTGCCGGAGATAAAGATGTTACTATCATTGGTAGCGCCAGCACAAGCTCAGTTTGTTTGAGATTGGGGTTAGCTGATGAATTTCATCTTGAAATCATACCTATATTTTTACATGAGGGGTCAAGACCGTTTGACAATATTGCTACTGAGAATATCAAGCTCGAGAGAATAAAAGTTGTGAAACTTCCTTCTGGCAGAACACATATAAGATTCCGTATAAACAAATAGAATTTGTCTTCAAAGAAAATTTGTAACCGATTATAAATTTGTAAATGCTGTTTTGAAAAATACTAAATATTGTTTTGAGAGCATGCTATAATCAGTTTGGTAAGAAATTATGTCGGTAATACGTTTTGAAACGAAACTTTTTAAAATCGGTGAGTGGACTATTCTCAGATTACCTGAGAGTGCTTCAGTGAAACTTCCCTCACGTGGCATGACCATGGTAGCGGGTACCCTAAATGGCGTTCCATTTAAAACTCTTCTCGAGCCTGATGGTAAATATGGCCCAGGACTAAAACCGAGCCATTGGTTTAGTCCTTCCAAAAAGTTGCTTGAGGACGCTCACGTTGCGGCAGGCGACAGGGTACAGGTCTCAATTGAGCCGACCAAAGAATGGGTTGAGCCGGAAGTTCCGATCGACTTGAAAAAAGCTCTGGCAACTTCCGCAAAGGCGGGCGCTTTATGGAAGGATATTACGCCTGGTGCTCGTTGGGACTGGATCCGCTGGATACGGGCTGTCAAAACTCAGGAAACACGCCAAAAACATATTGAAGTCGCCCTCTCAAAGCTCAACAAAGGAATGAGACGTCCCTGTTGCTTTAACCGCAATTTATGTAGCGAACCTTATGTATCCCACAACTGGGCACTCCTCGATCCCACCCAAACATAGTATTTACCTAATTTTCTTCCAAGAGGATCCGCCATCCAAGCTTTTATAGATTGAATTCATGTGCGTTAAGGCATATACAATATTGGGGTCACTGCGGCTTATTGCGAGATAAAGAATCTCTTCTTTATTAAATAACTCATTAATTTTTTGCCAAGTTTTGCCCCCGTCAATGCTTTTTCCCAATCCTCCAAGTTTTTCAGAAAATACTAAAAGTTTTTGCGAGTCCTTAGGATCAATAGCAAGCGTTGATACAATACCTCCTTGCAGCTCCTCAGAAAGCAGGGACCAATTCTCACCTTTGTCGCGGCTTACCATAACACCAGGACCTTGCGGCGTGGTAGCATACACAATATTTTCATTGGTTGTGTCAGCGATTAGGCTAGTTGCGAAAAATTTTGTCGGATAGACTTTCCAATTAAGGCCTCCGTCTGCGCTTCTCTGAATGTTTCCCTTAAACCAGCCAAATATCAGATTAGGATTTTTTGGGCTTACAGACATAGAATGAAAGTCAACCGGACCATCTACGCCGTCTGATATCTGTTTCCAGCTAAATCCACCATCCTCTGATTTCTGAAATCCAATATTCCCGCCAGCTTCAGGATGCCCGCTCGCAAAAAACACTTTTGAATTATTTGCATTTGGAGAAAAACCCATATAGTCATTATTATTTTCTCCAAGTTGATATATGTTTTTATCGTCAATTAAAACATACAATCCGTGATGAGTTGCAATATAAAGTTTTTTAGGATCTTTGACATCAACGCTCAGCCCATGTCCATGGGTAATTTCGCGAGCGGGAATCAGTTTTTTAGCAGCTGTGGTTTCAGGCGATGTGTTTGTCTTACTTATACCAAAAATTACTCCTCCAATAAGAATTACTAGGATCAGGCTTATTATAATTATGTTTTTATTTTTCATGTTTCCAATTGCTTGGGCGGGCACAAGCTGTCTCCATAAGAGCAGAAAACGCAGCAATCCCCTGAAATTGGTTTTAACATACTACCACATTTTTGGCATTTATAAAAATGCAGGCAGGCAATTGTAGGCATTTCTACTCCCTGCTTGTTTTGACAATTTGGGCATGTTAAATTCGCTGTAGTTTTTATTTGTTTACTCATTTGCTACATGGGAATCATATCCTGTTTCTTTTATTTGAGTAATAATCTGGTCAATTTTCACTTTCTCTTCGTCAAATTCTACTACGCATTCTTGATGAGCATAACTTGTTTTGGCAGACTTTACTCCTTTTACAAAATCTTCTAAATCTCCATCAATAGTCATTGCACAACTGGTACAGTGCATCCCTGTTATTTTTAGTTTTACTTTTTGGACTGCCATATGTTAAATAACATTTATTGTTCCTCTATACATTCCCATACTGCACATAAAGGGAAGTTGTCCTGGTTGATTTGGAGCGGTAAAAGATAAATCTCCCGATTGCCCAAGCGGTACAACTTTTTGAAGTCCAAGACTTGGAATAGTAAATGCTTGAGTACAACCTGCTCCGCCAGTATTTTTTAAGTGAAGCGTGATCTTTGAGCCAGATTTAACAGTCAAATTATCTGGATTATATCCCGATGCGTCAATTGCAATTACTGCATCGTTTGTTGGAGCAGATTGCGTATATGAAGCACTTTTTGCACCACCTTGCCCATTGCTACAATAACTGATTACGCACCAAGCACTTTTCCCAATATTATCAAAAGTAAGGTTACTTCCGGTCAATGCAATTGCATTGTTAAAGTTAAAAATAGCCAATAAAATAATGGCAAACGCTGCAAATTTCATAAACTTCTGCTGCATCACGTCCCCCAGTTTGGTTGCGAAATAACCAAGCAGGAAGAAGATAGGGGAAGTACCCAGCACAAAAGCAAAGAGTATTGCTGCGCCTGTCAGAGGATTTCCAGATGCGATTGCAAGAGCCATCATTGCTTGAGTTGTGCCACAGGGGATAAAGACAGTAAATGCGCCAAGAAGAGCAGGAGCGAATATTTCTTTACTTTTAGACTGTTTACGGATAAGTTTTGTCAAAAATCTGGGGGGCTGAATAATAAAATAGCGGAAAATTGGATGAACATCTAGGATATTCAAAGCTGTACCGATCATAAAGATAGCAACAGCAAATTGCAGAACTATTTTTGCAGTAAGGGAGAGTTGAAATGCAGAACCAAGTATACCCAGAAGAAAACCCAATATCGTGTAAGCTACCAATTTTGCGATTAGAAATGCAAGAATTGGGAGTGCGTTCCCTGTGTCCTTTGTTTTTGCTTTTAGCCTTTCCTCTTCCCGTTGCGCAATAGTTGCTGCAAGAAGACCTCCCTGAACAGCAAGACAACTTAATCCCCCAACAAATAAACCTGTGATAAAAATAGTAATTAAATTCGTATTAGCCACATTAACTTACTAAAGTATATCATCTAATCACTCTTCCTGCTAGGTGGGCATTCCACTAATTCCGTTTCTATTGTTGCATGTTGGATATTGAATGTCTCTTTTAATTCTTTTTTAATTCCTTTTATAATCTCCGGGCATTTTTCCAAATCACAATCATCAATCACTATGTGACAACTTAACGCTGCGTATCTTGAAGAAATTGCCCAGATGTGTAAATCATCAACGGCCTTAATCAAGGGCTTTTTCAGTATCAATTCTTTAACTTTCTGAGTATCTATTCCCTCAGGTACTCCCTCAAGCAGAACATGCTGCGCGTCCCGAACCACAGACCAACTGCTTTTTAGCAATAAACAGCCTATGAGTACACTAATTAGAGCATCAAAAATAGGCATCTTGGTTAAGATAATTAGAAATCCTGCAATCATCGCCCCGACTGATGCTAATGCGTCAAAAAACATATTTGTATAAGCACTTCTGATATTCAAATCATCTTTGTCTTTTCTGAACAAAAGTGCAACGCTTGCGTTGATAAGCATTCCTACAAAAGCAACAATTACGACCAATTGTCCCTCAACTGCTACGGGGTTCATAAACCGTTTGTATGCTTCGTAAAAGATATAAAATCCAAGCAGAACCAATATTATGCCATTGAGAAGTGCTGCAAGTATTGTGGCACGGCCATAGCCATATGAATGGTCAGCGTTTGCTTCTCGTTTGGCTATTTTCTGTGCAAAAAAGGTAATGAGCAAAGTTAAGCTATCTGTTAAATTATGTCCTGCATCAGATATTAAAGCAAGACTACCCGATGATAATCCGACAACAAATTCAAAGATGGTAAAAAGAGTATTTAGGAAAATACCTAATTTTAATTTAGTATCTAAATTTGATGATTCGTGTGTACCACTCATAGCATTATGTATGCGTATGTTCTAGATGCTTATCGTGATAATGTTCTCCTGATGTATGTTTGGGGTCAATATGGATAACTATGTGGGACAAGTGAGGTAAGTGTTCTTTTAATTCGTTGTGAACTTTCTGGGCTATATCATGACCTTTCTCAATGGTTAATTTTGGATCTAAAGCAATATTTACTTCTGCATGAAGAGTATGTCCAATCCAACGAACTCTTGTTTCGGTAATTTCTTTAACTTCTGAAACTTCCCGAACTGCGTTTTTAACTTTTATGACAATGCTGGGGTCAACGCCATCAAGCATTCTGGTAAATACAGTTTGTCCTGACTCCCAAACAGTATGCAGGATAAGTGCTGTTATAAACAGCCCTATAAGTGGGTCTACAATTGGAAATCCAAAGTATGAACCTACAGCACCAACAAGGACAGAAAGACTGGTTATTCCATCAATGCGGGCGTGTTTCCCATCAGTGACAAGCGCTTCGCTCTTAATTTTTTTTCCTATTCTTATTCGAAATATTGCAGCACCCTCATTAATCCCAAAACCTACAATTGATGCAATAACAACAATACCTAAATGAGTTACATGATAGGGATGTAGTAGCCGTTGAATTGATACAAAAGCCGCATATGCTGCACTCGCAATCATGAAGATCAAAATTGCAACTCCTGCCAAATCTTCCACTTTGCCATAGCCGTAAGTAAAGCGTGAATTAGGTTTTTTTCTCCCTAAATGGAATGCAATCGTCAAAGGAATAGCAGTTGCAGCATCACCAAAATTATGAATCGTATCGGAAAGTAAGGATACACTACCAGAAAGTAAAACTACAACTAATTGGAAGAGTGAGCCCACAAAAAGAATTATTGAAGAAATCATTACAGCTTTGAGTCCCTCTTGCGAAGAATAAAGCGAAGAATCAACTGCGCCATGTGTATGTGAGTGCTCTTGGTGGTTTTTGATATTTTTTTTGTTTTTAAAATTTTTACTACCCATAGTTTTTATTTTTCAGGATGGTCAGGAATATTACTTTTTACATGATCAGCATAATATTCTGCTTCTTTCAACAGATTGTGGATATGCTCATATGATAGAGAGTAATACATAACGTTTCCATTTCTTGTGGCTTTGACCAATCTTTTATCCTTGAGCGTACTTAATTGGTGGGAAATTCCCGATTCTGAAATACCGATGAGAATGGCAATATCCCGGACACATAATGGCTGTTTTTCCAATGCATAAAGAATTTTTGCCCGCGTCGAGTCTCCAAGCGCTTTAAAGCACTCAATAACGACAGTCAATAATTCATTTGACGGAATAAGCTTTTGCGCATTTGCGACTGTTTTGGGTTCAATTGGCTGTAAATTTGGATTATGAACAATACTCATATCTATTTGACTACCTATTCAGATAGTAATATACTTAATCGTAAATGTCAAACACAGATTTAAACATACCCTTAAAAGTTAAAGAGTTGAGAAAGGAGACAGCAGATTACTTAAGTATTATTTATGAAACGCCGCGTGACTTTATATTTACTCCTGGTATGTGGATGGACATACGCTTTATTTCTGAAGAACTCTCAATTGGTAGGACATTCTCTTTTGCTTCGTCTCCAACTGAGCCGGACCTTACGATTACTTTTAAAAAAGGAGTAAGTAGATTTAAAAAATCTATGGAGAATGTAAAACCAGGAGATACTATGCTTATCACTCAATACGGGAGTAATGGGTTCAAGCTTGACAAAAGAACCCAATCTATATTTGTTGCAGGCGGTATCGGGATTGTTCCATTCCGAAGCATGATTAAAAACGCGATTGATTTCAATGAAAAGCTTGATGTCTTAGTTATTTACTTAAACCGTACTGATGATTTCCCTTTCAAAAAAGATCTTGATGAATGGCAGGCAATTAGTCGTCACTTAAAAATAAAGTATCTAATAACAGAAGAAGAAGGCCGTTTAAATAAAGAGAAAATACAAGAATTCTACCCCTCAATCAATAATATAAAACCTATGTGTTATATTGCTGGTCCTCCGGGAATGGTTGATAATACCAAAAAGATTTTTTTAGATCTTGGAATAGATGGTGATAATATTTTAATCGATAGATTCGAGGGGTATTAATTTATAGCAGCTCCTAATAAGATATTGCTAAGTCTACTTTTATAGGGAATACCTAAGGTTAAATTATTTTCTATAAAACGCGCTAATCCATTCTAAATATCGCCCTGCTGGTTTTCGATCCATTTCGTTAAACGTGTAGAGTTCAATTTTTGTAAAGCCTGATTGCATAAGCAGGATATCTAGCTCGTCAGGTTCAAGAAGTGTATATTCCCGCGTTTGTCCTGAAGACATTGCTTCTTTTACCTCCACATCTCCTACCCCTTGTCTTGTAAGAATGGACACGATACCTCCCGGAATTAGTAATCTATTAAATTCAAGAAGTGTAGGAGCTATATCTTCTCTATCTAAATGATGGATACTTTCGTGAGCCCATACACCATTAAAAATCGTATCAGGAAATGGATTTCTTCGCATATCTCCTAAGACAAAAGGCGTCTGAGGATGCTGGCTGCTGGCAATTCTTAATAGATTTTCCGATATATCTACCCCAATTACTCTATGGCCTGATTGTTGAAAAACATTTGCGTCTCTTCCGGCTCCACATCCCGCGCTAAGAATACTTGAATTTGGAGTAAGAAGACTATTAAACTTACCTAATTCTTCAAGTGAATATTCGTTCGCCTTTTTACGAGAGTAATTAGTAGCTATTTTGTCATAAACTTGTGCTGTCCGTTCAATCCTACCTGCCATATTTTTATTAATCTTTAATTTTTTTTAAAAGAAGCGAATTTGATACAACAGAAATGCTGGACATTGCCATTGCAACGGACGCGAAGATGGGATTTAGAAGTATATGAAATGCGGGATATAAAGCTCCCATAGCAACAGGAATAAGAATGATATTATAGCCAAAAGCCCAAAAAAGATTCATCTTGATCGTTCTCATGGTTTTCTTAGATATGTTTATTGCAGATGCTACAGCTTTCAGGTCTTTATTGATAAGCGTTATGTCAGCCGCTTCAATTGCCACATCTGTGCCGGTTCCCATAGCAATCCCGATATCTGCTGCTGCGAGGGCCGGCGCGTCATTGATGCCGTCACCGACAAAAGCAACAATTTTAGTTTTTAGTTTGTAGTTTTTAGTTTGTAGTTTTCTAACTATTTCCTCTTTCTCTTGTGGCAAAACTTCAGCATACATCTTTTCAATTCCTAATTGATTCGCAATTGCATCGGCTGTCCTCTGATTGTCACCCGTAATCATAACAACTACAATTCCCATTTTTCTAAGTGTCTTAATTCCGTCGATTGCCGTTTCTTTTACGGTGTCCGCAACCGCAATAAGTCCGGCGAGTTTTCCATTCACAGCAATCATCATGACCGTCTTGCCATCTATTTCCAGTTTACCAATTTTATCGTTTATACCTTTGTAGCTAATCTTTTCCCGCTCCATTAATCTTCGGTTTCCAAAAAAAACTTTTAACTTTTCACTTTTCACTTTTAATTCTCCTGTTACCCCATGCCCGGCAATTGCCTTAAACTTAGTTACTTCATCTAGCTTTAGTTTATTTTCTTCAGCTTTTTTAACGATCGACTCAGCAAGGGAGTGCTCTGAGCCTTTTTCAATAGATGCAGCAAGTTGCAACAAGCTTTGAACTTTGAACTTTGAACTTTTAACTGGGATAATGTCTGTCACAACGGGCTTTCCATTTGTCAAAGTTCCTGTCTTATCAAAAACAACAACATTTATCTTGTGGGCTATTTCCAAACTCGCCGCATCTTTTATAAGTATTCCATGCTCGGCTCCAATGCCGGTTCCAACCATTATTGCAGTTGGTGTTGCCAATCCCATGGCGCAAGGACATGCAATGATAAGAACGGCAACGGTATTAAGCATTGCAAAAAGAAAGGTAGGGGACGGGCCAAAAATGTACCAGATTCCAAATGTGGCAATCGCAAGCATGATAACGATAGGTACAAAATACGAAGATACTGTATCGGCAAGTCTCTGAATAGGAGCTTTACTTCCCTGCGCTTCTTGAACCAATTTAATGATTTGGGAAAGCATTGTGTCAGAACCTATTTTTGTGGCTTTATACATAAATGACCCGCTTTTATTTATGGTCGAGCCTACTACAATGTCTCCTTGTGCTTTATCTACAGGAATACTCTCACCGGTTATCATCGATTCATCAATTGATGATTCACCTTGAGTAATTTCACCATCAACCGGAATTTTCTCACCAGGTCTGACTCTTATTATATCTCCAATTTGTACCTGCTCGATTGGAATATCAGTATCTTGTCCATCTTTTATAACTCTTGCTGTTTTGGCCTGTAACCCTATCAATTTTTTAATTGCTCCTGATGTTCCGGCTTTTGCTTTCGCTTCAAAATATCTGCCCAGAAGAATAAGACCTATTACAATAGTTGCAACATCAAAATATGGCATTACTTCTATCCCCAAATTCATAAAAACGTGGGGAAAAATTATTACAAACACTGAATAAAAATATGCAACCGTCGTCCCAAGAGCAACCAATGTATCCATGTTTGAAGTTCTATGTTTGATTGCTGCTATAGCTGTTTTGTAAAACTCAGACCCAGCCCAGAATTGAACAGGAGTTGCGAGGAGTAATTGCACCCAAAAAATTTGCAAGAACGACGGAGACGTCTTCATGATCCCTGGAAAAGATCCCCATAGAATGAGTCCTCCAAGTGTCAAGCTGGTGATTACTTTATTTCTCAGTAGATTCAACTCTTTACTCTTTTCTATTTCAACAAGCTCATCACTTTTTTCCTCCAGCTCCAGCGTGTAACCGGTTTTGGCAATTGAGTCAGCAAGCTGTTCAGGTGTGCAAGAATTGGAATCGTATGACACAGTTGCTTTTTCAGTTGCCAAATTAACAACTACTTCTTTAACTCCCGGGGTTTTTTTCAACGCCCGCTCTGTCACGCGAATACATGATGCGCAGTGCATACCCTTAATAGGGAAGCTTCGCTTCACTAAGTTATTAGTTATTAGTTTTTGGTTATTAGTCATATTATTTTAATATTGCAGTCTTTAGAGCACTTAGCATAAACTGAAAATCATTTAACAATGATTTTCCCGTGGAACATATTCATCCCACAGGCATAGTCAAAAGTGCCTTCTTTTTGAGGCGTGATCGTGATAGAGGTTTTTTTATTAAGCGGTAAATATTTTTTTACTTTAAAGTCACTTAATACCACTTCTTCAAGACAAGAGCTTGGATCTTTCCGGAAGAAATTAAGCGTAGTCGATTTACCTTTTGGAATAGAAATGACATTGGGGGAATATCCACCTTCAACAGTAATGTCTACGCTTTTAGTATCAATAACTACCGCCACCTCCTCTTTCTTGAGCAAGAAAAACCAGTAGACGAATCCTATTCCTCCAATGCTTAACAATGCGACTAAAATTTTATCTGGTGTCATAATTTATTTTTAATTTACTGTAACTACTCCTCCTGCACCCGGATTTATGTGATCATGATATTCCCAAGTTCCTTTTTTATCAAAAACATAGCGGTAAACTCTGCCTTTTTTATAGGATTTGAATTGATCAAATGTCGGTAACTTTACGTGAGACGGATGGGGAGCCGATGCAACCCACATATCCTTACTGCTTTCGTTTTTAAACTCTACCAAACTTCCAACCGGCACTTTGATTTTATCAGGTACAAATCCTTTGTCTGTGTATTTCACTTTTTCCATACTCGCCATGCCTGCCATGCTGTGTTGCATTCCGCCTGAGGCATCTTCTTCAGATATGCTTTCAGGAAGGGGCTGACCTGTCTTTACGTAGCGCGCAATAAGCCGGCCATTTTCATCAATTGTCGGCAAATCAAAATCATTAAAAATACCATCATTGCTTTGGTCATCATAAACCATTACGATTAATTCCTTGCCTTTTATATCAGCACCACCTAAAGGTATTGGTATATTTTTAAATGTCCCGGGTTTAAGCGGCGCACTGATCTCAACCACCTGGCTTAATTTATTACCCTCCATTTCCCTAACAACAAGATAACTATCTTTAGTAAAAGTTGCGCTTTCAACAAGCACTTTGTCAGTAGGTGCTTGAGGAACAACAACTAAATCCACTGTGATTGATTTACCATCTTGCTGATTTGTAGAGCTTTTACTTATGATTGTATTTTTATTCCTGCTCAGATACAAAAGACCACCAAATAATAATACCGAGATAAAAATAACAAAAAATATCCTTTGCTTCATCTGACTTCTATTGCCCGGTTCGCAGTAATAACTTTTCCCTTATGTTGAAATTGAGTGAAGATTATGTATTTTCCTGGCTCTGGAAAAGATGTTGAGAAATTAATCTTCGGCCCGCGAGTGGGGTGGCCCTCAACATTATTCATCTTTGACATATCATGAACCATTGAACCAGTATTGGGTTTTGCCTCTCCCGCATGCGTATGTATAAAATCAAGCGTGTCAGCTCGTAAGATAACTCCGTGTCCCAATGCTCCTAGATAATTCTCTAAATCTGTTACCGGTTGATCTTTTTCCTCAACATTTAAATTATATGAATATTCAGTTTGTGCTTTTAGATCACTTGGCATATTATATGTCACTCTATAATCACCAACTTGTTTTATATTCGTTGTATCTGCTGTGAATTTTTCTGCCTTATACTTATTCATGTCGCCGACGTTGACATCATCATGAAGCGTTACAGTAAGCCCCTGCGGATTGTCTGCTGATTTACCGGGGGTAAAGTCAGGAAATAGTCTATATGGCCCGTCTGTTGGGAAATTAATTACAATACTAAATTCCCCAGTATCTTTATCGTAGGTTGGATGGATGTGTTGAAAATTCTGTAAGTCTTTCCGAACGACAATAAAGTGCATGATTTTTTCGTGTACTGTTGCAAAGTCTTTTAATACCTCTCTCTTGTCATTTTTGATGATATATCGATATTCAGCTTCTGTATTTGGTTTTATCGATTCGGTTTTTGAGGTTACTTCAAGATTGTAACTTCTATGACTTTGAGCAGCTGGTGTGATATTCATGTCTTCCCCATGCTGATTAATATTTTTTGATTTGTTTGTTGCATAGAAAATTCCACCTGTAATTAGAATTCCTAAGAAAATAATAAGGTATATATATTTATTCATTTTGATTAACGCTCAAAATTTTTTTATTTCCGCGCTTGAAGACCAAAAAATGCTTAAACTTGAATACAACAAATAACTTGAAAATAACAATAAGAAAAATTAAACCAATCGTGAGATACGATAAATTTTGGAGTGAAAATGTTTTTGAGAGAGAAGCAGCAGCGCTTAGATGCACACTAATAATTACAAGGATAATTAATGCAGTCGCTACTAAAATAAAATAGTTCTTAATTCCCTTTGGTTTGTCAGTCATATTCATAAGACCCATTTTCATTGCTGAAAAATCCTCAGACCGTATATTGTCGCGGCTTATGCCTATTTCCGAAACCAATGCCTTCATTGCGTTCACCATTTCAGTAAGCCCTACGATGTAATAAACAGGACTTCCCAAATTGACCAGATATTTTTGAAGCATTTTTTTATCTATATAACCGATCTCTCCATCCCATAGTTTATCTGACCCCGACTCAGTCGGGGCTGATTTTTCCGGGTGGGTCATCGTTGCAATTAATTTAAAGGATGGGTATTGGTTTGCTAATTTTTGCAAATCCTTAAGGTAAGGAGCGTCCTCAGGTCTACGGTTAGAATAAAATAGATAAATCTTGTGCTGCAGTTTTCTCTCAATTGCATCCTTAATTATTGAATACGCAGGCACAATCCCAATACCTCCGGCAAGAAAAACAGCAGGCTTTGAGCTGTCTTCATGTATTACAAATGACCCATGCGGACTACGTAGGAGTATCTCTATAACTACTTTTTCTCCTATTTGCATTTGTCCCAAAACATTTTTAAAGGCAGAGTCTGTCATTCTCATCGCAATAACCAGGTCTTTTTCCGCAGGAGTATTTGCCAAAGTCATAAAGCGGCGATTTCCTTTTGCATCAGAATCGGTTGGATTTAGTAGTGTCATTCGTATATGCTGACCTGCATTAAATTTAAAATCTTTTGGTTTCTCAAAAGTAAATTCCATTGTGCGCGTGGCAATTTGCTTTTTTCCTTTTAGCTCAACTTCATATGTTGCTTTCTTCATTGAAGACATACGGTTATTAAATCCTAGATGTGCAAGAAGCATTTTATACATATTTATAAATTTATTTATTTACTCTCTTAAAGAGTTTGACCAATTCCGTTACTGCTTTTTCCTCTTCATTTTTGAACTGGTCTGAAACATGAGTCTTCAGGTGTCGTTCAAAAAGAACTGTATCCAAGCTTCTTAAAGAGCTTTGAATTGCCAGGCTTTGATTCAGAAGATCAATGCAGTATTCATCTGCTTCAATCATTTTGGCAAGCCCATCAAGCTGACCTTTAATAATGTTTATTCTTTTCTGCGCCTTTACTTTTACGTCTGAGTAATGAGATTTCATAAATATATTATATACCCCGAGGGGGTATATGTCAAGAGGAAGTTTCTTGGGCTTGTCGGTTGTATCGGATTGAGATGTAACCAATTGTGTAATAAATTGGGGACTCTACATAAATTAAGGTTAAAGCAGCATTTGTAGTGTGATATTATAGTTGAGGGCATGGTTCGATAAGGTACCCAAAAAATAGGATGAATTCTCAAAAAGAAAAAGTTAATCCGAAAGCTCTATTATTTATAGTCTTCGCTGCGATTGTTGGGGGAGGACTGCCGGTATTTACAAAAATAGCAGTTCGTGAGATATCTCCGCTAAATTTTACTTTTTTACGTTTTTTTATTGCTTCTATTTTTATTCTTCCCTTCTTCCTAAGAGAAAAGCCTAAAATTGACAAATCTCTAATTAGTTTACTGCCAATATCCTTGCTTGCAACAATTGGTACAACCTTTTTTACTTTTGGAGTACATTTGACCGATGCAACAGTTAGCCAAATGCTTTATGCAGCAGTTCCCATTATTGCTGCTGTTTTTTCTTATTTTATTTTAAAAGAAAGATTTTCAGGGAAAAAGGTTACAGGAATTTTTATTGGATTCGTAGGAGCTGTGTTGATTATTTTTTTACCCGTCCTACTAAAAGGTGGTGCAGGACATATTGGCTTTCTAGGTAATATGCTTATATTAATAGCAGTCATCCTGTGGTCTTTATATGCAGTTTTAACAAAAACTGTTGAAAAGAAATCATCTCCCATTTATTTAACTTCTATATTTTTTTTCCTTACAGCGATTGTTTTGTCCCCGTTTTTTATAACAGATGTTATTACAAATCCCAGTTGGTGGCATATTCTTTCTATGAAGGCAATTCTAAGTACTTTGTATGTTGGAATTTTTGGAACATTTATATATTTACTTCTTTATCAATATGCTATTAAATATTCAACTCCAGTTGTAGGAACAATGATTCAATATATCCAACCAATCTCTGCTTATGTATGGGCGTATTTTTTTCTCAGCGAACGTTTGACAATAGGACTGATAATTGGGTCTTTGCTAGTTTTTGCGGGAGCTTGGCTAACAACAAGGGCTAAAGGTTAGTAGTTTACTCCATGCATTACCCATAATATGGTTCCAGGACTTGGCCGTCGCGGTTTTTATAAATCTTTCCAAATATTATCCCGACTATAAAACCTGCTACGTGGGCGAAGAAAGCCACTCCTCCCTGTTTACTCATGGCGCCAATTGATCCGAATGCTGAGAATATTTGGAGAACGAACCAATAACCGAGCATAAGTGGTGCGCTAATTTCTGTAATTGTCACAAAGAAAAAAATAAACAGCAGCGTTTTTATCTTTGAGAATGGAAAAAGAATGTAGTAGCAGCCGAGAATTCCGGCAACTGCTCCTGATGCGCCAAGCATAGGGATTGATGCACCCGGCATAAAAAAGTATTGAATCAGGTTCCCGGCAATTCCAGCAATAAAATACAAAAGGATAAAAGAAATTGAGCCCAAAGCGCCTTCTACATTGTCCCCAAAAACTTTAAGGAACCACATGTTTGAGATGATATGCAAAAATCCACCGTGGAGAAAAATGGCGGTGACAAAAGGAATAAGAGTCATGTAGTTGCCAAGATTTATATTTGCGGGAATTAGAGCGTAGCTCGATGTTAATTGGTCAGGACTTCCCAGCTGAAGAATAAATACATAAATAGTTATTGCTATCAACGCGTAATTAAGTATGGGAAAGCGCGCGGACTTTATGGAATCGGATAGGGGAAACATAGGGATATTATAGCTGATTTTTTAAAGTTGTAAACGCTTGTTGACAATTTCTTATTCTTTTATTACTATTGATATATTCTTTCGGGGAAAGGTTGAAGTCCAAATCGGTAGTTATACTCTACGAGTTGCCTTAGGCAACATGAGTCTGTGAAACTCAGACAGCGACCGTACAGTCGGGATGAAAGAGAGAATTAAGCCATATTTGTGGCGTGATAACCCCGTTAGTCGGGGTTTTTTTGTGCTATGTTTACCGGTATTATTAAAGATTTAGGAAAAATTAAAAAGAAAACAGAAAATACACTGAATATTTCGGCAGATACCGAATTGGTTGGAAAACTTTCCATTGGTGAAAGTGTTGCAGTTGATGGAATCTGTCTGACTGTTGTTGATAAATCTGAAAATACATTTTCAACTGATTTTATACCCGAGACAAAGCTAAAAACGACCATCAAGTTTCTTTTAGAGAATGGCATTGTTAATCTGGAATTGCCCGTAACTTCTACAACTTTACTTTCGGGCCACATTGTTCAGGGACACATTGATACAATTGCACAAGTAACAAAAACTAAAAAAAAGGAAAACAGCATGATTTTCACATTCGTTATAGAAGATAAATGGCTCAAATATCTTGTCAGTAAAGGGTCAGTTACTATTAACGGAGTAGCGCTTACAGTAATTGAAGTCGGGGTGAATAATTTTACTGTTGGCATTATTCCCCATACATTGCAAAATACAAATTTTTCAACCTTAAAATTAGACGATTTTGTAAATATTGAAATTGACATTCTGGCAAAATATATCCAAAAACTAAAATGATTGACAGAAAAAACAAACAATTAGATTATAAAATTGCGTTTGTTGCTGCAGGGTGGCATGAAGATCTTGTCAATGTTGCTGTAAGCTCATGCTCTTCAGAACTTTCAAAACAAGGAGTAGACGTTGAACGTAATGTCCAAGTGTTTAATGTTCCCGGGAGTCTTGAAATACCATTGGTCTCAAAACTTTTGGTTCAAAAAGATGACTGGGATGCTGTAATTGGCTTTGGGCTTGTTGTTGACGGTGGAATCTACCGTCATGATTTCGTGGCACAGACTGTTCTTAACGGTATGATGAACGTCGCTCTTGAAACTGAAGTGCCTGTTTTGTCAGTTGTGCTTACGCCACAAAAATTTGATGAAAATAATAACGAACATATAAAATTCTTCCGCAAACATTTAGTTACCAAAGGAATTGAAGCTGCGAGATCAGCAATTAAAATAATTACAGAAATTAATAAAATTACAAAAGCATAATGAATTCAATAGTAAAAAAAACAGCCCACGCCCATTTACCAACACACTATGGACTTTTTGTAATTACTGTTTATCAGACAATTGATAAAGCAGAACAAGTTGCCCTGACAATGGGAGATGTAAAAAAGCAGCCCATTATTACACGCATTCATTCAAAATGCCTGACAGGTGACACATTTTTATCGCTTCGCTGTGATTGTCATGACCAACTCAAAAAAAGTTTTGAGGCAATTCAAAAAGCAAAAAACGGAATTATTATTTACTTAAATCAAGAAGGGCGGGGAATTGGACTTACTGACAAAATTAAAGCTTATGTTCTTCAGGAAGGCGGGATGGACACGGTTGATGCCAACACGGCACAGGATTTGCCGGCCGACGCACGGGATTATAAAATCGCCGCAGATATTCTCAAAGATTTGGGGGTTACAGAAATTAGTTTGTTAACCAACAATCCTGATAAAGTTAAAGATCTTAAAAAACATGGAATTAAGATCATTAAACAGGTTCCGCTTGAGATAAAAGCCAATAAATTTAATAAAAATTATCTTTTGACAAAAAAGAATAAATTTGGTCATTTATTGAAAAATGTTTAGATTTAAATGAAGAATTTACCCTATGTAATTATATCGACTGCAATGTCACTTGATGGCTTTATTGACAATGAAAGTGGCGAAAGGCTAATTGTTTCAAACCAAAAAGATTTTGAAAGGGTAGACGCGATACGTTCAAGTTGTGACGCGATTTTGGTTGGAGCAAACACAATCCGTAAAGACAATCCCAGATTAGTTTCAAAATCTGCAAAAAAAGTTATTAAAGTTACCATGTCTTCAACGGGCAATCTTGATAAATCTTCAAATTTTTTTCAGACGGGTGATTTAGAAAAATTAATCTATACAATTTCAAAAAATTACGATTCGCTTAATAAAAATTTTTCTTCAGTTGCAACTGTTATAAGTTGTGGTGAAAAGTCGATTAATTTGATTTTGGTTTTAGAAGATCTTTGCAGACGTGGCATTAAGCGCTTGATGATTGAGGGGGGTAGTTCAATTCTGACACAATTTCTACAAGCTGGTTTGGTTAATGAGTTGCAAATTTCAATTGCCGGATTTTTTGTAGGAGAGGAAAACGCCGTTCGGCTTATTCAACCTGGAAGCTTTCCTTGGAATGAAAAAAAACGTATGCATCTTAAGTCTGTGACAATGCTTGATGACATAGCAGTACTGCGGTATTTATTATGAATAACGACAAAAAGTGGTTGAAGCATGCAATAGAACTGTCCAAAAAATGCCCGACATCAGACAAGGCATTTTCGGTCGGCGCAGTGATCGTTGACTCCAAAGGAAATTTGATAGCTGAAGGCTTCTCACGTGAAACAGATCCCAAAATTCATGCAGAAGAGTCGGCGCTTCAAAAGGTGCCGCTTAACACTGATTTGTCGACTTGCAAAATATATAGTTCGCTTGAGCCTTGTGGAAAACGGCTTTCCGCACCAATTGGATGCGCGGAACTTATAATTGAGGCAGGCATAAAACATGTTGTCTTTGCCGCTAACGAACCGTCTATTTTTGTTCCCGGAGATGGAGATGAGATGTTGCACGAAGCCGGGGTAAAAGTTGATGTTATTTCAGAACTTACACCAGATGTGATCAACGCCCAATCATCTTTTATTCAGCGGAGCTGGAAAAATAATTAATTGCCTCCTTTTTATCTTTCTCAATCTGTTTGATTAGATCTGCAGTTGAATTAAATTTCTTATTGTCACGGAGTTTTTTTAAAATATTGACCGTAATTTTTTGACCGTAGATATCCTGATCAAAATCAAGAATGTAAGTTTCGGCTGAAAAATCTTTTTCATCAAATGTATCGACTGTGCCGATAAAAGTAATTGAATTGGAAGTTTTATTACCAATTTTGGTTGTCGAAAAATAAGTTCCCTGAGGCGTTTTGGAATCTGCCGGAAAATTTGCTGTCGGAAAACCCATTCGTTTGCCCCGGCTCTTGCCCTTAACAACAATTCCTTCTAGAATAAATAATGGTAACACACAACAGATTATACAATATGAAGCAAAAAATTGTAATTATCGGTGCGGGAATGGCAGGATGTTTTATGGGAATATGCCTTGCAAAGCAGGGATTTGAAGTTGAGGTGTATGAGGAGCGTGAGGATATCCGCAAAGTTCCTATTGACTCAGGCAGATCATTTAATTTGACTCTGTATTACCGCGGGATTCTGGCAATGAGAAAGATAGATGTCTGGGAGAGGATAAAAAAACACGCTGTTCTTGCTCATGGAAATGTTGCTCATTACGCAAATAATAAAATGGTGTTCTCTCCGTTTGATTCCCACGGAAATGAGGTGCTTTATACAATCCATAGAAATCAACTCAATGGTGAGCTACTGAATGCGCTTGAAGAATTTCCCGGCGCAAAAGTATTTTTTAACACACAATGTACCGGAATTGATGTAGCAGAAAAAGTTATAGGTTTTAAGAAAGAATCAAAAGAATTTGAAGTACATGCACACGTCGTAATCGGTGCCGATGGAGTTAATTCAAGTGTTAGGTCTGAGATTCAAAAAAGTATGCCGGGGGAATTGGATATGCACAATGAGGATTGGGGATATAAGGAAGTCCACGTTAGCCGGGATATCGCAGAAAAGCTAAATCTCAAACAATTATCAACACACACCTGGCCGCGTCCCGAATCCCTTCTTATTGCTTTTCCAAATCCTGACAAGTCGTTTACTCTGATGTTTAATCTCCCGCTGACCGGTAAAAATAGCTTTGCATCACTTACCACAGAGGATGCTATTAAAGATTATATTTCAAACACCTTTATGCAACTTTTCCCATTGCTTCCGGGTATAATTAGCTCATTTTTAAATAACACAACCGGTAAATTTGTAACAGTCAAAACATCACCATGGTACTACAATGATTTTATGGTCCTGATAGGAGACAGCGCGCACGGGGTCATTCCATTTTATGGACAGGGGTCATGCGCTGCCTTTGATGACTGCCTTACGATTTCAAAATTAATTGAAAAGCACGAAGATAATTGGGAAAAAATATTCAAAGAATATCAATCTGATCGGAAAATAAATACTGATATTTTGGCAGATCTTTCAAAAGAAAACTTTATAGAATTGAGGGACAAAAGCAGATCGCCTTACTTTATACTTAAGGACAAGGCGGATACTTTTCTCAACCGTTTATTCCCATCTTTTTGGCTTCCTCCTCTTTATATGTTGATTGCCCACGACAGTCTTCCTTATTCTGATGCAATTAAAAAAAGAAAAAAACAGGAAAAAATTGCTAAGTGGAGTGGGTTAAATTTAGTTCTGTCAGTTCTATCAATTCCTTTAAAAAAATCTGGGGACGCTGGATTTATACGTTAAATATTTACTGCCAAATTTTTCCTCCAGAATTTTTTCCTCAGCTTTTGCTGATTTATAGAAATAGATTAAAAGGGGAATCCGCAAGATAACAAGCCATGACATAATTGCTATAGCAAAGCCAAAATAAAGCAATAAAAATCCAAGATAAATCGGATTCCGGCTAAATGCAAAAGGGCCGGTCGTAATAAGTTTATCCTGATTTTTGGAATATTCTCCGGGTATTCCCCAGACTTTATCCATAGCTACTCTGGCCCAAAGCGCAAGGAAAGCTCCTGTAATATACATACCAACTCCGACAATAACAATTGCCTGACTCAGCTGTATCTTTGGAAGTGGAAAATAAATTGCTGCCAGTATTTGCAGTATTAAAATAACTGCTTCAATAAGATTTGTTTTCAACATTGTCCGGTTAACACGTGTACGGAAAAATTTTATTTCCGTATGGATCCAGAAAATTTTTATAAGTATTATTCCGACAGTTAGTATAAAAATTAATATTGTGTTGTTCATTTTAACGCTCCCATCTTATTAAGTAGTTTAAAAAGCATATTCCTATCTTGTTTTCTGTTCATTTTAAATACCAGCGAATACAACCGCCTACTATTATAATTACGGTCAAAATGCGATATATTTTCAAAAATAGTCTTTCTGACTGTCCTCTTTTTTGATTTCTCAAGGCTTTCTGCAATTGCATTCTGCAGTTCTAGTTCACGGTTTAGCCTTTTCAGTATATCAAGATTTGCCTCTCCCTGAAGATTATATTTAAGTACGTAATCATAGTGCATGTTGCGGACAGCTTTAAGATCAAGTTTATCAAATGTCTCAGCTTTTTCAATTACACCCGCACAGACCAGCTCAATCATGGTCTGCAGGCACTTATAGCATCTTGAACAATTGTATTTTCCTTTTATGTTTTGCGCACAAACACGCAAATACTTAAGAGCAAGACTGGATTTTGAAACTGTATTCATTATTTTCCCAAGCCTATTGTATTCTGTCCCGTCATGAACAAACTCTGTATTTTCAGTTGACCATAATTTATCAAGATCAGGATGTGTGCCGTATGGAAACAGCTCGTCCTTCCTAAGACCTGCCGGAATAAATATTTTACTAAGTCCACTTCCCACGAAAAGACCAATTGCCGCCAGGACTCCGCCATGCGCTAAGTCCCATATAAGGTATTTCTCAACTATTTCACCGGCGTTTGTCTCCACAGAAATTGCATTTATTTTTTCGTCAATTGCGATTTGTTCAACCGTTTTACGAACACTTTCAAAAAAATCATTATTTTTAAGTGGGATATCAAATCCATGGACCAAAATTAGATTTTTTATTTTATCTTTTTTATCTTTATGTTTGAGATATGTATAAAATGAATCAACACCTGCAGAAAAGAATGAAGCAGTCTGGCTTCCTTTGTCATGCTGCACGGGTTCCAGCATCTCTTTATCATTAGATCCTAAAGCAGGTTCGGGATGACACTTTATATTTACTTTTTTTAATCCCACATTCCAGCTCACAACCAAATCCATTATTTTTTTTGCATTAGCTAACAGTTTTTTTGAAACAGGGCCTTCAATTATAATATCTTCACCGCTTTTCATGCACGGGAGTAAAACAGCGGCAAGAAAAGGGGAGTAGTCAGAAGAAATTAACGTTTTATTCTTCAAATCAGTAGCAAAATACATCCGCTCAGGCTTTTTTCCTTTAAATGCAATATCCACGGAAAGCGTGGTAGCTTGAGCCTTGTATGATAAGAATAAATTATATATTTTCATATTGTAGGGCTTAAACTCGTTCTCTTTGTCTCCTTACGGGATAAATTTCATTATTATCGGGATCATAATCAACATAGGACAATGATAAACGTTGGTCTATAAATGTTCGTTCTTCAGGGATTCCTAATGCATATTGCGTATTATCAGTCTCTCCTCGTACACACCATTGCTCATACTCTCCAAACGCAACTAAAGTAGCGTTATCAGAATCTATGGTTAAATTTCTTCTTTTCAATTCCTGATCCATTTTATCTTTTGTTACAAAGTTATCCGTTGGGAATACAATTAATCTATCATGCAATAATTTTTTCCACGCACCAATTCTATCAAGATCATCTCTTTGAATACTAAGTAGATCAGTGCGGGGGCTAATCATGTCAGCTATTTTCAAAGCAGAAATATAAACCATCAGTTGGTTTGGTGCAGCAGCAGTTTCGCGGGCTTTTTCCTCCCAAGCAACTCGAAGACCTTCTTGTAGGGGATGAAGCAGTCCGCTATTTGTTTGGCCCGAATTGATTGCGTGATAATCTGGATGAACCATTAAATTTACTCTGGATATTCTTCTCATGTGAAAATTATAGCAGAAATGAAACAGCTTATCAACTATAGGTCTAATATATTTTATGAATCCGAAGAGTCTGTATCCTTAATTTTTTAATTGCTGAAGGTAAATTGCGAACTGTTATCTGTAAACGGTTAAGGAATATAGCAGCATTTATATAAATTTGCCAAATGAATTTTGTAGCCTTGTTTAAAATGTTGCCTTTTCCTTTTATACCATACACCATACACCCTTTTACTCCTATTTTATAGAATTCTGAGGAGTTGACAATTTTTTTAAGAGCAATCTTTTCTGATCCACACCATTTCATAAAGCTATCATGCATAGCTACAACCCCATCATCAACCAAATGCTGACTCCACGTTTCAAAATCAAACAATGCACTCTGTTCATCGTGCAATGCATCAATAAAAAGTAACCTTATTTTTTTATTCCATTTTTTTGACGCTACCCTTGATGTTTTGACAACTGGTACAATTTTGTGCAAAGTATTAGTCATTTTTAAATTTTTTCTAAACTCTTTATAGGTATTGGGAAATCTTAATTTTGGTTCGACAATGCCTGTGTGAGGATCGATCGAATATATTTTTCCTTTGCCTTGAGCAAGAAAAATAGTAGATTTACCTTTAAAGCCTCCGACTTCAACAATGACACCATTTAAGTTTTCGGTGGTCTTTGCGATCCGCTCCAAAAATAGTCCTTCATTTAGAGAAAGCCATCCCGGAATTTTATTAACAATTTTCAGAGTCTTAATATTCATAATTCTAAATAATAGCTTATTGTACACAATGAATCCCTTTGTTGCAATTCACTCCCTAAACATGTTAACAGGCTTAAGAGCACATTCCTAAGATTTAGCTACTTCTGACTTAATAAATCCGAGATTTTAACAAATTCATATCCCTCACCTTTTAATTTAGATATAATTGGAGTAAGAACTTCTGCTGTATGAGGAGCATAGGGTCCACCATGAAGATGGAAAATAATAATTGAACCATTTTTTGTTTTCTGCAAAACCCGCTTCGCAATTGTATTATTACGCTTTGTAAATCCATCACCACCTATAACATCCCACTGAATAACACGCAGATCTAAATTATTGGCAACTGCTAATGCATTATTATTATAGCAACCTCCTGGAAAACGAAATAAGTGATTCTGCACTCCTGTATTACGAAGTAACAAATCTTGAGTTTTTTGCATTTCAGTTTGAAAATTTGCTTCAGTAACGGGTTTTAATCCATAACATTGACCATAAAATGAACCATGAGAGTATGAATGATTTCCGAGTTCAAATAATGGATTTGCAGCAAACATTTTGGTTTCCTCAGGATACAACTCTATCCACATTCCTGTTAGAAAAATTGTTGCCTTCGTATTCGTGCTGTTTAAAATATCAATAATCTGCTTGTTATACCAGCTTTTTACTTTCCCTTTAAGCAATTTATTTTTCATTGCTTGTGTCATATCTGCATCAAATGTTAGCGCAATCTGTTTTTTCGTTCTTGAGCCATGAAATAAAACTTCGTCATTCGCTTGTTGGTTTGTAACCGTTTTTATATGAGATAGATAACGCTCTTGTTTAGGCATTATCGGAGATTTCACGCTTTTCTGTACATTATTAAATAAAAAAAATTTAGCAAATACTGTTAATAGAAAAATAAACAAAGTTATGAGAATAATAAATTTCCGCTTCATTATATGATTATACATAAAAATTAAATATACTAAAAATATTATCGTTCGGCTCTCATAACAGCAAGTAGATAAAACTGTAAATTTATGGATAAGGAAACCAATATTTGAGGCTAAATATTTAATTGGGGCTAAGTAACTATGTTGGAACATATTTCTTAACAAATTATCCGTTACATTCCGTTGTTAATGATATTTGGTGCTGACTGATAGATTTGGAGCCAATTTGAGGAAATTTCCTGTTGTGCATTTGCTAGGGAGATTGAGTCGTTGCAAATTTGTTTGTGAAGATAATTTTCGACAGCATCTTTTTCATGAAAGCCTGGTCTCGGTTCTGCGGGTTCAGGCCATAAATTGGCAATATCATTTGATCCGCCTAATTCCAGAGAGATCAAGTGGTCGACTTCATATTGCCCCGGCTGGTGACTGGTTATACTATACTCTTCATACACCTGACGCTTTTCTGCTGAAGGGACATTACGGACGCTTTTGGTGGTAAATGTTGAGTTGCAAATCACATCTTTGGTCAAACTGGGATCAATTGCTCCAGGCGTACAGTCTTTGTCTTGCAAGGGTCCATTGATTTGGCAATTGCTGGATTTAACCCGTGGACCTATTTGTACGCCTTTAACATTTGTTTGTTGGGTTGGTTGAGTTGGTTGGGGCGTAGGTGTCGGCTGTTGTGAGGGAAGTGATGAGACATAGAAGTAGCCAAGAACTAAAATCACAAGAATAATAATCATTAAAACTTTTGAATTCATATAATTTCGGTCTGGGTGGCTCCGGCATCCCTAAGCATTTCATTGGCAGCATCAACAGAAGCTGGAATGGTAACGAAAGCAATTAATACTGACCCTTTTTGTAATGCATCTTGTACTGATGCTACTGTGTTATCTGAAATACCGTATTTTTTGAGCGCCGGGGGTAAATGATTCGCATCAACTCCGCGTAGTGGTCCTGAGTCGTCAGCTAGGCTTCGGGCCTTATCTGTCTCGTTCATAATAACTGAAATATTTTCAAAATCCGCCTCTGCCAGATTATTGAGTGCTGTATTTGCGGATTGGTAGGGAAGAATACTCATAACAAATTTATTATTCATGTAACCATGATAACCTATTTTTATAATATTTATGCAAGAATTAACGTATTTATACTATGCATGCATTTTGTTGGTAAAACCATTCGAGTTGGGCGTAGTAGTGATTATAATGTATCCATCTTTATCTTACATTTCTTTAACGTGTTTTTTACAATAATTCCAGCAAATCCGAATAGATTTTGATTCTTAGGCTTAATTAAATATGGCTGTTCCCCATATACCCTTTAGGTAAAGCAAGATACATTAACTAAATAGTCGTTATATCTTGCTTATTCTTTTTTTATCCAGGAATTGATATTAGTTTGCTCTGCCCGTTGCAGGAGCTTTAGCTGGGATTGTCTTAGTCATTACGCTTGGTATTGGCGTAACAGTTGTCTTGGTTGTTGATGGTGTTGTCTGCGCAAAAGTCATTGTAGCTGCTACTAATGCTGAAATTGCGAATACACCTGTTGCGATACTTATCTTTTTAATCATGTAAATCACCTCCTTTCATAATATAATTATATATCATATCAATCCAATTTTGACAGTCTGAATAAAGTAAATCTAGTGTGCATCCTATTTCCCAGTCCACATTATGCCTCGCTTAGTTGGAACTCACTCCTTTACCATTTTAACTGGATTGAAATTACATTTCAACGATTTGAGTATGCTATATAATCAATATTGCAGGGGCATATATACATATATAAGTGGGTAATTCACCATTGGATAATCTACGATACGTCGTTCATTTTCAGTTCACGGCTTTTTGTTATTGTATTTATGTGATACTCTTATTAGAGTATATTAATACTAGAAGTTATGAAGGGAGGTGAAGTAAATGAATAAATTTACAAAATTATTGGGAGTATTTGGTGTGGGTATTGCTCTATGTGCATATGTTCCGCAATCATTTGCTGCAAACTTAGCAGCTCATTTTAGAGGAGCAAATGTTACAGTCATAAATGGAACTTCCCTAATTGTATCGCTTAAATCGCATACTTATACAATTGCTACTGATAACAATACAAAAGTTATTAGAAGATTCGGTGCAGCTTCTTCTTTAGGCCAGATATCAGTTGGCGATTTAATAAATGTTTCAGGAACTTGGACTGATGCAACAAAGAACACAGTTAATGCTAAATTAATCAGGGATGGCTCAATTCAGGAGAGGCATGATACTTTCTCAGGATCAGTAATTTCCGTAACTGGAACTGGTTTCTTACTTCAATCAGCAAAAAGAGGACAGCAAACTGTTATTGCTGGATCTAATACCAAAATCATAGACCGAAAGGGACATACCCTTTCTATTTCAAGCATAGTGGCAAATGATAAAGTAAGAGTTGACGGTTTGTGGGATAGAACATCAAAAACTATAACTGCAACAACAATTCGTGATATATCACAACCTGCAAAAATTGCAAAACCAACAGGCAGTAAATAAATTAATGCGCTGTGATTTGGATAAAGAGGGTAGAAATACCCTCTTTATTATTGTCAATTTACTTATGAAAATGCATAACGCCCACCTGGAACTTAGGAGTCATTAAAAGAATAAATTGTTGTCAATTTCCCCTGTAATCCGTTACAATTATAAAACTTAATTGTATGAAACGTTTAGCGGTCGCTATTATTATATTTATAATTCTTTTGTCGCTGCCAGTGTTTTTTCTTGGACATGTATGGTCAAAACTTTTTGTAAATACTGCAAATTCAACATCTAATAAATCCATCCAAACATCAGCCCAGCTTGATGAACATTTCAAAATGGGCAAGCCATATAATATCCTGTTTTTAGGCAATGGAGGGGGAACACATGAAGGTGCTTATCTTACTGATTCAATTCTTGATGTAAATATCGATCCACTTGCAAAAAAAATAACGCTTATTTCTATTCCACGAGATATTTGGGTTCAATTTCCAGATTCTTTTAACATTGGAGACCATTGGAAGGTAAATACCGCATTTGCTATTGGGGTAAACAATAAAGATTTTCCCCAAAAACCAAAAGAATTACAAGGTTCCTCAGGTGGGATAAGCCTTGAAAAATATGCGGTGTCTCAAATCATAGGGAGACCTGTGGATAGAGTTGTGCTTGCTGATTTTGATGGCTTTGTCAAAGCTATGGATCAACTAGGTGGTATTGATGTATCAATTGATAAGACTTTTGATGATTACCAGTATCCAGTTGACGGAAAAGAAAATGATACTTGTGGAAAAAGTAATCAGGAATTATCTAGCTTAAAAGGCATTGAGCTTGCAAATCCTGAAAAGATATTTCCGTGCCGTTATGAACACTTGCATTTTAATAAGGGAGTTTCTCATTTAAATGGTAATGCTTCACTTAAACTTGCACGATCAAGGCATTCATCAGAAGATGGCACTGATTTTGCTAGATCCGCACGTCAGAGGAATATACTTATTGCGATAAAGAAAAAAATTAACTCTCTATCTATTCTTCCAGATGCTTTTCCCCTACTCGACCTTTTAGGAGATCATGTCAAAACTGATATTGCATTATCAGAGATTGAAACATTGATAGCACATAGGAGTGAAATAGAAAGCTACTCAATACATGACATTGCATTAACAAATTCGAACTTTCTGAGGGATTCTTCAAATAATATAGCTGGTTATATTTTGATTCCACGGGATGGCACTGATCAGTGGGATGCAGTTCACGCATGGATCAATAGTCAGCTATAATCTAAGTAATAAGAGTAAAAAAAAGATATTAAACATTAAAACTCCTTATATCTCTTTTAAGTATTTGTGGTAGACCATTAGTTAAACTCAATAATGCAAATAGAAGTTACAAATATTCAATCCGGGGAGGTTCATCTTTAACAATCAGTTGATTAAAATTGAAAATTTGCTTATTTCCAAATTAGAAACTATAGTTAAGGAATCTGCAGTCATTAAAGCGAAATATTTTATAGATAGGCTAGCTTTAAACAATCAGGTAAATAGATTAGTTCATGTACAAACTAATTGGTCGGTTGAATAAGCTTATTGGAGTAAAAGTTACTTTGTATTTTTATGTCCTACATGTTTATGTTCATCGTGATGCTCTTCATTCTTAGGCTCGTCTTTTTTTGATTCTTTTTCTTTCTCATCTGTATCTTCTGTAAATCCTTTTCTAATTTCTCTTATTGCCTCACCAATACCTTTTGACAGTTCCGGAAGCTTTTTTCCTCCGAAAAGGAGAATAAAGATTACAAGTATTACAATGAGTTCTTCAGATCCTAGTCCAAACATATTTTTTGCTTCTACTTAAAGTATATACATATATAAAATTAATTCAATAACGGAAAATGAAAAGTATCTTAGAATCCCCATGGGTGATATGTAGTAAACAATTGAGGCAATTGTTGAGAAAGTGATGTTTACGGATGAGTTTAAAGCAAAATTTAGAAAAACCACCATTGAAGAGCTAAAAAAAAAGAATATTACATATTAGCAATGAATCATACCGAGGAAATACATCCTTGATTAAAATTGAAAAAATGCTATAATTCTCAATTAGACAATATGACTAATAAATCTGCTGTTACTAAGGTTAAGTCCTTTACGCATAAATTAGTTTTAAATGCGAATGTTCACAAATTAGTTCATGGTGATCATCCGATAGGTCGATTTAATACATTTATTGCATTAAAAATTACCAAAGCTGTGGGATCGATGTGGTGTGCATATGTATTTGCATTATTAGCATTAATATCGCTTCCATCTGCAATTAAATCTCATGACCCCATTGTTATTGTTGCATGGATAGCTCAGACATTTCTGCAACTAGTATTACTACCGATAATAATAGTTGGACAAAACGTTCAGGCAGAAGCAAGTGATGCGAGAGCTAAAAATGATCACGATACACTGATTGCAATTCATACCTTAACTGAAGAGATCTACAAAAGCAACGAACAGCAAACAAAAATCTTAGATTTGCTTGATGATAAAAAGGTTGCTTCCAAAAAGAAATGACTATATTTTACGGTATAATTAACTAATTAATTTCTAAACTTTTTTAGCACACAGACAAGATCCGGAATATTTCCCCAATTGAAATTAAGGAACTTGAAAATGAGCTTGAGTAAGTAGAAAATAATCTAGCACATTCAACGCAAGCTACACAGAAGAAGGATGATGATGAGCTGAACCTCGAGACAATACTAATCCATTGTAAATATTACGCCGAACACCTTGAGGATTTTATACCGGGAAGCAAGAATCGCATACAAAATGCTGCTTTATTTGGACTTATCCTTGATTCAGCTCCTACCCTGTGAAGAGTTAAAACATTGAACACCTATATTAGCCCCCCTCTATTCAAGCTAAATGAAGCCTACAAAAATGCAAAAACTTCAATTGTACGCCCAGAGGGATTCGAACCCCCGACCATGTCGTTAGAACCGACGTGCTCTATCCAGCTGAGCTATGGGCGCGCGTTTACATTTTACCAACTAAGCATGAATTGTGCAATTTAGTGAATTATAAATCGTTTGATATGGGGTTTAGTTTGAGCGTTTTTGGGCTACTATTAAAGACCAGGGAAGAGGAGTAATGTTTGATTTGATAATCAGGTGCTTGCTGACGAATTTTGCAAATCCCTTGTTGGTCCAGTGCTGAATATGTTCAATATCATTGCCCCACCTTTTAACGTTTTTCCCCCGCAGTAGATTTCCAAACATAAAATAAGGTTCATGTGGTACAGAAAGGATGACATACTTACGTGAGACTCTGACCAGCTCTCTGAGAGCCTCCTCTGGCCTTTCAAGGTGCTCCAGGACCTCACTGCATATCACAACGTCGTACATATTTGCTTTGGCATCAATATTATATATATCTCCCTGTTTGAGGTTAAGTGTCGGGTATTGTTTTTTTCCAATTTGAATAGCCGTGTCCAGAAAATCAAAACCTGCAAGTTTTTTGCATATTTTGGTTTCTTCGAGTTTGTGAAGCGTAAATCCTTCTCCGCAGCCGGCATCAAGAACAGAGTCAGGATTGATCTCTTTAACCTCTTTTATGAGTACATGGTAAAAGTTATCGATCAGAAATCTTTGCAAAAACGAGAATTTCTTAAAAGATGATTTGACTGTGTGTTTTTTAAAATTATCCGTGGTTAAGGCTTTTGACACAATATACAAGTTTAACTTAAAATATTGTGCCTTGCAAGTTTACTCTGTTATAAAATTTTGATATACTTGAGCGATAAATTCGCGGGTGTAGTTTCCCGATGCTTGGCATCGGGATCCCGAATGGCAAAGCCCATCGGGACAATGGTTTGCTCAGGTTTGTTACTCAATTTAATTTTGATTTTGAAATCTCAATTTGCGGGTGTAGTTCAATGGTAGAACACAACTTTTCCAAAGTTGATACGAGGGTCCGATTCCCTTCACCCGCTCTGAATTATTGACTTTTTGCCTCTGTTTCTGCTATAATGTCTCTACATTTAGCTGTTTCTTCTTATTATGAAAAATAAATACACCAATCCTTGTACACGCTGCGGAAAAGAGAGAATTCAATCAAAAAAATGGAAAGAAAAGACAGTTACTTTCTCTGGAACAACAATTGTGGTAACACGGACAGAAAATATCTGTCCCGACAAAGATTGCCAAAAAGTTGTAGATAAAGAGCTAAAAGCGCAAAAAGCCAAGAGAGATAAGATAAAAAGCGATAGGGAAGAAAGAGTTGCAGAAAATCTTCAGAAAAAAGCTGATATCAAAAAAGCACACCTCCTGAAAACCGCATAAACATTGTAGTTGAATAAACATTCCCATTTAGGTTAAAATAACATATGCCTTTTGCCGCGGTGGTGGAATGGTATACACGGGGGCCTTAAGAGCCTCTGTCAGCAATGATATGAGAGTTCGACTCTCTCCCGCGGCACCCTTCGCATTCGGTTAAATGCGCAGGGTAAACTAAAAGATGTTTTGCTTTGTTTATATTATTGAATGTAGGGACGGAATGTATTACACTGGCATTACTGCGAATTTAGCAAAAAGAGTTGAGCAACATAATTCAGGCATTCTCACCATGATTCAGCCTAGTAGAAGACCTGTTAAATTAGTATATAGTAGGATGTTTGTAAATAGAATAGATGCAGCAAAACGGGAGAAAGAAATAAAAGGCTGGTCTAGGGCTAAGAAAGAAGTTTTAATTAGAAGTGCAAAAAGTTTACGCTGAGGAGCGTTAGGAATGAAGTAGTTTACGCTGAGGAGCGTAGCGACGAAGCGGGGAGTGGCTCAGTTGGTAGAGCGGGCGGTTTGGGACCGTCAGGTCGGAGGTTCGAGTCCTCTCTCCCCGACCAATTCTGTTGTTGACCACATGAGAGTAGGTCATCAAAGGGCTTTCGGAGCGCGATATCAAGCTTTCTTTCATTTAAAATTGAGTTCTGAAGTATGAAAGTGAGGAATTGTCGTTTTTCTTCGTCTTCAGAACTTTTAAATATTTCATAGGCACGTTGTGAAACATCAAGTATCTTCTTAGCCTCGACATAATAATCACTGTCCGCTTTAGTATGATTCTCTATTTGGATAACAATATCATCCCGCTTTTTCATATACTCTAACGCTTTCTTGTCATACATATCGTTAGTAATACGCCCTTCAAGTTTGTCTTCGTACATAACTTCCAGCCGATTCTTTATTCTGCCAAGCTCTTGCTCAAGCGTCACGATATTCCTTTTGAAATAATCTGATTCATCTTCATGTAACTTTCTCAAGGCATCTGTAAGCTCTTGAAGTGCTTTATCCGGCATAATAAGACCTTTGAGCATATCAGAAATTTGTTCTACGAAATGTTCTTCTTTTATCCATTCCACTTCTGACTTAGAATGTTTCTTATGATAATTTGTGCAATGATAATAAACATATTTCTTTTTTGCCTTCTCTCCAGTTATCATGCAACCGCAAGAGCCGCATGTAATCAGACCACGAAAAACAAAAGGCTTTGAAGCCCATTTGAAAGGCTTTTTATTCCATCCCTCTTTTACTTTTTGTACTTGAATATATAGCTCTTTTGAGATTAAAGTTGGGTGTTTATGTGGGTATAACTTATTTTTCCACTGCATTTCTCCATAATAAAATGGATTTTTCAGAATAGCGTCCATAGATCCTTGAGAAAGATTAATATCTGTGACTAGTCCTGACCCCATAAGATGCTTTCTAAG
>JBBSGK010000009.1:0-40697 GCA_038254115.1 Candidatus Levyibacteriota bacterium | reverse complement strand
GCAGTATACTAGTATGCTGATATAATGTCAAGCAGTAATTTTACTAACCACTAAATTCTATGTGGGTATTATTTCATCAAAAATAAGAAGAATATGAGGGCAAGGATTATTCTATAAATTCCAAACGGGATGAATGTGTGAGTCTGGATGAACTTAATAAAAAACTTTATCGCAATGATTGCGACTATAAATGACCCGATTAATCCCACTGCCAACACTCCCCATTCAGACGTACTAAAGTGAAAATGTGTTTTGACCAGATCAAGCCCTGTCGCAGCAATCATAGTCGGAATTGCCAGAAGAAATGAAAACTCGACTGCTGTTTTACGCTTGGTTTTAAGAAGCATCGCTCCAATTATGGTCGCTGCAGCACGAGAAACACCTGGAATAATTGAGACTGACTGGAATAAGCCAATAATCAGAGCGTTCTTTACCGATATATCCTCAATTTTATCTATCTTTGCCTCTTTTGATCTGAACCAAAATTCAACTGCAATCATAATTATCCCGCCAATCAAAAGTGCATAAAGAGTTATTGCCTCATTACCTAACAAATAACTTTTTAAAATTTTATAAACAGTCAATCCTATAATTGCTGTTGGAATAAATGCAAAAATAATCGGCTTCCAGGCTTTTTTATTGTTCCAAATCGTTTTCCAATAAAGTATAACTACTGCAAGTATTGCCCCAAGCTGGATAATAATCTCAAAACTCTTTACAAATTCAGTTTGGGGGATGTTGAGTAATTTGGAGGCCAAAACCATGTGTCCGGTTGATGAGATAGGAAGAAATTCAGTAAATCCTTCAACTATTGAGAGTATTATCGCGTGAATAAAGCTCATTTTAAAAATTATAGCAGATTAAGAATAGCTATGGTGTTGGGGAAATAGTTACGCCTGCTGTAGGAGCTGCGCTTGGACTAATTGTAACTCCTGCGGTAGGAGCTGCTCCCGTTACGGTTGGGGTCACCGGATTGGTTGTTGCCTGAACTGGAGTCGGGCTCACAACTGTACCCTGAGTTGTAGTGCTTCTTCTTCCAACTAAGATAATTACCAAAAATATAATCAGCAGTATAATAATTACATACAATATATTCCTTGACATATCCATATAATATATTTAGTAAGTGATAAAGCAATAAAGAAATTGTAAGAATTCTGGAAGGATTGACTTAATCTTTGAATAGATCTAAACTCTAGTTAATTATGTTGATTCTACTAGGAATTATAATCTTTCTTCTCCTCTTAAGCGTTAAGGTTGTTAAAGAATACGACCGTGGTGTTATCTTTTTTCTTGGCCGCTGCACAGGTGTCCGGGGTCCGGGTCTTATTCTTCTGATTCCGCTTTTGGAGAGAATGAGCAAAGTCACCCTCAGAACAATCACAATGGAAATCCCCTCCCAGAAAATAATAACAAAAGACAATGTTTCAATTGATATCGCAGCAGTTGCCTACTATCACATCGTTGATCCCCAAAAATCAGTAATCGCGATTGAAGATGTGTACTCTGCAGTTAATCAAATCAGCCAGACAACTGTCAGAAATGTCGTTGGGCAATTTCAGCTGGATCAATTACTTTCAAATACTGCTAATATAAATACAAAAATCAGAAATGTGATAGATGAACATACAGAGCCATGGGGCGCGCAAGTCACAGCTGTTGAGATAAAAGACATCACCCTTCCTGACAATATGCAGCGTGCCATGGCCAAAGAGGCCGAAGCAGAGCGTGAAAGAAGGGCAAAGATTGTTGCAGCAGAAGGAGAAATGCAGGCAGCGAAAAAGCTTGGAGAAGCAGCCGATGTGATGAGCGCTCATCCTGTGGCATTGCAACTCCGTACTCTTCAAACAATGGCTGAGATAAGTGTTGAGAAGAACTCAACGATCATCTTCCCGGCCCAATTTATGACTACAATCAAAGAAGCGATAAGCACCATCCAAGCAGACTCCCTCAAAAAATAATCCTACATCACCTTCTCAGACCAGAAAAATGTGCAGCCATCGGGATCTACCTTGCCCGAATGAATTGTGTTGCCGGGAACAATCAGTTTGTCCCCAGGTCCGCATTGATAATGCTTGCCCGCGACTGTCACGCACATCCCGCCTTCCAAAAATATAAGTAACTTTGTCTCGGGATGCTGATGTTCTGAGTAGATAAATCCTGGTTTATTTGTAATAAGAATCGGATTAAACCCTTCCCTCCTCGCATCCTCGGCAATTTTCTCTTGGTCAATGGTTTTATAAAACTTCGCTTGATACATATTAAATTTACTTCTTAATAATTGGCGCCACAATCTCCAATAATTCTTCGTGGAGCAAACCGTTACTTGCGATAAATCCAAAGGTGTTCTGATCATAACGCTGATCCTGTCCATGAAGATCTGTAACTTTACCTCCTGCTTCCTCAACTATTATCTTGACAGCAGCAGCGTCCCAAGGACTTTTTCCTCCATAAATAATCCCTGCAACCTGGCCCATGGCTAAAAGCATGCCCGTATATACAATTGAACGGATCGATATTGTCATACCTCCCTTTAATAAGATCGGGGTGAGATCGAAAACAATATCCGGGACAGATTCAACGCTTATAATGTTATTTTTTAAAGATTTTCCATTTGATACTGTAATTTTTTTATCATTTGAGTAAGCTCCTTTACCTTTTTCGGCAATCAAAAATCTATCCATATAAGGATCATAGATTGTCCCCAAAATCGGATCACCTTTATGCACAAGGCTGATGGTAAAAACAGAGGTTGGGTACCCTGAAGTAAAAGGAATTGTACCATCAAGCGGATCACAAACCCAAACATAATCGCTGTTTGACAGTTTGCTCTCTTCCTCGGCCACAATTGAATGCTCAGGATATTTTTCTTGAATTGATTTAATTACAAGGGAATTTATTTCCTTATCAATCTTTGTAACCGGAGTATTGTCATCCTTCCATTCCGTCAGGATATTTGGAGAAAAACCGTTTTTTATTATGCTTCCTGCTTTTTTGGAAAGTGCTGTTGCAAATTCCCTATACGAATCCATGAGGAAATTATAACAGAATATTAATTTTGTTTTTCGTCTGGGACAAATTTGAGTGACGCGGAATTCATGCAATATCTCTTCCCGGTTGGCTCGGGTCCATCATTAAATACATGCCCCAGATGCCCTCCGCATTTGTCCAAAACTTCAACTCTTGTATCACCCCATCCCTGATCAATCCGCAGAACCAGCGCATCTTTATTGATCGGATCCCAGAAGCTTGGCCAGCCTGTACCACTGTCGTACTTTTGCTCAGATCTGAAAACAGGCTCCTCACAACCTACGCTATAATAGGTTCCTTTCCTTGTCTCGTGATCCAAAGCGCCGGTAAATGGGATCTCAGTCCCTGCCTCACGCAGAATATTGTATTGCGTGGAGGTCAGGATTTTTTTCCATTCTTCATCTGGCTTCATTTTGGATTTATCAAAATATCCTGAGATGATCTGATCACTTTTTGCCTGGGCGTTTGGCGTGGTGTCCCCCATTTGCTGCTTCCGGTTAGAAATCAAAAAAACGACAAACAACGTAATAACTAAAGCACCGATAATAATTGCTGATTTTTTTCTATTCTTAAACATATATTATTGCTTCACCTCAACTATGAAATTATATGATCCTATCTTACCATTCTTTGAATCAATAATTTGTATTTGTGTTTCCTGAGTATAAATCGGATCTACTGCGTTGCGGGATTGTTCTGGAAAATAAAGCTGGGTCATGATCAATGGACTGATTGAATTGGCCTGGACTTTTGCATGAATGTGAGGCGTCCTTGAGGTATATTGTCCCGGGATAATTGTTTCCAAGTGGTATGTACCATTTGAATCTGTATGCTGATGCCCGCGTAACCTGTAACTTGTGTCATCATATTGCCCGCTCGCATCAGCCTGCCAGAAATCAATCCAAGCATGAGCAACAGGTTGGCAGTTGAGGTCAAATACATAACCGGTCAATGTAAACTTTTCACCTTCTACCCCCGATTCTATTAAATTGGTGCGTGCTGGTGAATTTTCTTTATAATACGGTCCTTCTGTTATATCCGGTGTCAGCTTTCCGCTGCAGGTTTTTGGCAAACTTAATGTCGGAGTGGGATCTGGTTTTTTTAAAACTTGGGAAAATGAAAACAAACCTGTATTTGTTTTTATTTGCTCAGTGGAGAGCAAATATCCTGCGCCAAATATTACCACAATAGCAAAAACGGCCAATAAAACTAAACTCTTCACAAATACATTCTAGCACATAATAGATCCCCGCTTAGCCTCCTGGACTTGCCATCACAGATCAATTTCTATATACTAGATAACGTGGTGATAAAAAAATTATTCATCAGCGTAGCTTGTTTTTTTCTCCTGTCCATTACGCTTGTTCTCACAACTCCCAAGGCAGTTGCGCTCAATATCCCAAAACCCCTCAAACACGATGGGCTTTCTTTTTTGATGCCTCTACCGGACGGGCTAACCTATAAATATTTGACAGTCACTCAAGGACCCTACCAGACAATTGACTTTGCTCCTTTGAAAAAAGAAAATGTTAAAGAAACTATTGCAGAGCCAACAATCACCTTGATCCCAATTAGCCAGGTGTCCAACATTTCAATAGTTGAAGAACCTGTTACCGAGGAAACCCCTACTCCAACACCTTCTCCAACTCCGCAGACACCAGCAGCCAAATCAACAACTCAAATTACAATATCAACAGCGGGTAGTGGATCCAATACCTCAACCGGGGGCGGGCTAAATGCAGATGTACTTTTCTCAATGAGCAACAGCTACCGTACCTCTCATGGTTTAGTGGCATTCCAAAAGGATGAGAGGGTGTGCTCACTAGCTGCTCAGCGGGCGCCGGAAATAGGTGCTGAAATTTCAGAAGGCCACATGCACTCAGGCAAAAATTCCCACAATTTCCCATTCTGGTTTACGGAAAACATCATCTCAATGAATAGTGAGGCAGCCGCCTTCAATTGGTGGATCAACGACCCAATCCATCACGATGCAATCGTCGGAAACTACACAAATAGCTGCGTTGCCTGCTCAGGCAATTCCTGCGTCCAGGAATTCACCAACTTCCAGGGGAAATAATTTATAACTTCTGACAAACCGGGCAATAGTGGCTGATGCGTTTTCTTTTTCCCGTAACCTCATGCACTACTTTCCCCCCGCAATGAGGACAGGCTCCTTTTCTATGGATCTTTAAATTTTTGATAAGAACAAATTTCTTCCTCCATTTATAAAATTGATGAGAGAAAGTATGTGCTGTTTTGATAATCTCCTCAAGCTTTATCTGTGGTAAATATTCAACTTTTTTCATTGGATTTACTTTGATGATGGACAAAACTTCGTTTTTAATAATATTCCCAACACCTGCAAAAACTGCCTGGTCCAAAAGTATATCTGCTATTTCCTCTTTCGGAGACGACAAAATATTTTGTAAAGCCTTATTTGAATCCCACTTGGGAGACATGATGTCTATTGAGAAATCGTAAGTATTTTTTGCATTATAATCCTCAATAAACTTGATAGAGCAATTAAACATTTTTATATTCCCATTATCAAACTCCAGTTCCAATCGCGGGATATATGCTCTTTTATAATCCCCTGTCACTGTAACTCCGTCAACCGTTGCTTCATATGTTCCAAAAAGCATAAAATGCGTGCGGATCGCGAACTTATCGAACTGAAATACAAGATGCTTACCCCAGGAAAATACATCTTTTACAGTCTTTCCGAGCAGTCTCTCTTTTCCAATTTTGGTGTTGCCTGTTACAACTTTTACTTTTTTACCCTTAAATACGATTAGTTGCTCAGATGCTAGAAATAGTGACGGACCTTCCATAGAAGGAATTATAAATCATAAATTAATCAATTTCCACTCTATTTTTCTTGAAATCTGAAGCCAAATGCTGTAAACTTTATGGGTGGGAAAAGAAATAGGTATACTAAGATCAGAAGAGCCAAGATTCAGACCACGCAGTTCTGAAGTTAAGAAGGCACATCATGAGTCCAGAACCAGACGTGACAAACCCGTCAGTACACACCCAATACACCCTCTGGGAGAGCCTTTCATAGCGGGGACTCTCGCCTGGGGTAGAAGTGATAGGTTAAGAAGGCTTTATCGTGTCAGGGGCAGACATAAAAGAGCTTCTAGTAAAAAAGGCCATTCCACCGAAGCAAAAGATCATGCATGATAAAACATAGAGCTTGGCATCTCCGTCCGGGGAGAACCACTCTACTTTACGCTCTTAATTATTTTTCCTATTTCACTATGAAACTTATCAACTTTATAAGTAGTGACTATGTAATTTAGAATGAGAACTATAATTCCAAGAGTAATCAAGCTTTCATCTGTCGGATTTAAAAATTTTAATAAAACAAATCCTCCCCCGCCTGTTATTAGAAGTACTAATACATGAAGTACTAGTGTTTTTACTTTTGTGTCTATATTTACAGGCCATTTTCCGTGATTCTTACCTTTCAGACTCAGTGCTAACCAGCTTACTTTCTGCCTCATCCCCCAAATCTCGATCATGTTATGAATAAATTCTGAGAAACAAAGAGAAACAAGCAATGTAAGCATATCCTTCATGTAAGGTGATTATAACAAGAAGTACAAAAATTTGTGATGCTCTATTTAGATAAAGGAGACTGCTATTTGAAGAAGTAGATTTACAACTATTGTAAGCAAGATGGCCAAACCGATACTTGCGAGCATTACATATTCTAGTGGAAATGTCTTTATCATATCGTTAAGTATCACACTATGTCATAAGAGGAATGCCAAAAATAGGTAACGAATGTGTAAGAAATAAAAGCCTAGTTAGACTTGTTATCTTCCCATGGAGTCATGAGCTGGAAATAATTCCCATCCGGATCTGCGAGTGTCGCGATCCACGAGCCACCCATTTCATATGGTTCTTTTATCACTTCAGTGCCTTTCACTTCTTTGATTCTCTCAAATTCCTCTTTTACTTGTTTTGTCTCAAAATTGAACATCACACGCGCGCCTTCTTTTGCTTTCCCTTTCATTTCAGAGTGTCCGCCGACTGAGAAGAAGATATTTCCAACCATCCAACCGTTCCAGTCGCCGTCAGTCATGTCTGGTTTTGCGTTAAAAACTTCTCCATAAAATTTGGCAAGAACTTTTGGTTGCATGGATCCGATCATGATATTGCTGAGGCTTATCATAGGTGCACTATAGCAAGGATTTATTTAAAACTTGTAAGAAAAATGCAATGAGGATTATTTCCCGCCTACCGATCCGAATCTTTTAACTGCCCGCTCATGTGCGCGCTTAGCCTCTATCTCTCGGTCATGTGGCTTCGCGTCGGTAACTAGCGAGCTTAGCAAACCCCGGGCAACTATGGATGTTTCCGCTACCGCTTGATCGAAGGCCTTCTCGTTTGCTTTTGAAGGCTTGGTAAAACCTGAAAGTTTTCGAACGAACTGAAGCGCGGCGTCATGAATTTCTTCATCAGTTGCCGGCGGGGTCTTTTGAGACGCCATAACTCATCCGTTTAGCCAAATAAGGTACAAAAAAACAGATGAAGGGTCATTATCCATTTCACCTGTTTTATGTTTAGTTTTCATTTAGAAAACTTTAACTATTAATTAGTGGCTTAACATATTTGTGTTTCCACGATTTATAATAGATGTTGCGCTTGATGCGCTACCAGAGTTGATTCCTGTAAATCCACCTGTGTTTCCGCGAACATGATTGCTGCCGGTGTTTACAGTTGAATTTACATCATTTTCAATGCTCAAGTTATTATTTTGTGAAACTCGAGTAGAATTTGATGAGCTGACATTCACACTGTTGTGTGAACCTGCTCCGTTGCCAAGAATTCCGATAGATGTTCCAAGACCAAGGTTAACACCTTGTCCTAGTCCAATTCCAGAACCGCCTGTTGGATTTATGTGTCCGCAAGCAATAGGAAGCGTTACATCGTAACCTGCTGCTCCGTTATTGTTGAACATATCCTGACCGGCTGCAACTGTCATACCATGAAGAACTATTTCTCGTCTTTCAAGCGGTAAAACGTTTTTAGCTGGATCACTGGTATTAACAGTGAAGGTTTGATTATAAACCTCAGTACTGGTTGTTGGGAAAGGTGTAAGACTTTCAAGGATTGGTCCATAGAAAGGATTTCCTTCAATTAAGCTTACTGTCCCGTCATTATCAGTATCCGCAGTTGGTAAAGGGCAGACAGCATTACTACCATCTAATTTACCGTGAATATGTTGTAAATGTTGTTGATTTGCTTCCATACCGGATGCAAAAAGTCTTACATTTAGCTGATCCCCATTCATTGCCAATCGGGCGAACCCGCGTGCATTTGAATTATTCATAGGAGATATTACACTGGTAAAGAATTGTGTTCCTGTATTGCCTTGCGCAAAAGCCGTTCCTCCGCTTACCCCTATCATAAGAGCCAGAGTTGCGACAGATGCACCTATTTTTTTAATTATTGTTGTATTCATATATTCACCTCCTTTCCAATGCTCATCTCAATTCACAAAAATTGGGAATTAATTAATTTGCATTTACTTAACTAGGTTAAGTAATCGGGATATGAGCAACGTGTGATAAGGGTATGAAGAAAGTAAGAGACATAAATTATGTTGTTTTTAGCATGAAGCATATATGGCTCTTTTGAGGTTTGCCCTATTTATTTTTACCGGAGTTGCGCTCTCCTGCTTCGCGGATGAGGTCAATCAGTGCTTTCCCGTCTATCTTATCAACTTCATAAATATTTGTACCCTACTCTTTCGCGTAGAATCTTACTTTATTAACCAATTCTTCCATCTCAAACGGCTTGGCTATGAAATCATCAGCCCCTGCTTTTTTGGCTGACTCCTTAACATCCCTACTTGCCGAGATCATAATAACGGGAATGTGTGAAGTTTTGGGGTCGTTTTTTAAATATTTACATATTTACCGCCCGTCTTGTCCTGACATCCATATGTCCAGAAGCATCACGTCAGGGTAATTCTCCATTTTATAAATCATCTCTCCATCTACAATTGTATTTACTTCAAAACCCTCCATCTCAAGCATCATCTGCATCGAATCAACGATTGCAGGATCATCATCGGCAACAAGTACGCGCTTGGACCGGACAGGAGGAATTACTTTTTTTGTCATAATTAACAGATCTCGATTATAAAATCTTAAAATTAGAAAAGAGTAAGAAAATGATATACTAAAGTAGAAGGGAATAAGATATGGCAATTAAGGTAATAACCATTGAAGATAAAACGCTCCAAAATAACTATTTCCGTGAAGTACTGCTAACCAACCAGCATAGTCAGCTTGTTGTGATGAGTCTTAATCCTGAAGAGGAGATCGGAATGGAAGTTCATGAAGTTGTCGACCAGTTTTTGCGGGTTGAGCAGGGCGATGGAAAAGCAATTCTGGCCGGGAAAGCATACAAAATATCAGAGGGTTTTGCAATTGTGGTACCGGCCGGAACAAAGCACAATATAATAAACACTTCAAAAAAGAATAAACTTAAGCTTTATACCATATATAGTCCCGCTCATCACAAAGATAAAACTATTCACAAAACAAAAGAAGACGCAGAAAAAGATAAAGAAGACCACATTTAGCCCCAACTTACTTATATTTAATCTTCAATAGCACTAAGGAGAGGGACATAATAAATGTAATACTGCTCATCACGACCAGGGAAATACTGGGAAGAATCAGCCCGTAGGTAATCCAGAAACATTGTCCCGACAAGTTAATTAAACCCCACAAAACAGAGATATCTTTGGTAGATTTTGTCCGGAACGATTTTATAACTTGAGGAAGAAGTGAAATTGCAACTAATCCCCCCCCCATAAAGCCAAGTGTTTCTATATTCAGCATACTTAAATTGTAACAGAATTTTGATTCTGGTTGTTTTCTTACCCTCATCAGGTTAAACTACTGGTAAAATATCACAACTATGAAAAAATTGACTATATTTGTAACTTTCCTCATCCTACTCATTTTTACCGAGGTTGTTTTTCATGGTCTCCACAAACGTCAGGCGGCTAAACCCACGCCTGTCATCAAAACTCAGGCTTCCCGGCCAACACCTGCACCTGTTACTAAGATCTATGGAGTCAATATAAGCGGTGGTGAATTTGGCCCTGAAAATCTCCCCGGAGCTATGTATGCTGACTATTTATATCCGCAAAGCACTGACGAATATCAGTATTATAGCGGTAAACACATTTCAGTTATCCGCCTCCCTATCAGGTGGGAAAGAGTCCAGCACGAAGCATTCGGAGAGCTCAACGAGCCTGACATAAACCAAATAAGAAATGTACTAAGTACCGCCAGTCAATACAATATGAAAGTTATTCTTGATCTGCATAATTTTGGGCGCTATTATGGCAAACCGCTACTTACTACCGATTCGGATAAACTTTTCGATGTTTGGGCAAGACTCGCTAAGACATTTAAAAACGACCCCGGATTGTATGGATATGAGCTCATGAATGAACCGCATGATATGCCCGGAGGAAGCGCTGCCTGGGCCCAAATAGCGCAAAAAACTACAGATAATGTACGTAAAGTTGATAAAAAAACACTTATTATTATACCCGGCTACAATTGGCAAAACGCTCAAAACTGGACAAAAAATAACCCCAATCTCCATATCACAGATCCCGGCAATAATCTCGTTTATGCAGCTCATGTATATTTTGATGAATCATATGACGGAAAATACTCAAAAAGTTTTGAAGAAGATAACCGCGGAACAAATATCGGAATTACAGACAGTTCTGATTTTAGAGATTGGTTAAAAACAAATAATGTAAAAGGCGTGTTTACAGAATTTGGCGTACCTGCCCAAGATCAAGGCTATCTTAAGGCCATGGATTTATTTCTGGGAACCATAAATACAGATCCCAATATTACAGGCGCAGTCTACTGGAGCGGAGGTCCTTGGTGGAAAAACTATTCACTAAGCATTGAGCCGAAAAACGGATCAGACCGCCCGCAAATGAAGGTTCTGCAAAAATACATGAACCCCTAGTATTATAAGATAGTGGCAGATGTGATATAATCGGGTAAATAAGATGAAAAATATCTCAATAATAATCCCGTTTAGTAAAGGCTCAATCAATATCCCAAGCGTTGTATCATGGGTCAATAATGCGCTGCACAATATAAATGCCTATACATCCTCGCCAATTGACAATTTTGAAATAATATTCATTACAAATAATCCTGATTATACTACATTACAGGATATTGAGGTTTTCCCGGAACATGCACCGGTGAAGGTCTACGTTGAAAAAGAAAAAATAGGAATTTCCGGGTTAATTGCGAAAGGGGTTTCAAGATCAAAATATGAATTTATCGGAATAATAGATGGGTACGCCGGATATCCGTCCTATGATATTGAAAAAATAATTACCGCGATTACCAAAGACTCTGACGTAATTGCAGCTTTTAAAACAAATCCTAAAGATTTTCCAAAGCATGCTTCTAATCAGCCGGAATTCAGTAATATCACCAACCGGTTTCTATTTAATCTGCGCCGGGATCCTCAAGCCGGTGCACTTTTTTTTACTCGTAATGTTTGGAAAACGATTAAGTTTTTGCCCTCGGAATCTGAATTTTCTCTGGAATTTTTGATACGGGCTCAGGAAGCCGGATTCAGACTTAGAAAATATATTATTTATAAAAAAGGTATACCATCTCAACTGGCATCAAAATTTTCCTTTAAAAACGCCCTTAAAGCGGCAAGGGATGTACTAGCGATGAAAATGAAGGAAATTCCGCCTATCCACATCCCGGCAAGTGGCACCAATTCAATGGTCAATGCAGGATTTAGGTCAAAAAAGAATAAGTATATAACCCACACGACATTGAGTCCGAGGCAATCTGCTCTGGGAGTTTTGGGACTTCGGCAGTTTATTATTTTTAGTATATTACTTGAGTCTGTTGCGATTGGATTTGTCTTAAGTCCTATACTATTTGTACAAGTCGTAATCGCACTCTTGAGTACTGTTTATCTTATAGATGTCTTGTTTAATTTATATCTTGTACTCAAAACTGTACGCCATTCCTCAGAGCTCACCTTCACCCCCCTGGAACTGGAAAGCCTGCATGAGGATAGGCTGCCAATTTACACTATATTATGCCCTCTGTACAAAGAAGCGCATATGCTACCGCAATTCCTTTCAGGGATAGAAAAACTGCAATGGCCTAAAAATAAGCTTGATGTCATACTGCTTTTGGAAGAAGACGATGTGGCATCTGTTGCAGTGTTTGAAAAAATGGATTTACCTGAATATCTCAATATAGTTATAGTCCCCCATTCTCTACCCAAGACAAAACCCAAGGCATGTAATTACGGGCTTGCATTTGCAAAAGGGCACTATACGGTTATTTTTGATGCAGAAGATATCCCGGACCCCATCCAGCTTAAGAAGGCATACCTTGGATTTAAGCGTTCCAAAAGAAATGTAGTTTGTCTGCAGGCAAAATTAAGCTATTACAACATTAACCAAAACCTCTTGACCCGCTTCTTCACTATCGAATATTCTTTGTGGTTTGGTATGACGCTAAGCGGACTGCAGTCTCTAAACACTACAATTCCATTAGGCGGAACAAGTAACCATTTTAGGACAATGGATCTAAAAAAACTTTTTGCCTGGGATCCTTTTAATGTCACTGAGGATGCTGATTTGGGTATCCGGCTTTTTAAATTGGGCTATCAGACAGCTATGCTTGACTCAGTGACTCTTGAGGAAGGCAACAGTGATATCCGCAATTGGATCAGGCAACGCTCCCGCTGGATAAAAGGATATATGCAGACGTACCTCGTGCATACAAGGGATAGCTGGTCTTTTGTCCGGGAACGGGGAATCCACGCTCTGCTTTTCCATCTAATTATAGGTGGAAAAATAGCATTCATTTTCATAAACCCGATTCTTTGGACTGTAACGCTCGTATATTTCACAATGTATGCTAGATTTGGGCCATTTATTGATACTTTCTATCCGCAAGCTGTTCTTTATATCGCAATCACCTCACTTATTTTTGGCAATTATCTTTATTTGTTCTGTCACATAATGGGATCTGTCAAAAATAAACAATGGGGTCTTATCAAATATACCTACCTGATTCCGGTCTATTGGATTCTTATCAGTATCGCAGGTTCAATTGCGCTGTATCAACTGATAGTAAAACCTTTTTATTGGGAGAAAACGATCCATGGACTTCATTTGAAAGAAAATGAAAGTGTCACTGGTATTAGGGAGCCAAACCAAAGAAAACAAAATATACCGGACGAGTTAACTCTTTTTAAGCCAACTCCATGAAAATACAAAATATAACACGCCATCTGAAAAGATTCAACGAGCACTACTTGGTTTTGTCAAGCTTTTTGATAAGCATTGGATCATTTATCTATTTCTTTCAAAACGGACACATGAACCTCTCAAATTATGATGTAGTTGCCAGACTTAATGCCTCACGTAAAGTAATTGACAGTATCACACCGGGACTGGGACAGCTGGGAGGCGTTTGGCTTCCCTTTCCCCAGGTGTTGATGCTTCCTTTTATTTGGAATAATTATCTCTGGTATAGCGGACTGGCGGGATATTTTATTTCGGGAGTAGCTTTTATAGTTGCCGCGGTTTTTTTACAAAAAACTACATATTTTATTACCAAAAGCCTTAAAATATCCCTTCTTATTTGGGTTTTATTTATAAGCAATATTAACGTGCTGCTGCTTCAATCAATGGCAATGAGTGAGATGTTTTTTATGAGCTGTTTGATACTTGTTTGTTATTATTTAACTCAATGGACAAAAACCCATGATCTTTTCCATTTTTTGCTGACTGCGTTTTTTGTAATGCTCTTAACTTTAACACGTTATGAGGGCTATTTTGTACTTCTAGCTGCGTTTATTGTAATTCTAATTGAATCCCTAAGATCTTTTAGAGACGAAGGGAAAGACAAGATTGAGGGAATGTTACTACTTTTTCTGACTGTTGCAGGATTTGGCATCATCTTATGGTCTATTTATAGCGCGCTTTTTTATAAAGATCCTCTTTTCTGGCTGCATTCATACTCAACAACGTCAGTATCAAATGTTCCGGCGGGTAAAATATCCAGAGAAGATATACATGGAAATTTACATCCCTCCCTAATTGAATCGCTGGGAATTTACGGTGCCGTTGTCTTCGCTACCAATGGATTTATTACGGTTGGTCTTGGATTAATGGGCATGCTGCTTTATTTTAATTCGTTCCTTAAAAAAACTGTAAGCCGCGAAAAAATATTAATGTTCATGCCGGTTACTATTATCAGTATCCTAGTTTTTGTTCTTCTCATAATAGGATATTATATAGGATTTATCCCCCACATAGAGTTCCCTCCCGTTCTTTTAAAAGGCGCAAAAATCCGTGATTGGAGCATCTACGCAGATAGTAATGTACGCTACGGTATGGTTTTACTACCCTGTATTCTTCTTTTTATTGCATTTGCTGCCTCATTGAGCAAGCGCCTTTTATACTTTGCCGCACTTCTGATTGGTTTACAATTATGTTTGAGTATTGTAAATCCCAAGCTGCTACAATACCCTTTTGTTTCATCCTGGAAGTATTCGATTAACAACGCTGATGCCCGATGGTTCTCAACTCACTATGATGGAGGATTGGTGCTCATCAGCTCGTCACGTCATGAAGATTTTATCTTTCAATCAGGTCTCCCCTATAAAGATTTTATCTACGAGGGAACACGCGAATATTGGCGTGATTCCCTCAATGATCCTTCAAAATATGCAAATTTTATAGTCTACAACACTAGAATTTCAGGTGACAATATCACAACAGATGTGACGCCAAAAGGCTCAGAGATACTCAAAAAGAAATTCCACCTGGTATACAATAATAAGGGCTTTGAAATATACAAATTAAACTAGATTTGACAATAGTTATCGTTTTATCTACTATAGTTCTGAAACGGTATGCAAAAGATTACTCCATTCCTTTGGTTTGATAAAGAGGCGCGTGTTGCCGCTAAGTTTTATACGTCTGTTTTTAAGGATTCCAAAATAAAAACTCCACAAACATTTGATGATACGCCTTCAGGAAGTGTGGATATCATCACAATCGAGCTTTTCGGGCAGGACTTTACTTTGATGAGCGCCGGTCCTCAATTTAAATTTACCGAAGCTATTTCATTTGTGATTGACTGTGCAGATCAGGAAGAGGTTGATTATTACTGGGAGAGGTTAACTGCCGATGGAGGCGAAGAAAGCCAATGCGGTTGGCTCAAGGATAAATTTGGTGTCTCATGGCAGGTAGTTCCGAGACAACTAAACGAATGCCTAAGTAATCCGGATCCTGAAAAAGCCAAAAAAGCGATGCAGGCTATGCTCCAGATGAAGAAAATTATAATTGCAGACTTAGAAAAGGCCTCAGAATAGTATGAGCTCTAAAAAGCAACACAAAAAAAATCAAACTGCTAAAAATAATTCTTCCTCTTTTGAACAAAGACTGAAACGGCGTCAAAACGTAGTAGAAAGCTTTGAAGCAAAAGCAAACGCGAATAGATCTTTATCTGAGAAAATTGCTGATGTTATAACTGCCCGTTTTGGCAGCATGGTCTTTCTACTTTTCAATGCTTTGTGGTTTTTTATATGGATAGCGGTCAATACCAAATTAGTGCCATTTATTCCTCCTTTTGATCCGTTTCCTTTTGGACTCTTAACGATGATCGTTTCGCTGGAAGCTATTTTTCTTGCAATTATTGTATTAATCTCTCAAAATAGAGCCGCCAAAATTGACGATCTTAGGGAAGAGGTTGGCTTACAGATCAACACAATAGCTGAAGGAGAAATAACAAAAATGATAAAACTTCAAGTATTGCTCCTGGAAAAGAACGGTATTGACGTTTCCAAAGATAGCGAGTTAATGAAAATGCTTGAACCAACTGACACTGATAAGATAGAAAAATCTTTGGAGAAAGAGATTAAATAAATTATTTAAAAGTAGATTGAGTATAAATTATCTACCAAGAGGGGTAAAAAGATTTATTTCCTTTTTCTTTTATTGGCCAGCATCAGCTTTTTTGCTTCCAGTCTTTTTTTTGTTTTGTGTGGATGGGATTTTGGTTTGCTCCCAACTCCAGTTGCTCTTTTTGCCATAAATGCATTATACACTATTTTTGAGGTTCGTGAAACCACAACGGCGTCTTGTCTTTTGGATCTCCGTAATTGTAATTAACCGTTATCTCCTCATCTTTCAAAATGTCCTTTAAAGCTATAAACTCCATTGTTTCATTTTGCTTTCTCCTGTATGTAGCATTTGGCTCATATGTATGGTTATATATTGATCCAAAACCCAATGCGACTACCAGCTGATCCTTATCATCTCCAAAGGAAAAGAAATAAGTAACAAGAAAGCTTTCGTTTACATTGGCAAAATCAGCTTTTGGAATCTCAATTACAGGACAAATTTCTATAGTCTCCCCTTTTTTGATAGCGCCTCTTGCAAAAACACCCCGCCCGGAATCAGGAATTCTTGATTTGGAAACATATATTTTGTCTGATGCCTTAATTTTATTCATGTTCAGCGATTATATCAGAAGACTTAATATTTTTTATATCTTGTATTTTTTATCCAAAATGTATATAAGAAATATACCTATCTGTTTTTAAGTTTTGAAATTATGGAAAAACTACGAGTACTTTATCCTGTACAGTCTGAGGAACGACTGACTATTGATGAACGTAGCTCAATCATTGCATTGAGAAGTGTCAACATCGAACCTGTTCCTGTTTCCCTAAATACACCCGAGGGTATTCGGAATTCTCGACGCCGTACAACAGCTGGTTTGTATATAGGAGGTGGAGGTGATATCAGTCCCCGCATGTACCATCACCCTCAACACAGTAAGGTATCAGGTGTTGTTGCTTCTCTTGATGCATTGCAAGTTAAGGAATTAAAATTCGCTGCTGCAGCAGGATTACCTATTTTGGGTATTTGCCGTGGAGGGCAGGCATTAAATGTAGCATTCGGTGGAGATCTGATTCAGCATCTTCCCGATACCGTAGACGAACCCCATGGCGTTTCCATACAAGTAGAAGACTCACAAAGTAAAAGGGCTTATCATGGTGTACACATCCAACCCGCTACAAGAGCACGCGAAATATTTGAGACCGGATGGATTCCGAATGTCATCTCGCTGCATCATCAAGCGGTAGGTAAACTTGGCAATGGGCTTGTAGCATCAGGCTGGTCGAGCCATGGAGTTGTAGAAGTTATTGAAAGTGAAGATCCTGAAATCTTTCAGATGGGCCTTCAGTTTCATGCAGAATTGGACGAAAGAGCTATGGGCCAGATAGTTAATCCAAGAGTAATCTTTATGCGTTTCGCAGAAGCTGTAAATAAGATCGCGCCCATTGGAAAGAGGAGGGCAGCATAGAAACAAATGAATTATGCTTACCAGCATTTTCTCGGAATTCCTGATTTGAGGCTAAAAAGCTGCTCCGTGACTTGGATTTATTTTGGGAAGCTTCGCTCCGCGACTAGGATTCGAACCTAGGACCTTGAAGTTACACTTGATCTCCGATTTTCATCGAAGCGTGGACTATCTCATCATCCTTAAGCTAAGGACGTGGGGCGCTTATAGAGCTTATTGGTTTGATTCCTCACTCTTAGTCTCTGCACCTTCCTGACTACTTTTATATCATTCATCAAGCTTGGCTCAGGATTACCATTTTTAGGCTTCCCTGAGTTCACCCCATTATTTCCTCTCTGAATTACTTCAGAGGGCTGCAGTATACCTGCGTGAATTTCCCTGTGGCAATTGGAACATACGAGCACGCATTTTTCCAATTCTTTTAAAGTCTTTGCCCAAGAACGCGTAATACCATCTCTTGAAATTCCAAACTCTTTTATTTTGGGATCCAGATGATGAAAATCAAGCGCTGCCTGACAACGGTTATATCCACAGAAAATACACTTACCGCCTTTATATTCAACAGCTTGCTCGCGAAGTCGTTTTCTTCGACGAGAAACTGCCATGATCAAATATTCACGGCGGTCGGCATACGTTCTAATCTTGGGCATAATTTAATTATATCCAAGTAGAACCTAAAGTTAAAGTGCTACAGCTTCCTGCTCTACCGCTGAGCTATCGCGGAGCGAAACTTCCCTAGTTAAACACTCGCGGATTGTTTTTTACGGTATTTGGTATTTTACCACGAAGCTCACCACAAATCCACACACAAAACATTTCTGCTATAATCTCCTAATGAAAATTAAAAGCATAACGCTCATCGGTATGCCAGGATCAGGAAAAACTACGATTGGAGAACTGCTTTCGGATGCTCTAAATAAAGAACTTGTGGATCTCGATGTCCTTATAGAGGAATATTCTGGCCTGCACCACAAGAATATTCTCGAAACTAAAGGTTATGAAGAATTGTTACAAATTGAGGAAGAACTGGTATTGAATTTATCCCTTACAAATAAAATCTTTGCTCCAAGCGGAAGTATAATTTACAGTAAAAAAGCGATGGAGAAGATAAAAAAAGAAACATTTGTTATCTATTTAAATCTTGACAAGGAAATTTTAAGGAAACGGCTTGATGATCCAAGCCACAGAAAAGGTATTGTAGGACTTAAGGAGCATGGTTTTGATAGACTCTTTGAAATCCGCTCCGCTTTGTACTCTAAATATTCCGACCGGACAATTGATATAAAAAAAGAAAGCAAAGAAGAACTAGAGCAGATAATCCTAAATTCTCTGTTATAATTCTCTTAAATACCCCTATGAACAATTACCTTCTTATTCTAACTATTATGGTTTTGTGGGGAATGTATCCCCTATTTACTCACTACTTTGTCCGCACTTTGGATCCGATTTTTCTGGTAAGTGTTTCTACTCTTATATCGGCACTTCCCTTTATGATAAAAGCTTTATTTCAGAAAAACTTATCTAGGATTTTTTCCGGTAAAATCTTAAAAAAGTTATTTATTATGGCAATATTTGGAGCCCTAGGCAGTGTTTTTCTGTTCGTGGGTACCAAATTAACAACAGGGGTAAACACGGGACTACTTCTCCAAATTGAACCTATTTATTCTCTAATTCTAGGAACTATCTTTTTTGGAGAGGTAATAGGCAAAAAAAAATTTACGGCGACTTTGCTTATGGTCCTTGGGGCTATGGTAATAATTTATAAACCCGGATTAAGCCCCAACATAGGAGACATTTTCATTATATTGACTACACTTATGTTTCAAATTTCCCACACTTTTGCAAAAAAACTTATGGATAAAGGAGAGGATATTTCCATAATCTTAGCAGGAAGACAGTTATATGCTGGTATTCTGCTTGTGATATTTGCCCTCATTTTTAATAAATCTTTTTTTGAGCTTTTCGGCTCTGTGCAAAGCCTTGTAAGCGCTTCATATTTAGGGCTTTCACTCTCAATTATTGTTTTATTATGGTACCTAGCTATAAAACGCATGCCTTTATCGACTGCTTCGTCTTTTCTACCATTAACCGCGCTTGTCGCACTTTTAGGGTCTGCTCTTCTTCTGAAGGAAACAATAAGCACTCAGCAATATATAGGATTTGCTCTTATAGTTACAGGAATGATCTGGGCTTCCAAGGTAAAATCTTGAATAGAAGAAGTTTTTCTGCTATTCTTTGTGTCCTATGCTGCCACAGTCCATTTGTTTTGTAGATGTAGAAACCACAGGAACAAACGCTTATTATAACCGCCTAATTGAAATTGGAATTCTCAAGACAATTGACGGCAAAATAGTCAAAGACTATAAAACGCTTATTAATCCCCAGACTTATGTCGATCCGTTTATAGAAAATTTAACCGGAATTTCGGCCAAGGACCTGGAAAACGCCCCTACTTTTGAAACAGTTGCTGCTGAGATATACGAAATACTCTCTGATTCTTTCTTTGTAGCCCACAACGTAAGCTTTGATTACGGATTTTTACGGAGTGAATTCAAAAGGCTAGACATCAAACTAAGTCTCAAACACTTCTGCACTGTCAAACTGGCAAGACTTCTCTACCCCGCTCTTAAAAGGCACAATCTGGACTCAATAATAGAAAATTTTGATATAAAATGCGAGAACCGCCACAGAGCCTTTGATGATGCCAAAGTGCTTTTTGAGTTTTACAAAAAATCGCAAAGACTGATTAAAGACGATATATTTGAACGGGCAGTCGGAATTGCCCTGAGACGGCCAAGTGTTCCGCTTAAGATCACTGAGGAAATTCTGGACAATCTTCCGGAAACTCCTGGCGTTTATGTGTTTTATGGGAAAGATAATTCAGTTCTTTATATCGGAAAAAGCGTAAATATCCATGACCGGGTTCTGTCTCATTTTTCAAATGACCACCTCTCCTCAACAGATATGAAAATATCCAGAGAAATAATGCGTGTTGAGGCTATTCCAACCCAAGGAGAGCTGGGAGCCTTGCTTTTGGAGTCAACTATGATAAAGCGGCACCAGCCATTTTTTAATCGCAAGCTTAGGAATTCAAGAAAAATGACTATCCTTATGAAATGTATTGACAAAAATGGCTATAACTCAGTTGAAATCAGAGAGGTTGAAAGCATACCAGCCTCAGATATTGATAAAATTATAGGAGTATTCAAAAGCCTCAAGCAGGTAAAAGATTTTCTATACATTCTCGCCAAGGATTATCAGCTATGTCCAAAAATTCTGAAGCTTGAGAAAACTAAAAAATATTGCTTCTCATATCAGCTGAATCAATGCTTTGGCGCTTGCCTTAAGGATGAACCCACCCTGAAATATAACCTTAGGTTTGATGAAGCTTTTTACAAACACAAAATAAGATCCTGGAGGTTTGACGGACCCATAATTATCAAAGAAACAACCGGCGCCAAGGAAGGATTTTTGATTGATAAATGGTGCCTACTCGGGAAAATTAACGCTAGTTCAAATTGGGAAGATTTATCCAAAGAATATATATTTGATCTGGATACATACAAAATCCTGAGCAGGTTCATTGCAAGAAGTAGCAAAACCCACGATTTGAAGCTTACTTATATGATTGAAAAGGTAAAAATGAATGAACTACGCAGTGTGGTCCCTCAAAGCTGAATAATTGCGCTTCTTGCACTTTCCTTACGGTCTTTTTATCCGTTTATATTATAAATTGGATAATATGGCATCATGGAAACGCAATTATTATTACTTACATCAGGAGCTGTTGGTTTTTTTGTCTTCATGAAAACCCAATTCCTCAATTAAGTATTTAATAGCAATTATTTAGTTGGATTCTGCCCCCCAACAATTTTTCATATTATTTTTATGGATAATCCTAAGTATAGTGGTAAAAAGATTCTAATAGCAGATGACGATACAGCAATCGTTGACGCTTTACTGCTTTTATTTAATGATAAAGGTTTTGAGGTTGAGTCAACTGTTCGGGGAGACCGAGTGCAACAAATGGTTCAAAATCAGCCAGACCTACTGCTTCTGGACGTAAAAATGCCTGATAAAGATGGACGTCAAATTTGCAGAGCCTTAAAACAGGAAAAGGATACAAAAAATATTCCTGTAATTATGATTTCTGCCAATAAAGATACTGAAAAATCGGCCAAGGATGCCGGCGCAAATGATTTCCTGGAAAAACCGTTTGAAATACAAGACCTGATGGATAAAGTTGAATATCATATAAATAGCAGCAATTGATTTCCTGACTGTTAGCAAAAAAAGCCTCGCTTTTATCAACTATCCGATCTATAATAAATTTAGACCGATGGATAGTCAACTACCTGACTCTTATAATTATAAATCACTCTCTGAAAATGGACTACAACTTTCAGAGAGTGATTTTAATAAAATTATGACCTCTGTTACAAAAGGAGTGAACTTTGCGCGTGCATATCTCGAAACAGAAAATGATCCCTCTCCAAAATTTTTGTATTCCGATATCTCCGGTGTGATTGGTTACTCATATAAATTTGACGCTATTAACATCCGCATGGATTATCTGAATCTGATTACACATAACACCATGGCACTTGAATATAAGGACCAGCTTGTTTGTTTTGTGCCTGATAAATTTTATATGATTCTAAAATATCTACAATGGCTTACTATTTTTGGCATTGAGGAAACAATTCATTATTATCAAAAGCATGGAAATTCCAAGCTAATGGTAAAATTCCCTGAAATATTTCCCGAAATGCTTTCCCCAAAGAGCTTGTTACTAAGTGACCTGGAAGCAGAAGCAAGGACAACTGTTGATAAAATATTAGCTGCAAACAATGAAAATCCTATTTGGGAAAATGTTGATTCATATTTTTCCAAAAATTTTCCTGAGTATTACAATAAACCTATTGAGCACTTGGCAACACTCCCCAAACCAAACCTCGCAATATCCTTTGAAATGGAAAGCCTGATGATTTAATATCCGCAAATATGTCAATGGCGAAACCAAACTTACCCTATAATAGTTGTCTTGCTTCATGTTTTGTGCTAGAATCTTGCCATGCCTGAAAGAGAGCCACGGATAACAGAAGGAGAGAAAAAGCAAACTTCAGTTGTTTTACCTTTAAAACTTTTGAGAGCCGTAGATACAAGAGTTGCTGATATGATTCGGCGAGGAGAAAGCACAAGTAGAACAGAGGTGATTGGCATGGTGATCTTGCAATTAGTTTTATCTGATAGGGCCACCGATTCAACAGATTTGAGAAAATTCAGATTAACGGAAGAATCCAAGATTCCAGAAAACGGTTTCCCTACCTAAAAAGGCTGTGTATCTACTATCAAGGACTAGGAATATTTCCACCGCTAGATGTCTTAATTCGTAAATTCCTGAGAATACATTTTCCCGTATATTCCCCCATCAATTACACCCACCCCGATTTTATTGAAATTGGGACTGAGGATATTTTTCCGATGCCCGGGACTCGCCATAAGTCCCTGCATTGCAAGATCTGTCGAGGGAGCAAGCGCCAGATTTTCGCCTGCAGAATTGAACTCAATGCTAAATTTATCCATCCGGTCAAATGGAGAAGTCCCCTCCGGAGTAAAGTGACTAAAATATCCCCTCTTAAACATGTCGTCTGAGTGTTCCCTGGCAACACCGCGGAGCTTATCATCAAAAGAGAGCAACTGGACACCTGCTTTTGCCCTCTCTGTATTAACTGATTTATACATTTCCTGCTCAGCTTGGGAATCTTCAGTTCCATTTTGGACTTTGAAATGAAGATCCACAACATCATGGCTCTTCGGCTCAACTGTAATAAAGTTAAGTGTTTCATTCAATGCTCCGCCAAAAACAGCATTTAGCTTTTTTTCAAAGAACGATGTGTTTGCAATTAACTTTGAACCTACTTTTGACCCTGTAACAAGATTTTTGATAGGAGGAGAAGAAGGCAACGAAACAATAACAGAGAGGAGGAATGACAATACTATAAAGGCAGAAATTGCACCCGGAATAACTCCAAGAAAGTGATCAATCTTTTTAAATATTCTATAAATAACAAACTTTGAAGGAACAGCCGGAATCCGGTTAAGTAATTTTCTAAACATGATACTGAGTATTATTTCTGTTATAAAAGCTATTATGAAAAAACCTGCTGCGTTAGCAAATCCAAGAGGCAGTGAAAACGCATTTATCAGTAGACTTGCAATAAAACCATAAAGCTTGAGTCCAGCAATAAATGAGAGGATAAAGCTTATCAAATCAAGCAGAGCAAGGGTGAACCCCAAAACATATCCTTCATGAGTGTAAAACAAAACAACAATAACTATTAGAATATCCAGAAGATTTATATCATGTCCCAACATAATGTATATTATAAAGCAAATTGATCTATGCTAAAATAGTAAATGCTTTGATGATAAAAAGATATAACAAAATAGTTAAAAAGGCAAAAAAGTTCTCCAGAACCCGGGGTGTTCTTTTTGTCACTCTTTGTGTCTTGTTTGTACTACTAATAGCTTTTGGGGTACTGTACATTTTTCTTTTGCGTGATCTTCCCTCACCCACCAAGCTCACAAACACCACCGGCTCATACTCAACGCAAATCTATGACAGACATGGAAAACTGCTTTATACTATTTACGCTGACCGCAACCAAAGCTTTATTCCGCTTGAAAAAATTCCAAAAAATCTACAGCTTGCAACAATTGCCATAGAAGATAAGGACTTTTACCACCATGGTGCTGTTGATTTCCGCGGGATTGCGAGGGCCGCTTATTCAATTGCAGTTCACAAACAGCTGCAAGGAGGCTCAACTCTTACTCAGCAATTGGTAAAAACCAGCCTTCTGACTCCTGAGCGGACAGTAACCCGCAAAGTGAAAGAGGTGATTTTGGCATTTGCAACTGAGGCGCTTTATCCCAAGAATAAAATTCTTGAGATGTATCTAAATCAAGTACCCTATGGCGGTACCTCTTATGGAGTTGAAGCTGCATCATTGGCATTTTTCGGCAAACCTGTTAAAGACCTGACACTTGCCCAGCAGGCATTTTTGGCTGGTCTTCCTGAGGCGCCAAGCACTTTCTCCCCTTTTGGCTCACACCCGGAACTGGGAAAAAAACGGCAGGAAGAGATCCTGCATAAAATGTATGCTCAGCAATATATTACCAAACCTGAGCGTGATAAAGCCCTGGCAGAAACGCTTCATTTTCAAAAAATCACAAATCCTATAAAGGCTCCCCATTTTGTGTTTTACGTTAAGGATCTATTGGTTAAGAAGTATGGAGAACAGACAGTAACACACGGTGGGCTGAAAGTCCAAACAAGTCTTGACCTTGCGACTCAAAATTATGTCGAGGCAACTGTATCGGCACAGCTGGAAGGCTTGGGATCATACAGCGTGGGAAATGGAGGAGCACTTGTCACCAATCCGGCAACCGGTGAAATTCTGGCAATGGCAGGTGGTAAAAATTATTTTGGTACGCCTCAACCGGAGGGCTGCACTGTAGGAGCGAACTGTGTATTTGAACCAAATGTAAATGTGGCAATTTCTCACCGCCAACCGGGATCATCTATAAAACCGATTAATTACGCAGTCGGGCTTATGAAAGGTTACTCAGCTGCTACGCCTTTTATTGACGCGCCTATCTGCTTCCCAACTCCCGGCCAAAAACCATATTGTCCGCGTAATTACGACGGCCGTTTTCATGGAATTGTGACAATGAGACAGGCTCTTGGAAGCTCTTTTAACATCCCTGCGGTTGAAATGCTTAAATTAAACGGTATTGAGTCAATGCTTGAAACCGGACGTGCCATGGGACTAACGACCCTAAATGATCCGCGCGGATATGGGCTTTCACTAACTTTGGGAGGAGTCCAAGTGACTATGCTGGATATGTCCACTGCATTTGGTGTATTTGCCAATCAGGGATACCGCGTCGATTTGCATCCAATTCTTAAGATTACAGACAGAAACGGAGTAGTCCTTGAAGATTACAAACCCCCAAGCAGTCCTATTTTTGGCAAAAAAGTAATACCTTCTGAGGTCTCTTTCATAATTTCTGATATCTTAAGCGATAACAATGCGCGTATACCGGCTTTCGGTCCAAATTCGGAACTTAAAATTGAAGGCAAACACGTTTCTGTCAAAACAGGAACGACCAATGATTACCGGGACAACTGGACCATCGGATACACTCCATCATACCTCGTTGCTGTTTGGGTTGGAAATAACGATAATACGCCGATGTCAGGAATTGTTTCAGGGGTTACAGGCGCAGCTCCTATCTGGCATACACTTATGGCACATCTTTTGGAGAATAAAAAATCCGAAATTCCCCAAAAGCCGCCAAATGTCTTTGGCAAATATGCCTGCGCAACGACCGGAAGCGTTGACTCAAAAGATGGTGCTACCCGCTGTCCGAACCATTTTGAATACTTTATCAAAGGAACAGAGAACAAAAAAACATTTTCAGTAACCAAACAAAAGGTTTTTGTTGATAAAACAACAAATGAGCAGGCGCCGGCTGGTAAAACAGACAATGTTGAAGAACGCGATGAGGATATAATTATTGATGTAACAGGCAACAGATACTGTCTTAGCTGCGCCCATCCGGGACCGCCAACCCCGACTCCCGGGATACCGCACTAATTGTTTAACTATGGAAAAAGGAAGCTATAGCTGGATATCGGGTAAAAAAACTCTTGCGCTTGTGGTTGCGCTTATTACGCTGATTATTATTCTGTCAATTTATTCTGTTTTTTTGATATTTCGGAAATCATCCGTTCTTACCAACTCTAGCTCTTTTGAAAGACCGACTCCGACTGCGCTGCCTTCCCCAGCGCCTCTGACAATCCCAACCTCAGTACAAAGATTCGGGGATTAGATCTTTTTACCTAAGCCGAAGATAACGGCCCGCCTACAACTATTGAGAGGACAGTTGTGTTTGGGGGATAATTTGTTTTAGGATAGTTGGAGAACTCCATTGCAACTGCAGATTTCCTTTACCGGAGAGTTTGAGATAGTCAAGCTGAATCTTGTATTTTTTACCGGCGTCAAGCTGCATAGTTCCAAATATTTCATTTCTTTTCTTAATCCATCTTTCTATATTTTTACCGGATGGCAACTCTCCGAATATTTTAAAACTGATCGGACTGGCACCGATAGCCATTACTTTATTGTTTACAAAAAGGCGCGCGAAGCCGTCCGTTGGCACAAAAAATGCATAACGTCCGCTTTGTGACACCGTGATAAATCCGTTCCAGATGGCTCTAAATGTCCCTTCAGGAATAGGGGTATTTGTGTCAAAATTTATAACGGGATCAATGCGATTTAATGTAGTATTGCTCCTGCCCCGGGTGGGTATGAGAATATATCTACCGGTAAGTCCGTTCCCTCCGGAAACAACCGGTGTTGGAGTGATAGTGAATGTCGGAGTAATAGAAACATGGGGCATTGAAGGCATCAAGGTAGGACTTGGGTTATTGGTTGGCGATGTTGAAATAGTTGGTGTTATTGAAATTGCAGGCTGCTCGTTGATAGGCATGTGTATTCTTTCTGAAAGCAAGCGCCAATCAGAAGCTGAAGCAGCACTTGATGGAAGTACCTCAAAACCCATATTATCCCAATGTCTCTCGTCGCTAAAGGGAAATTTACTGATCCAGAAATCCTCATCCGCTGACTTCTGGCGTAAAGTTTGGCGGGATGCAGCTGACTGCGTGTTGTAATGAGTAAAGTAAGCGTGGGCTTGCTGGAAATCGAGCCAGCCATTTGGTATATCACCTTGGACAAGTAACGCTCCGTCTTCAAAAAGAGCAATATGGTTACTGCTGACAAACACATCAAACCTTGATCTGTTATCAAGCGCTTTGCCATTTCTTGCTCTGTTGCATGCAATCGATGATTCAGAACCTATTAAGCGGTTCTGAAGAGGAGCCGGGTCTGCCGGGCTTTTGGATCGGGTATAGAAATCTACTGTACAGTTATCTGCTATTTCTACAAAAACGCCTCTATTCAGAGAATTAATTCTGTTTTGTGGATTCCAGTTTATCAAAGGGTCATTTGCGGGTGATATTTCAAACCCTCCCCATCTGTTCTGAGAAAAATGCGAATCAATTTCCATTGTGAGGTGGGCTATTTGCCTGTTTGAAAAATCAATCGTGGGTCTAGGAGTCATAGACATCAAGCCAAAAGATGAGTGAAGCGGAGTTGACGTCCCGGGTGTTCCTCCATCAAAAACCATATCCATGAAATGGCTGTCAGCAATAAAAGGCATTGAATTATTCGTGTCAACACCACGGAAGAGAACATCCCAGACAGTTTGATTAGTTGTTAATGTATAATTTATACTTCCTTGAGTTGCATCAGATTCCCCTTTACTAATGTTTTGCGCCTCTGAATTAGGAAATGAATCAAAAAATACTTGGGTTGCATCGGATCCTGAAGGAAGTGAAATAGTTGATGAACTTGCGTGCGCTTCAAATGGCTGACTTCGCGCGATCACATTGGGCGCGTTAGCCGATTCTCCCTGACCGTTGATTGAGAAATTTCCATCAGGCGTTCCGCCTGCGTTCGCGCCTAACATCGAGCTGTTGGGAACCGGGTTGACCACCGGTTGATTAGTATCATTATATTGATTTCCACGCGGAATTGGACCAAGCCTGTCTAGAGCTTCAACAACCAAAGTGTGGACTTGACCGTCTCCCAAAAGATTCCACTCAATTTGAGTTGAGGGATCTGCTTGCCCGCCTGAGTGCCTCTGCCCTGCATATTTTACAAGCTTTGGATTGGAAATATCGTAAATTCTATAATCGGCAGCCCCCGGTATTTGCTGAAATGAAATTTTGGCGCTACTATTATCTGATGCGATACCTGTTATAATCACAGAATTTTCTCCGGCCGCCCTTATACGCTTATCCTGTGATTGCTGAAGAGTAAAAACGGTCAACAATAGTCCAATTACCAATAAGCCTACAGGCAAAAAAGCATTGGAACGGGTAAGTGATAAAAACTTGTTCTTCATTCTAATACAGCTTAATTTACTTTATAAGCCATGTCAATAAAAATTTATGTATTTATAGAATCCACGCTTTCTTTGAGGATCTTATACTGCTCAGCTGGTGAGTTGCCTTTATCAAAAACAAAACTTGTCGCGACAAATCTGGTTGCCCCGAGATTTTTGGCAATATGAATTGTTCTTTCATCTATTCCCCCATCCACTTCAAGAGGGATATCCGTTCTCTCTTTTAATTCCCGGAGTTTTATCATTGCGTCTTGATTGAACTCCTGTCCTGAAAAACCTGCTTGCACACCCATCACAAGGATCAAATCCAAATCATCAAGGGAGACTTTAAGATGATTAATGGGCGTATTAAGATCAATTGCCAATCCCACTTCTCCTAATATCTCCCCTTCTGCAACAAATTCCGTTTGATCAGGCATCTTCTCAATTTGGCCTATGAATCTTTTGAATCCGACATCGGCCCAAGGTTTCAAATACTTTATCGGGTCCTCAACCATCAAATGGACTTCAAATATAAAGTCACTTGCGTATTTTGCAAAGGGCGCGGGGTCGCTAAATGTTGTGTTTTTGGCAAATTTCCCATCAATTACATCGATGTGAATTGCGCGCGCCACTCCTTTCACGGCATTGAGTTTTTTCTCAATTGCCTCAAAATATTTATCTGTTGTACCCGGGCTGGGAATAATCTCCATATTAAATTTGAAATTTACAATTTTTAATTTTCAATGAATTTTTAATGACCCAATGTTTAAACATTTTAAATTTAGACCTGCCTGCCAGCAGACAGGTTTCATTTCAAATTGAAAATTTCGAATTGAAAATTAGGTTTTGTTTTCTATCTCTTTAATCTTCTCAACTCTTCGTACATGTCTCTCTTCATCGCTAAACTTAGTTCCAAGCCACTTATCAATCACATCAAATGTTTGTTCTTCTGTTAAGAAGCTTGCTCCTAAGGACAAAATATTTGCATGATTGTGTTCACGGGTAAGCCTGACCATTTCGTAAGGATCCCGGCTTGCCCGTCCGGATGCATCCACTGCTTTTACAGGTAATACAGAGCCGTAGAATAAAGCAGCCCTAACATTTTTATATTTATTTGCAACCATTGCCTCTCCCTGACCTGAATTACCAAAAATAATAGCAACATTTTCCGGATTATTTGAAACACCTTCTGCTGCTTTACTTATAAAATCGGGGTAATCGTCATCCTTGTTGTATTCGTATGCACCGCAATCCTCAACTGCATAACCATTTTTCCCCAGATGAATTTTTACTTTTTCTTTCAAATCAAACCCTGCGTGGTCTGTTGCGAGGAACACTTTCATTAGTTATAAGTTAGCAGAAACGGGGAATAAATTCAATTCTATTTTCCGATAATCACCTGTGCATCGGTTGGGATAGTATCATCAACTGTAACTGTTACATTGCCTAGGGAAGCCAAATCCTTTTTAAGAAGATCTCCATAGTCTTTTTCTGATTTTTTAACCAAGATTGTAATTCCTGTGTATGTGAATTTATCTGCATTGGTGGTAGCGCCAATTGTGTATCCCAAGCTTTTAAGCTCTGAGGCTGTCTTATTTGCAGCACCTGCCACTCCTGACCCGTTCAAAACAGCAATATTTAGCTTGGTTCTATCCAATTTGGAACTTGTGCCGCTTGGGGTTGGCGTTAATTTTCCCGATGGAGTAATTGATCCTGAGGCTGTTGCGGATGGAGTTTCTGTTGGTTTATGGGTTGGAGTAGGCTTGGTCTTTGTGACTACTGGTTTTGATTCAGACTTTTTGCTGTTTCCAAGAAAATACAAACCCCCAACCACTGCCGCTATCAAAAGGACAATAACTAATAAGATTATAAAACCCCGGCCTTTGTTTGAGGACTGCTCGGTGTAAGCCGGAAAATCCTGAAATGGAACTTCGTCTTTCATGTAATACTTACTGCCATTCATAAAAGTGGTATTCACGGATAGAATACGTTGATATAATAGCACATTTGCACTTTTTTGTGAAGCGGGTGTAAATACGCCTAAATTTTGCTAATCAGAAATCTTTGCTATAATAACAGTATGCCCAAGAAAATACTTCTCATCCTGCTGTCGTCTGTACTTGCCCTATCCTTATTCTTTATAATAAATCCGCCCGTTACAAGGGCTGATGACCTTGAGGATATAACCAAACAGCTATCCCAACTTAATACTGACTTGAACAAATCAATTGCGGCTACCAAGCCTGTTGAATCCCAGTTAAAAAGTATGCAGACACAAATCGTATCTATCAAAAATCAGATTCCCGCAATTGAGCAGGATATAACTTTTAAGAAAAAAGCAATTGATGACGGCTATAAAAAACTCGCTGCAAAAGAAAAAATCATATCCGCAACAATACGTGATTTTTATATCAAGTCTTATAATGACTCTCCCCTTCTTATTTTTCTAAGCTTTGATAATGCATCAGATGCGACACAGGCTATTGCATATCAACACGCCAAAACTAAGCAAGACAAGGCAATTATCACCAATATTGCGCTCTCAATTACGGATCTTGAAAAGAAAAAAGCAGATCTTATTGAGGAGCAAAAATCACTTGTTGTAGCCAAGGCGAGTCTTGATGAGCAGAGTAAAAAACTTGACAAAATTGTCCAGGGTGCCAAAAGTTTTCAAGGAGAATTATCAGGAAAAATAGCAGCCCTTTCTGCAAGACAAAACGAGATCATTAACGCAAGATCGGGAAATTCTACCTTTACAATTGGAGGCGGCGGCGAACTTGCCGATGAATACCTTGCCTCAAAAAAAGGATTTAGCGAATCAGCGCCTGCCGGTTCTTTCGGTGTGTTTTCTTTTGGCGCCTACACTCATAGAAAAGGCATGAGTCAGTATGGAGCCCGTGGGCGTGCGCAATCGGGGCAAAGTTTTAGCACAATACTTAAAGCTTACTACGGAAAAGAGCCTACCAGTAAAGATACAGGAGGAAATATTAAAGTAGCAGGATATGGAGATATGGATTTTGAAACAACCTATCTTTATGGGATTGCCGAGATGCCCTCAACCTGGCATCCTGAGGCGCTAAAAGCCCAAGCCGTTGCCGCAAGAACATATGCCTACCGTTACAAAAAAGATGGAACAGAAATCTGTATTACCGAAGCGTGCCAGGTATTTAATAAGGGAAAATCCGACAATCCGCCCGATGCTTGGAAAGCGGCAGTCAATGCCACCAAAGGACAAATTATTGAAGATGTAACCACTTTTTATGCATCAACTCATGGAGGGTATGCCTCACCGGTTGGCTGGGACACGACAGACGGCGCAGGTGGAAGTACGTTTATTGATAAAGCTTATGACAAAATGGGTGGTTCCCCGTGGCTTTATAAAGCGTGGTGGAGACAAGGCTACAGCACATCGGGCGCAACATGCGGAAGATCGGCTCCCTGGCTCTCCGGGCAGGAAATGGCTGATATTGTAAACGCAGCAATCGCACTTCGGACAGATGGGATTGATACATCAAGAATCACACCGGTTACCACATCATGCTGGGGAGGAAATCCATACAGCATGGATGAGCTAAAAAACCTGGTAGCAGGAAAAGGAGGCATCTCCGGAGCAAGCAGCGTTTCTGTATCCCAAGGCGATGGATCAACAGGAAATGTTACTATAAACGGAGTATCCTTTAGCGGCTCTGATTTCAAGCGGGCATTTAATTTGAGAGCCCCGGGATATGTATCAATTCCGCAAAGTGGCTTTGCCTTCTTCAATATTGAACACAAATAAATATGCCTGATATTTTTAAACAATCAGCTCAAAATCCCACAAATCCGGCAAAATCAGAAAATTCACCTAAACCAACTTCTCAAATACAGCCCGCTCCCAAAGTTAAAACCCCAATTTCCCCTCCCCCGCAATCTACCACCAACCAAAATCCGCTTGCCATATTCACAACATTTATAAAAAACCCAAGCGGAGTTTCATACGCAGGTCAGGATCCTGATGAAGAAATCGCGCTTTTCTTAAGACGTGACTTTGGAACCAACACTCCATGGATCTTATCTACCATTGTACTTATAATTATTCCTTTATTAATTAGATTTATATTCCGTGCGACAAATACTTCATTTCCATATTTTCAGCCCAATTTTATCAGAATGTTTACTGTCTTTTACTATTTCGTAGTTGCGGGATTTGCCTTTTCCAATTTCCTGACCTGGTTTTTTACAATCGGCATGGTCACCAACAAAAGAGCCCTCGATATTGATTTTGTCGATATTTCATCAATCAAATTCGCCACAGCCGATCTGAGCGACATAATTGACGCCAAATACACACAAAACGGCTTTGGTCAATCATTTTTTGACTATGGCGATGTTGATCTTATTGTTCAGACTCCCAAGGAAAAGCTGTCTTTTGAGAAAGTCCCGCGTCCTTCTGAGGTTTCAAACGTAATCGATGATTTAACAGGAATTAAACGCAATGCTTGATTTTATCCAACATCCATCATTATCTAACCTTGGGCCTGTTTTTAAAATTGGTTTCCTGATTCTTGTGGCACTATATTCTATTTTTGCTTTCATGCTACTAAGCAAAATCCGCTCTTTTGATAGGATTGTTACTTTTCACGGTAGATCAGGAATTGCGTTTGTCCGGGCTTTTGCTTATGTCTTTTTAGCCCTACTGCTCTTCCTTTTTGTCGCGTCGGTTGTTATAGTATAGATATGGTAAACCTGTCCTTTGCCAAACTAGTTGCAACCCCTTCTGATTCGTCGTGGTCTCAAGTCTATAACGCTGGTAATCTTTTTGCCTGTCTTTCATTATCAAAAGAATCAACTGATGAAGAAACACAGCTTAATCAAATCGGCAAAGCCTTGTTCTCGCATTTGGAATCAGAATTTTTCACCTTGGAAGACAAATCGCTTCAAAGCATTAAAGAGGCCATCGCAAATACCACGCATACAATTCCCTCAAATGTAACCGGCGATCTTTGTCTAGTCTACTTCAAAAACAATATCTTATATGTCTTCATCTTCGGAAGGGGAAACGCAATAATGAAACGGGGCGGAAAAGTAGCAGTACTACTGGAGGAAAATTCTGAAAATCGGGAAATTAAATCCGCATCAGGATACCTGGAACAAGACGACGTAGTTGTTCTTCAAACGCATCAATTTGCAAAAGACATGTCCATAGACACTATCTCATCAGCACTAGAGCTTAATTTACCAAGTGACATAGCAGAAGCACTTTCCCCGGCAATGCATGAGAAAGATGACGGAGGACAAGCAGCAATTATAATAAGCTATAAAGAGGCACACAAACCTATCGCGGAGCCTCTTGTTGAGGAAGAATCTATCATACCAGATCCTGAAATTGTTAATTTTCCGGAAGAAAGTAAGCCCCAGGAAGAAAATATGGAGATAAATGCAATGGGGCAAGATGAGCCGGAGCATGCATTTCCCGATGAAACTCAATCTCAACCCCAAAAAAAGATGGGCCTTCCCAAACTTAAACTACCGGCTTTTATCACTTCGCTTAATATAGATAAAATAAAAAAACTGGACCACAGAAAAAAAATCTTTCTAAGTATTGCCGTACTGATCGCAGCTGTTCTGATTCTGAGTATCTCACTCACTCACAATCAGCAGGAGCAGAGTAAAACAACTGCTTTGTTTAAACAAGTTTATGATCCTGCTCTTCGTGACTATAACGATGGAAAAGGAATACAAAGCATCAATAGTACACTCGCCAATTCCGACTTTCTTAAAGCACAAAAAGCCCTGACCGACGGGAAAGATAAATTTAAAAATGGATCAACTGAGGAAAAACAAATCACAGATTTACTCTCCAAAGTCAATTCGGAATTGGGAGGTACAACTAGTACTGCCAAAATCACGCCCAAGGCTGTTACTTTAAACAAGAACGACCTATTAAGCATTGTAAAAGAAAATTCAGACGGGGTTGCTTTTGCAAAAGACAAAGACTCCATAGACTACCTGACAAGTAGTGCTGTTGTATCGATCGGAAATGATGGGAAATCAAAAGATATCATAAAAAATGACAAAGACTGGGTGAAAGGTGTTGGGTTAGCAGTCTACCAAGGCAATCTTTTTGTTCTTGATCAGAAAAACGGTGTCCTGAAATATTCTGCGGGATCAGCTGGATTTGGAAAAAATTCTTATCTTAAAGACAAGCCCGATCTGAGCAATGCAGCCTCAATAGCAATTGACGGATCTGTCTGGATACTCCTCAAAGATGGAAATATCCTCAAATACACAAAAGGCGCATCCGATGATTTCAAAGTAAAAGGTATGGATAAACCTGCCAAAGGAGCAACCAGACTTTTTACCAATCTAGACATTGAAAATCTCTATGTACTGGATCCTGGTAATTCCAGAATTATAAAAATCAATAAAGAAGGCAGTTTCCAATCTCAATACGTTGCGGATATTCTAAAAAACGCGGAAGATCTTGAAGTGTCAGAAAAAGACGGTAAAATATTGGTTTTGTCTGGCGGCAAGCTTTGGGAACTCCCCCTTTAGTTTCTTTCTGGAATCCTAGGCCGTTGTGGAGGAAACAAGTCTTCAATCTTTATTGGATGATTTGCTAAAAGATATTTCGGATGAACAAAAGCTGCTCCATTTGAAGTTATACCTACTGCAATAAATCCATTTCCGTCACTTCTGTCAGTCAAAATAGCTACACCATCAAACACACGTCCTACATCATTCATGCGACGCGCGCCTATTAATCCAATAATAATTCCTTTTTCCTTTCGTTTAGATTCTGGCCAAATACCCACCCGCACTTCATGATCAACGAACTCCATATCAGGTAATGCTATCTGCATCGGAATCAAACTATTTCTTTTAAGCGCCCCACAAACTGCAGGAAATAAACCATCCTGATGATATTCAACAGCAAAGTTCATCATGCCTCGGATTAGCGTATTTGTATCTGGCTCTTCGCTAAGTTGCGCGGCGTGCTGAGGAAAATTTTCCCCCATTCCATCAAGCTTATCCGACAATTTGTCCAAGCCTAGTAAAAATTCAAAATACTCCTTTTGCTCATCAGGTGAAATGCTTTCTGGCATAGTGAGCAAGATTTTAACATAATACATAAAATTATTCAACTATAGGGTTGTCATTATCTTCGCTTGTAAATCTAGCCGCGTTTAAGTATTATCAAGACATGAAGATTAGTAATAAACGCGCTTTTTTTGATTTTGAAGTCCGTGAAAAATTTGAAGCCGGTATCAACCTATTGGGAGCTGAAGTTAAAGCGATCCGGTTGGGTCATGCCGATTTGTCGGGTAGTTTTGTCAAAATAATAGGGAGTGAGGCGTATTTGATCAACTCAAAAATCTTTCCGTATGAATATGCCCGCCCTGAAAATTATGATCCCGGTAGAACCCGGAAACTTCTGATGCATAAAAAAGAAATTATCTCTTTGAGATCCAAAATTGACGGCGCAAACTTGACTTTGGTGCCTCTGAGCTGGTATACTACTAACCGATTGATCAAGCTGGAGCTGGCCCTAGGAAAATCAAAAAAGAAGTTTGAGAAAAGGCAAGCAATCAAGAAGAAAGACCTGGACCGGGAACAAGAAGAACTTTTAAAAAATAACTAATCAATATTCGCCAATACTTTTTGAGTACAAAGGGGACCAGTCCCCCGAAGCTCGAAGAACATAGGGGGATGAATTGATTCGACGGGAGAAGTACCTTAAAAACTGCAAGCCGGCAATGATTCAAAGCCGTAAAAATGAATCAAAATATAAATGCTAACGGATCAAACCGTTATGCTCAACCAGCTTTCGCATACGCTTAAGCTCTAGAGCTGTCTATAAAAGTCTTTCTCAACGGGGCTCTATAGGCATAAATACAGTTGGGGAACTTTATATCAGACTGGTTAGTCTTTTATATCGCATTTATAACCTATGCTTTATCTTCCTGCCAATAGGACCGAATAAAGTTAAATTTAAAAATTGGCTAAGCTTGTAGACGTTTCAAGAATATTTTACTCGGACTCGATGTCACTCATCGACATCTCCACACTAATGCCCCGATTTATTTCGGGGCTTTTAGTAAACAGTTGATCTGATATAATTTCCTTATGGCAGATAAGAAAAAGAATAAATTCCTTCCTGATAAGATAATTAAAGTAAATGCATCCACCTACATAGGAAGCACATACGCACAGATAGTAGGTATATCTGTTACAGACAACGATTTAACTTTAGAATTTGTTTTTGTAAATCCTAGGAATGTTGAAGAAGGACAAGTGGTATCAAGAGTTACTTTACCCATTAACGCAGGTTTAGGACTTGCTAACACTATTCAAGAAACAATAAATCAGCACATTAAGAAGAGGAGCGGAAAGTCGCAATGAACATACCAACAACAAAATCACAATACTATGGAGATAAGAGCAGCTACCCAAGACTAATCAAAGACATATCTGCTAATACTCTACCAAACATGCTTGTTGATGTCGTGTTTGAGGAACTAGTGGAAAACAAAGTATTTATTGCTGAGGCAAAAATGGCCAGAAAAGGTGTGATCCACGATATCTCAAAATATCCTAACCTAAGTCTCAAATACAGTAAGTACATAAAAAAGTAATGTATGCCATCTATGCCAAGTCCTCAAAGATAGAAAAAGCTTTCGACAATCTTTTAGCCTCATTATCGGAAAAAGTAAAATCCAAAATTATTAAAACCTTATCCAATTCTCCCAAAACTACCCCATCTCATGGTGCAATACAAGGAAAGATTGAGAAGAAAAATAAGTTTTGGCAGTATTATGTTAGCTCAGGAGATAGAATAATATATGATGTAATTGACAAACCCAAGAAAATTGTCATAGTGTTGTTTGCGGGAAATCATAATGACGCTACTACTTTTCTCCGAAAAAACTAAATAGTATATTACTTTATTGCCCGTGGGCGAGGGTGATGCCATAAACCTTCCCTACCCCTGCTTTTTTCAGAACTTTTGTTGCTTCTTTGAGAGTCGCACCTGAAGTTACTACATCATCAACCAGAAAAACCTCAGCGATATTTTTGATTTTAGATGAATAACTCTTCTTAACCGCGAACGCCCCTTTGATATTCGCCTCCCTCTCTTCTTTTTTCAACCCAACCTGTGTTTTTGTATTTTTGACCCGCTCTAGACAATCCCAGACTTCAATATCAAACTTTTTCCCAATTCCTGCGGCCATTATAAAAGACTGATTGTATCCGCGGACTCTGGAACGGGATTTATGAAGCGGGACAGGGACAAAAACAGACTTTGTATCCAACAATTTATAAAACGCTTCTTTCTGAATAATCCCCTCGTAAAACAAATCTGTTAGTGTGCTCTTCAGATCCGTTAGATTGGGGTTATATTTAAACTTATAAACCAATTTTTTAACAACGCCTTTATAAACCAGGCTTGAAAAAACTCCATCAGGTGTATAGCGTGTCTTGCAAACCGGATGCGTGAGTCCCCCAATTGCAGGTTTCTGACAGACTATACAAGTCCCTATCTCATTGAATGAAATATAAGTAAAACAATTGGCGCAAATATATGCACCGAATTTCCGGCAATTAACACAACGTTTGGGAAAAATAAAATCAAGAATTCCCATGTTTAAAGCTTAGCAGAAAATATGCTATAGTTGAGTATGCCTCAATATCTCAATCACCATCTCAAGCTCCATCATCTGCATTTTACTGAAATTAATGAACTGTACATATCGCTTTCCCTCCAGGCATTCTCCAGCGGACTTGTCGGAATATTTGTACCTATCTATATTTTCAGCATTCACTTTTCCATTGCGGAGCTCGCTATATTTTATATAATGGTTTCCTTAACACGGGCTATTCTGGAACCTTTTGCCGCAAGACTTGTCATGAGGTACGGCCCCAAACACATCATTATGTATAGCTACATAATTTTATTTTGTTACATGCTGATGTTGTACTTTATACCCGCTCATCCTCAACTATTGTATCTTGCTGCTATTGTAGGAGGTATTGCTGAAAATATGTTTTGGATGGCGCGGCATATTGATGTGGCCACTATTACATCCAGCTTTAACACAACAAAAAAATTCAGTAATATTTTATTATTCTCAACAATTGCTCAGGCTCTTGCACCTCTTTTTGGCGGCTTGACTGCATCTTTGTTTGGTATTGAGTATGCCCTTCTTGGGGCGAGCATAGGACTTCTTATTGCTGTATTACCATTGCTTAAGACTCCTGAACCTGTGGTACCCAGAAAAGCAGAATTCCGTATTTTTAAAGCAGCACCCAAGCGTCATATGATTGCCAGCTTTGCTATCAACGCTCAAACGGTAATCGCTGCTTTGCAATGGCCGTTTTTTATATTTCTTATAGTTCAGTCATACGGAGATGTTGGGATTGTAAGCTCAGCATCGTTACTATTAGTTATAGTACTCCTAGTATATTTAAGCCGTCTTAAAAACTCCAATAAAAATAAGCAAATGCTTAGGACTGGCTCCAGTATGCGCTCCGGGGTTCATCTCTCAAGAACATTGGCTCAGTCTTTTACCGCTGCAATGGGAATCAATATTCTGGGAGATCTAACAGATACACTCGTAAGCGTCCCTTATGCTGTAAATTTCTATGAAAGCGCTAGAAAATATGACATTCATGCTTATCTGGTTGATATGGAGATATTTGCAAACTTGGGACAAGCCGCCCCGTGGATTGTCTTACTGATTGCTAGTTCTGCATTCGGGCTGAAAACAGCATTAATTGCTATGTTTATTCTGGCAGCCTTACTTACGCCTCTTTTGCGATTGATTGAGCCTTTGAAGGAATAATGCGGGCAGAATGGCATAAATTCCGCACTGCCAACTGGTTAGATATTATAGAATATCCAGAGATAACATTACAACAAGCACAAGAAATTTTCCAATAATATATTTAGATTTGAGTTTTAATTTAACCTATTGACTTACAATTAGTACTTGAAGTACTATATCTATATGCCAGACGGAACTAGTACTCCAACAGACGTAGCAGCAGACGCTGCCGCGCAAGATAGAGCTGCTGATAAGGGATCTACTCCATCAGATGAATTGGGAAGTTTTTTGGCAGATCAAGCCAAAATCGAGACAACCAGAGTTGCACTTGACGCTCAAGTTAATCCCCCCACGGCTCCAGTTGAAGATACAGCCGCACAAAAAAAAGCTGAAGCCGCACAAAAAGAAGCTGAAGCAGCAGCAGAGAAGACAAGACAGGTCGCAGTAGATGGAAAACTTAAAGAATTAGTTGGGCGGGAAGACTTAAAGGGTTTTCTTCAAAGAGGGAATAGAGATGCGGTATTAACATGGCATACGGATCCCACAACAGGTGAAAATAATTATCCACAAGCAATACTAACTAGAGATGGAAAAGTTGATGTACAGTTTGGAAATGATGATTATGCCGAAGGTAGAGTTACATTTGCAATAGCACAAGTTGATGCTAGCGGAAAATATGTAGATGGAGATGGAAAAGAAAGTTATACGTCCACAATATGAGGTTGATGGCATAGTCCCTAGTGGAAGAGAATTTGTAGCTGCAAGACCAGAATTTGCAAAAGGGGGAATGTTTGTTGCAGAAAATACTTCTGGTGCATGGGGAAAAGGAAAACCTTTAGCTGAAATAAGATTGGGAGAAAGACAACCTTGGGAAAAAACAGCAGCAGAAACCCCCGATTCAATTCAAGCTACTGTTATGAAGGACGTGAAAGAGCCAGCTCCAATTCCACCCGTAGGTCCGCCAAAATAAATTCAATAGTTAATTTTTGCTTCCCCACCCACCCATCTGCTACAATTACCCACACTTATGCTTAACTTTCTGCGTAAATCGCAAAAGATAGATCGCGAAGAATATATTGAAGCCATATCCGGCTATCGTCATTTGGCTCGGACAAAATACGAAGTGTTAAAAACAGTATTTGGATCTGGTAAGTTAGGATGTGTTGAAATTAGTCCACTTTTTAACTTAGATTACGTTGATTTACTAAGGCGCATGGGAAATATTAGGGAAGTATATAATTTGGAAAGTCTCCCCAGTTTTGAATACAAGGAATATATAAATCTTGAACTCAACAGTGATACTATGATTTTGAAATGGTCTGAAATAGAATCTGTTATTCTTCAAGATTTAGCAGAATTAGAAACAATATATCTTCAAAAAACACGTGGAACAATCAGACCCTCTGAACAAGTGATT
>JBBSGK010000008.1:0-43698 GCA_038254115.1 Candidatus Levyibacteriota bacterium | reverse complement strand
TATTAAATGTCACGGATAAATCATCAAAATGATAAATGCTAAATGATTCAGGATAGTCAATTGCAAATCCTAAATCGGATCTCTGATAGGTGGTTAAATTTTGCGTTATTTCAATGTTTTGATGGATATTATCAATGTATTGAGAAATTAGAAAATAATTTTTGACTGTAATAAACGCTGATAATATATAGCAAATAAATAGAAGTACAATCACGAATGAGAATGAGCTAGAATGCGACCTGTTGTTGTCTCTGGTTATAGGTGCTGAAGCTACTGTGTATTTTTTTCTGAGAAGATAGTTAAGAAAAAGCGCTAAGCATATAAAGAGAAAAATTGAAAAGACAAACCAGTTTCCCTGGAAGTTTATAACGGAATGTAAAAAGAATGGAATAATAAATAATAAAAGCAAAAAATACGGAAAAAGGAAGGAAGTAAAATTTTTATAAATAAATCTTAAGCTTTTATTTGTAGCTTCGTCCGGAGAGTCACCGTCCAATAAAGCAAAGAAAAACGCTTGCTGGATAAGTATTGTGAGGAAAATAATAATGCAAATTGCTAGTAATCCAAGTAAGATTAAATAGAGCAAATTAAGGGTTTCAAAAAACTTAGAAAAGTAAAATAGTACTATGAAAAAAGCAGTAATAAACTCAATGAAAACAAAAATATTAATTAGTAGAATCAATGCTGACTTACGAAAATTAGATAAGAAATCTTTGTCAGGAGGCGCGAAGTAACTTTTATTCTTTCCTGCTTTATCAATCAAATAATATAGATACGATAGAATAAATGTAGTTAATAGCGCAATAGGAATAAGTAGTACAAAAAATCTAACAGGATAAGCTTCAAATAGATATGATAAAAAAGGGACTGATGGAATTAGCAGGAAAAATGCCAGAATGAGCTGCACTGGGTATCTTATCAATATTCGATACCCGCTGATTAGAAGTGAGATAAAGTCGGCAAATGCCTGTATCTTCAAAAGCTGTTTCCATATTTTCAAAAGATTCAGCAGAATGAACCGGATAGCCGGGGATTTATTAAGATAGGAAAAAAGATTTTTAAACGAATTTTTAATACTTTCCAAAAGCCCTCCGGACTTAATCTCTTTTTCAAAATATTCTTCGGACGACTCGGCAATTTTTTCACCAAAATTTCTTTTGCCTGTATCGTATTTAATCTCCTCACTCACACTAACTTTATTGTTGCACAAAAAACCCCGCTATGGAAGCGGGGTTATTGTTCCGTTTTACCGGAAAGATTTGTTCCTTGAAGATTGTTGAAGACCTCCAAGGAGATTCCAGTTATTTAGAACCGATTTTGTACATTCCTGTACCACAATCAGGACATTTTGATTTCAAAGCTGGTTTACCATTTTTCATGGTAACTTTCTCTGGATTATCAACTTCCTTTTTTGCTCTACATTTAACACAATACATGCTTGCCATATGTAATCACCTCCTTTCAAAAGAATTTATAATTCATAGTATAGAGTTCAGAATTAATAAAGTGGTCCGAAAGGCACATTTAAATGCCTTTGACTTTGAATTTGATAATTATTTCCACAATTGTTATTGCTAGAGTAAGAAATACCGTTCTTCTAAGATCAGCTGAAAGATAGCTGTACGATGCTGTTTTTATAGAAACATGTTTATTGGTTTGGGCCGGCGTTACAGAAATAGAATTTGGGGTGTGTTTTTGAGCGGGAATGGAATAGGTTATGGAATCAACCTTTTTTTCGGAAGTTGGGGCGGCTCTACGTCTTGAGTCAGCAAGTATTTTTTGTTTTCTTGTTTTTACCTTCTTAGGCATGAGTGAGCCTAGATTACACTATTGACAGCTAGGCTGTCAAGAGGCTAATATTAATTGATGCAACCGCTCCTCATTAGCTTCGCGTTTATAATTATTATATTATGGATGGGATTTATAACATTTTATCTAATGAGAATGCGGCGCAATTACACCGTTTTTACGGAAGGGGTTCATAAAAAAACATTGGAAGATGTATTGACCAATATGGTCAAGGAGCAGAAAATCACAAAAAAGGATATTGCCTTTTTATCAGATCGTTGTAATAATATAGAAAGAGATGGGTTATTGCATATCCAAAAAATAGGCCTTCTCAGGTTTAATCCTTTTAAGGATACAGGAGGGGATCAGAGCTTTATCCTTTCTCTTATCAACGCTTCGGACACAGGCGTTGTGATTACAGCATTATATTCAAGATCAGGCACTCGCTGGTACGCGAAAAGGGTAGTTAAAGGAAAAGGGTTTGACCACGAGTTGTCAGAAGACGAAAAAAAATCATTAAAAATGGCAAAAATACATGAATAGAAAATTTAAAATCATTGGGGTAATTGTTTATTTGTTTTCAACCGCTATTGGATATTTCCTATTCTCGGGATACTCTCCTACACAGAATTCCGCTACCTCAGTTCCATCTACTGCAAAAGTAGATAATGACTACAACGCGTTGACTTTTGATCAAAATGCGCCCAAAACGGAAGAATGTCCCTTGAACGGAGCAAAGTATTCAAAAGACCAAAAAAATTGGTTTGCAAAACACAGACCTCTTGGAGTAATGATCGAGAACCATCAAGATGCGAGGCCACAGTCGGGTATTAACGCAGCGGACATCACATATGAAGCGGTTGCTGAGGGTGGAATTACCAGAACATTAAATATCTTTTATTGCCAGGATGCAGGAATAGTGGGGCCGGTCCGCTCTGCCCGTACTTATTTTCTTGATTTTGTCTCAGAATACTCTGATAATCCGCTCTATGCTCATGTCGGGGGAGCAAATACACCCGGACCCGCGGACGCGTTGGGGCAAATAAATCAATATGGTTGGGGAGGATATAACGACTTGAACCAATTTTCAATAGGTTTCCCAACTTACAAAAGAGATGAGAGTAGATTGGGACGGAGTGTCGCGACAGAACACACTATGTATTCCATAACCAATAAGTTGTGGGATATCGGCGCTAAAAGGCAGTTAACAAATGTCGATAAAGATGGCGCATCCTGGGACGCAAAGTTCGTTAAATACTCATTTAAAGATGATGCTCCTATTTCCAAAAGACCTGCGAGTCAAATATTGCACCTGGATTTCTGGAATGATCCAAGTTACTCGGTTGACTGGACTTATTCTCAAAAGGAGAACACTTATTTGAGGAAGAATGGAGGAGTAGCTCATATTGACCGTAATACCAATAAGCAGCTCTCAACACATAACATAGTAGTTCTATTTATGACAGAACAACACGCCAATGACGGTTATGAAGGCAATGCTCACATGCTCTACGGTACGAAAGGAACCGGAAAAGCGTTTATACTAATGGATGGAAAACAAATCAAAGGCACATGGAAGAAATCAGGAAGAACGGGACGTACTATATTAACCGACAGCAACGGAGATGAAATTAAATTTAACAGAGGCAAGATTTGGTTTGAAATAGCAGCGACAGATGCAAATGTGACTGTTAAGTAAGAAGAGTGATAAAGAAAGCATCAATCAATGAAAAACCTCAAGAGCGTCCATCTCCTCTCAGTACTCTTTCTAATTTTCTTTTTTAGTTTGGGTTTTTTGGTAACAGGGGCTCTTAATACAAAAATCTCACAGCAAAAACAAAATGTAGATACGAAAGCCGCGGGACCAATTCAAGAACCTCAATGCACGGACACCGGGGGGGAATGTCAGAGCGGAAAAACAAATGAAATAGGCAACCCTTGTACTTTATCGAGCGGGAGTCCGGGTACTGTTGTCTTTAACCTTTGCCCAAATCAAGGTAATGACATCAGATGCTGTGTTCCAGGAGCCGCTCAATCACAGAGTATCAGCTTGAATGCAGCTCTTCAGGGAATAGGTCCTAATCAGTCAATTAAAACTCCTCAAAGAAGTATAACAATGAAAATTTATGACACTACAAAAGATTTTTCAAAAGCAACATACACAGCACAGAACGTAGTTACATATGACCAAGCTTCCGGTAAATTCGTCTCTAACTTTAATCTCGGTGATATTGCGGCAGGAAATTACCAGATGGTAGCTCAGTCGGCAACATATCTAGATACCCAGCTGACTGATAAAACTGATGGTGATGTAACTTTTTCACTCGGTCCAGGTAAGAACGCTCAGGCCGCGGATTTTGAGATGAAGGCAGGGGATTTGGCCCCTAGTCCTCCGGGAGATAATTTTGTAAATATCATAGATTACAACGCAGTGATTGGCTGTATGCCGGGGTCTCCATCCAGCGCTTGTCTTAACAAAAAATTTGCTGATATAAATGATGATGGAGTTGTTAATCAGAAGGATCTTGATATTCTCCTTTTAAATTTCGGTGAAAATGGTTTTGCATTTCAGACCAGTCAATTCAAATGTGAGCCGGATCCGGCATGTAATTCAGGCAAAGATACTATACAGCTGTGTTCACTTATTTGTACGAAAAAAACGCAACGGGGATAGATATTTAAACAAACCTCTTGTATTTTTGGGATAATCCAGTTAAAATGTATAAAAAATTGGTATATGTTTGAAGATCTCATTACATCAAAGTCCAGAGTTAAGCTTCTCGAGCTTTTTCTCGCCTCTCCTTATGATATGTATCACGTCAGAGAGTGCGTTAGAAGAATCAAGGAGGAGATTAATGCAGTCCGGCGGGAGTTGATACTCCTTGAGAAAAAAGGAGTCCTCCAGAAAGAGCCCCGCGCCAACCGCGTATACTACTCTTTATCAAAAGATTATCCTTTCTATTTTGATCTCTTGAGAGTCTCTGCAAAAACAATGGGTCTTGGTAAAGCAATTTTGGAGACACGCGCCAAACTGGGAAAAATAAAATTTGCAATGCTTTCCGGGAAATTTGTAAGGCGGATAAAAGAATCAGCAGAAGACGTAGATTTGCTTGTTGTTGGAACTGTCGTACTCCCGGAGTTGGCAATTTTGATCCGCAGCGAAGAATCACGTCTTGGGGTTGAGATAAATTATACAGTTATGACTGAGGAAGAATTAAAATTCAGAAAAACCCGTAATGACCCGTTTTTGGGAGTAATCCTTTCTGGATCTAGGGTAATGCTTATCGGAGATGAGGAAGGAATGTTGGCATGAAATATCCCCGGTTCCTGCTCGCCATCGTTCTTTTGGTTACGGCAATATCAGTATTTCTAAATCTGACACAAAGTTTCCCGATTAATATTGGATCTTATCATGCTACATTTCCAGGGATAAATCTGAGCTTCATTCCGGGTTTCAAAGATAGTCATCGTTTTGCTTTCCGCAAAGGGCTAGATCTTGAAGGGGGGACAAGTATCACTCTTAAAGCCGATATGAAAGGCGTACCTGAATCTCAGCAAAAAAATGCACTGGACAGCGCTAAATCTGTTATTGAAAAAAGAATTAACCCATCAGGCGTCTCTGAAGCCCTTGTCCAAACAGTAAAAGTCAATAAAGATAGCCGTATAATTGTTGAGATCCCGGGAGTTACAGACGTAAAGCAGGCTTTGGAGCTTGTTGGAAAAACAGCCAAGCTGTCTTTTTGGGAGCCCGGAGAATTAGCTCCCCAAGCAAGCGGATCAGCTCAGGTTGCAACTTCCTCAGCAGTTCCTTTGGGAATTTCTCAGCTTTTGGGACCCGATGCAAAAAGAACTAATTTAACAGGAGCGGATTTGCAGCAGGCAACAGTTACTTTTAATCAAAATTCCGGAAAGCCTCAGGTAGGATTAATATTCAATCCGGAAGGAAGTAAAAAATTTGCAGATATCACAAAGCGCAATGTTGGTAAAATTGTTGCCATTGTTCTTGACAATCAAGTTATGGAAGCCCCCCGCGTTAATGAGCCGATATTTGGCGGCAACGCAGTTATAACTGGATCTTTTACGACGCAGCAGGCGAACACTCTTCAAAGGCAGCTCAACGCAGGAGCGCTTCCTATTTCTCTTGAGGTTTTGGAGCAAAAAGCAACGGGAGCAACGCTGGGAACTGAGTCTCTTCAGAAAAGTCTGTTTGCAGGATTACTTGGATTTGCCGTAATTGTAGTCTTTATGATAGTTTTATATGGCAGACTTGGTTTCATAGCGAGTCTTGCTCTCGCTGTCTATATGCTTCTTGTTTTATCGCTATTTCGTCTGATTCCGGTTACTTTAACACTTGCCGGAATTGCAGGTTTTATCTTGTCAATCGGTGTTGCGGTTGATGCAAATATCCTTATTTTTGAGCGGATGAAGGAAGAGATGAGACGCGGTATTTCTCATGAATCGGCAGTTGATTTGGGATTTTCAAGGGCATGGCCCTCCATCCGCGATTCCAACGTATCAAGCCTTATTACAAGTACAATACTTTATTATTTTGGAACAACAATTGTTAAAGGGTTTGCATTCACTCTTGCTCTTGGAGTGATCGTCTCTATGTTCTCAGCAATTGTTGTAACAAGAACTTTCTTGAGGCTTTTGTATAAAAATTAAATTATGTTGGATATAATCGGAAAGAAAAACTTATATTTTTTATTATCATTACTGGTTATAGTACCGGGTACAATCTCCCTGTTTATTTGGGGCCTCAAGCTTTCGATTGATTTTACCGGTGGATCACGCACAACTTTGCTTTTCCCAACAACAGTTAATCAAAAGACGGTTGAGAAAGTAAAGACAGTATTTAAAGAAGAGAAAGCTGAAACAGTCTTAGTAAGACTTAATGACAAAAGACTAATTGTCCAGACAAAGCCTATAAATGAAAAGCAAGATGATAAGATAATCAAAAAGCTTCAGAAAACACTGGGAAATGTTAAGCAGGAAGAATTTGAAACAATAGGACCGACAATCGGTACTGAAACGACAATAAACGCCTTTAAGACAATCTTCTTTGCGTCCATTTTAATCGTTATATACATCGCTTATTCTTTCAGAAAAGTTCCTAAGCCCGCAAGCAGTTGGAGATTCGGAGTTTGTGCAATTATCGCTCTTATTCATGATGTGCTTGTAGTTGTCGGGATTTTTTCACTGCTTGGTCATTTTCTAAATGTTGAGGTTGACAGTCTTTTCGTTACAGCAATTCTAACCGTCATCGGATTTTCCGTTCACGACACGATTGTCGTTTTTGATCGTATCAGGGAGAATCTTCGTAAATCAATCGGGGTTTCTTTCCCTCAAGTTGTAAATGATTCTGTTTTGCAGACAATGGTCCGTTCATTGAATACGTCTCTCACCGCAATCCTTATGCTTTTGACGCTTCTGCTTTTTGGGGGAGAAAGTATAAGATGGTTTGTTGCTGCTCTTTTGATCGGGATAATAAGTGGAACTTACTCTTCAATCTTCAACGCAGCCCCTTTCCTCGTCGCCTGGCAGGAATGGGAAGAAAAACGTAAAAAAACTAATAACAAATAACTTATAACTATGGATTGTCCGCAGTGCCACGAGAAAATGCAATTAAACAAGAAGGATATTAGTTTGAGAAGGGATGGTAAACAATATCAAAGAAAAATTTACTGGTGCGAAGAGGATGATGTATGGATCAATTTTGAGGTTCCTCTAAATAGAAATTTAGCCTAAACTTTCTTTCACAATTTTGCTTACCAATCCTCCATCTGCTTTGCCTTTTGTTTTGGGTATCAGGGCTCCCATTACTTTCCCCATATCGGATGCGCTGGATGCGCCGGTTTGACTAATAGCGTCTTTTACTAATTGTCGAATTTCGTCTTCTCCCATTTGTGCGGGTAAATAAGCTTCCAGAATTTCCAGTTCCTTTTTTTCTTTCTCTACGAGCTCAGTGCGGCCCGCAGATTGGAATTGTTCAACTGAATCCCTGTGCTGTTTGGCTTCTCTCTGAAGTACGCTTTGCACATCCTCATCCGTTGCTTCATAACCGGCCCCGCCTTTTTGAATTTCATAGTATCCGATTGCCGAGATTACCATCCTAAGAACAGAGGTTTTGCTGCTGTCTTTTGCAAGCATTGATTGCTTCAATTCATCCTGAATTTGTTTTTTGGTCATAGGAACATTATAACAGAAAATTAACGTAGAATAATTTCTTCCCGATGGGGTCCTGTTGAAATGTATTTAATAGGGGTACCGACTTGTTTTTCTATTTCTTCAATATATTTTTTAGCGTTCGCCGGCAAATTTTTATAGGTGGTAGCACCCTTGGTAGATGATTGCCAACCTTTCAGTATTTTATATACCGGTTTTATTTTTGTTAAAAACTTTGCGTCGCCATCATAATAATTAACCTTTTTACCATTTAATTCATATCCTGTGCAAATTTTAATTTCCGGGAATTCATCCAGCACATCAATTTTGGTTAAAGCCAAATCAGTAAAGCCATTAATTTGTGCGGCAAAACGCAGCATCTCAGCATCAAACCATCCGCAACGCCTTGGCCTACCTGTAGTTGCGCCAAACTCTTTTCCTATTTCCTGCAATTTTTCCCCTGTTTTGTCCAGAAGCTCAGTCGGGAAAGGCCCCGCCCCGACACGGGTTGTGTAAGCTTTTACAATACCTATTATGTTATCTATTTTGTTTGGAGGGATTCCAGCTCCCGCATTTGTACCACCCGGCAATACAGTTGATGACGTAACGAAAGGATATGTTCCCCAGTCATTGTCAAGGAAAATAGCCTGTGCGCCTTCAAGCAATATATGTTTGTTTGCTTTTAGGGCATTTTGGAGAAGCGGAAATGGCTCTGAGACGTATGGTAGTATTTTGGGGCGCATGGCTAAAAATGTTTTCTCAATGTCTGCTTGCTTGAGAGCCGTTCCCCCGAGAGACACAATTATTTTATTTTTTAACGTAAGTTCTAGTTTTAGTTTATCTATAAATTGGTTTTCATCCAGAAGATCAATGAGACGAATTCCGTTACGGCTTATTTTATCCGCATAAACAGGACCGTTTCCCCGACCGGTAGTACCTATCTTATTTTTGCCCAAAGAGGCCTCGTAAAGATTATCAAGGATTTTGTGGTATGGCATGATGAGATGACAGCGGGGAGAAATTATCAACTTCTTTTTAAGTTTTACACCTGCACTCTCAAGCTTTTGGACTTCTTCCATAAAATTCTCTAGATCAAGTACAGCGCCGTTTCCGATGCAAGCTTTTATTCTGGGAGAAAAAATTCCTGAAGGAACAAGGTGTAGCGCAAATTTACCGAATTTATTGATAACTGTATGACCTGCATTATTTCCGCCATTAAAACGGACTATAAAGTCTGAGGATTCAGAAAGATAGTCAACGATTTTTCCCTTTCCTTCATCTCCCCATTGTGATCCGATTACGACAGTTACAGGCATTTACAAAGAAAGTTTAGCTTAGTTTGGCATTATTTGCAAGACTACTTCTCGCTCACGAGGGCCGTCGAGTTCTATCAATACCACTCTTTGCCATGTGCCAAGATCGAGTTCTGAATTATTAATTGGTATTAGGACGGACGGTCCGATAATTGATGAAAGAATGTGATCCGGGACGTGGGCCGGATTGTGAGGATGGCGGTATTTGAGTTTGGGAATTAATTTTTCAAATGCATCCAGCATATCCAGATCCGTCCCAGGGTCCAAATCCGCGGTAGTTATGGCCGCTGTGGTGTGCTTAACAAATACCAAACATGATCCGGCTTTTATTTTTTCGCTAGCCAAGTGGTTATTTACCAGATCAGTAATGTTAATTATCTGTTTTTTCTTTTCAGTCGTTATTATAATTCTCAAGGGTTTATTATAACAAACTATTAGAACCCCAAAACTTTTTTGACAAAAACTATATTAATTCGTCCAAGCATAAATTCACGGTTAACTATCAACAGCTTGCTGACAAAACTACCCTTGTCCATATTGTATTGCTTATTTAGTCTTACAGATTCAAGCGGTAAAACGTAATCGTAAATCCGTTTCATTGCCTCCTCTTGATCAGCAACAATTTTTTGTGTACCAACTACCCATATAACGCGTTGTGAACCATAGGCATACGCAGGTAATTGTGATCCTGTGTTTGATGCAATCACCACCTCTCCTGTTTCAGACACTGCATGAACGCTCCCAACTGCATACTCAGGTGCGGCTCCAAGTTTCTGCATCTCACCAGCCTGTGTCTCTCGGTTCATTTTATTAAGTTTGTTTTTGACTGAATCATAATTACCTGAATCGTTAATTTCTTTATCTAGTCCGATTGTTGATAGAGTAACTGATGTCATGTTCATTACTTCGGCTCCTTTAGGAAGCATTGATAATACTTTTGTCTTTGCTTCATCTTCAGTTTCTACAACGACCGCGTCAATTCCGTTTGTTTTTAACGAATCGATTGTTTTTTGAATTGATTCATCTGTTGCTAATTTTTTAAAATCTTTCATCATGTTTAATGTAGTCTAGTGGTTAAGTATTGATTTGTCGAGTAAGATGTGTGTAAGACTAGGGAAGAAAAAGCGACACGATAGTCGCTATGCCGGTCAAAGTCATGACTCCGGTTATAAACCATCCAAGTGTTGCTGTAAGATGAGAATTGACCCTGTCCTTAACAACCCTTGTGTTACTGGTCATGTGAACTATCAAAAACAATATTACCGGAGCTACCAACCCGTTGGCGATAGCTGAATATAGAAGAAGTTTAATAGGATTTATTCCAAGAAAATTTATATTCATAGCTATAATCATTGAAAAAATAATAACACCGTAAAAAGCTCTCGCTTGATGAAGTTTTCTGTATAATCCTGATTTCCATTTAAAGCTTTCGGCAAGAACATATGCTGCTGAACCTGCCAAAATAGGAACTGCCAAAAGTCCCATTCCTATAATACCGATAGCAAATAAGAGAAATGCATATTTTCCGGCAAAAGGTTTTAACGCCAAGGCGGCATCGGATGCTGTCGCGATATTGGTTACACCATGCGTAAAAAGCACAGCCGCGCAAGTCGCGATTATTGCAAACATTACTGCATTGGAAATAAACATTCCAATCCAAACATCAAATCTCATCTTTCTAATTTCTTTATCAGTAGTTCCTTCTCTGAGTCTTAGGGATGTTCTTCCATGAAGAATTTCTTCTTCGATCTCATGCGATGTCTGCCAGAAAAACAGATAAGGGGAAATTGTTGTACCCAAAATTGCAGTTATTACAAGTAATTGATCTTTTGAAAAAGTGATTGAAGGAATTAGACTATGCAGAAGCAACTGATGTATATCAATATGGGCAATGAACGCGGTAACAACGTATGAAAATAAAACCAGAACGAGATATTTTAGATATTTTGCGTATTGTTGGTAAGGGGTAAATATTTGAAGGAATAAACAAAAAAAAGTGAATCCAACAACGAGGTAAGCGAAATTAAATGAAGGAGCGAGGAGCTGGGTGGCTTTTCCCATAGCTCCAATATCGGCTGCAATATTTAGAGTATTAGCCACGAAGAGAAGCATAGCACAGGTATACAAAACCCATTTGGGATAATTTATGCGTATATTTCCGGCAAGCCCACGGCCCGTCATCATTCCAATCCTTGCGCACATTTCCTGAACTATTGCCATAAGTGGAAAAGTAAAAGCCGAAAGCCAAAGGAGTTGATAGCCATATTGCGCACCTGTTTGAGAATATGTTGCAATACCTGATGGATCATCATCAGCTGCACCGGTAATTAGTCCGGGTCCGAGGCTTGCCCATAAGCCCTTTGCTTTTTTAAAGTTGGTAATGTTGACAGTTTCTTTCCCGAGCTTTTTTGTCGCCTCTATGCCTTTTTCCAGTACGATTGAAGGCGCAGCAGCAAATTCTTCAATTTTTTTATCCATATATTTATTAAGACGAATTTTGACCTGTTTGGCAAGTGGTTTGGTATACTTAGACAAATGAGAAGAATTTTTGAAGGTAGGAAAAAGTTTATTTATTTTTCATTATTTTTAATAATTGGTCTATCAAATTTATTATTTTTTAATAAAAGCAAAACTTCAATTAAAACAGAAAAACCGATAGATGTTATAGCAAGCGATGGTGAAGCTATTTCCCAGGATCCACAAATTAACGAAGATGATATTGTTGCACCCTCATCAACTCCTGGTAATAAGGAACAAACCGATGTGCTTTCTGTTGCAAATAACCCCGAAAAAGAGAGAGGGCAGGTTGTAAAAGTCAGAGATGGGGACACTATTGAAGTTGAAATTGGAGGAGTGACAAAAGTGGTGCGGTATATCGGAATTGATTCTCCTGAAACAGTCGATCCCAGAAAGCCTGTTCAGTGTTTTGGAAAAGAAGCAAGTAATAAGAACAAAGAATTGGTGGAGGGAAAGACAGTAGAATTGGAAAAAGATGTTTCTGAGACTGATAAATACGGAAGACTCTTAAGATATGTGTATGTAGGTGATCTATTCGTAAACAAAAGTTTGGTGGAGCAAGGATATGCCCATTCATCGTCTTATCCACCGGATGTAAGATTGCAATCCGAGCTGGATCAAGCGGAACAAACTGCGAGAGCAAATAATAGCGGATTGTGGAGCTCTTGCGGTTCTACAAATAGTCCGGTAAGTACCAAGTTTAAATCTACCAATACTACGAATCCATCAAATGATAAGGATTGTTCTGATTTCTCAACTCATCAGGAAGCGCAGGATTATTTCAATTCAAAAGGCGGGAGTAGTACCAATAATGTAGATAAGCTGGACGGATCAGATCACGATGGTCAAGTCTGCGAAACTTTACCTTGAAACATATTCTAGAAAGTCTTGAAATGAGATTGCAGCCTGTTAGGCTAGGCGTGGTGATTGGGGCTGAGAGAAGCGTCTAACTCTGTTGATAGTTCTTCTTGATTCTCTTCGGATAAGTTCAACTACTGTAATAGGTTTGCTTACCTCTCCTGAAGAGTGCGCTATTTGCAATGCTCTATGCTCTTTAGCAATTTTCAGTTTTTGGCCTTGAAGACCCCATAGGATTTCTCTTCGAGCAGATTGTACGGCTTGCGCAGTACTTATCGTTGCTTCAGCGATCCTGCGGGTCTGGGGATGTGTTAAACCTTCTCTGTAAGCATCTGCATCAGCAACAGGCACACCCAAGCTTTTAAGGAATGCCGGATGCCGATTAGCTGCTCCTTCCAGCGCGATACTTCTGAGCCCTGGATCAACTGATATCTTACCTGGGTCTCCAACTAAAATTTCTTTCATACTTTATATAACTCCTTTTAACAGTTTATACTTACCGAGTTCTTACAATAATCTAACTTGATCATAATAAAATTTCTTAATCTTGTCAAGCTTAAAGGTTTCAGGTAGTTTTTATTAGCAGAAAAGTAGTGCATATGGTTAAAAAAGCTGTCTATTGAAGAGATGGCTTAAGTTGACAGATAAGATCGCAATTAAATCAATAAACATGATAATAACGAATATTAATCTCTTGGTGGAGTTTTCCGGTTTACTCTTTGATAGATTCGACTCTCGGCGGCGGCTCTTATTCTTTCAATTTGACCACTACTTCGCAATCTGCCTCTAAAGGCTTCTGCTCTATCACTAGCTTCTTCCATGGTTTTGCCAGATAACATATAGGCTTTAGTTAATGTGTCTACTGCTGCCTCTGCTGCATCTGAATACCTAAGCCTGTTTATTTCTACCGTTTTTCGTCTTTTTTCTACCATAATTCTATATACCCACTCGAGATAATTATAAACGAGGAGTCTTATAGTACTATACCATACCTTATACTTCTTGTCAAGATGTGTGGCCAAATGATATAATACAGATCGGTTAAAAGTTCAAAGTGAAGAGTTAAGAGTTTATTTTATGATTAAAAAATCAGCTAGAACGTTGGCAAAAGATACCCCACAAGAAGATGGGAAGGAGGTCAAGATTGAAGGCTTTGTCCATGCCAGACGGGATCATGGGAAGCTTCTTTTTATCGACTTGCGTGACCGCTCCGGCTTGGTCCAAGTAGTGTTCCACCCACGTGTATCTGAAAAAGCTCATGTACTTGCTAGTACGCTGAGGCCTGAGTTTGTTGTTTCCATCACGGGGAATGTAAAGAAACGTCCTGAAAAACTTATTAATCCCAAACTTGACAGCGGAACTGTCGAGGTTGAGGCAACTCATCTTGAAATATTGTCTGCTGCTGAAACACTTCCTTTTGACATGGGTGCAGAGGAATTAAATTTGGAGCTCCCGACCCTTCTTGATTACCGCTCACTCACGCTCAGACATCCTCACGTCAGGCCAATATTTGAAATACAGGACGCAATCCTTGAAGGATTCAAAAAAGTAAGCAGGAAGCTTGAGTGTGTTGAAGTAGTGGTTCCGACAATTGCAGCGAGTGCGACAGAGGGCGGGGCTGAGGTATTTAATCTAAATTATTACGATCACAAAGCATTTATGACCCAAAGCCCGCAATTATACAAGCAAATGATGGTGCCTGTTTTTGAGAGGGTATACACAGTAGCTCATGCATACAGGGCTGAGCCGTCTGTTACGACAAGGCATCTCGCGGAAACTACACAAGTTGATTTTGAGTTTGGATTTGTAGATTTTGAAGAACTCCTTGATCTTTTTGAGGAAGTCATGACTGAGACTCTAAAGCATGTTGAAGAGAAGTATGGTGACAAATTAAAAGAACTTGATCTAAAACCTTTAGCATTCGGTAAAATACCCAGATTAACGCTTAGAGAAGCGCAGGAAATAATTTTTAAGGAATATAGGCGGGATAGCAGGACTGAGAAAGATTTGGCTCCACAGGATGAGGTAGATCTGTCTGAATGGGCGCTTAAGAAGCATGGGAGCGATTTGATAACAATTACTCATTTCCCTACCTTTAAAAGAGCTTTTTATACAATGCCGGATCCAGATAATCCAGAATTTAGCTTAAGTTATGATCTTCTTTTCAGGGGAGTTGAGATAATGAGCGGTTCCCAGCGTGTTCATGATTATGATGAGTTGATTAAAGTAATAAAAGACCGGGGAATGGATCCTGTAAACTTTGGAATGTATCTGCAGGCATTCAAATACGGCATGCCGCCTGAAGGGGGCTTTTCTTTTGGACTTGAGCGAATTACAATGAAGATACTGGAACTTGCAAACATAAGGGAAGCATCGCTTTTCCCAAGGGATATGGAGCGCGTTGATGAAAGATTCTCAAAAACTACCGAAAAAGAAAAGATACTTCAAGATAAAAAATAAAAATACTGTTACTGCGGGTAGTAAACCTGCGAATCAATCTTCCGGAAAGCTTAGTTCCGGTAAGTTTTTGTCATTTCTGAGAGGACGGAAATCCAGCACTTCAATAAAAAATAAAAAAAGACCCAAGGCTTCTCCTATACAACTGACAGACAAATCTTTGACTGTTAAAGAAGAAAATTTTTTTTTAAAAAAACATGAAACAAACCTAGTTCTTTTTTTTATTCCTTTAATTCTGCTTGTAATACTTGGAATTGTACATTTAATAAATTCTAAAATCTCATTGAATATACAAAAAAATATATTGGTAGCATCAAGCGATATAAATTTTTTGCCTTATCCAGTTCTTGAAAATTCTTACGAACCATATCTGTCTTCAAAAGCGGCAATAGTGATTGATTCGGACTCCCAAACAATTCTTTTTGAAAAAAATCCTCATCTACGTTTTTCTTTGGCTTCAACGGCAAAAATAATGACTGCGTTAACGGCATTAGATTATTATAGTCCCGACTCAATACTTACCGTAAATTCAGGCTTTACTGAAGGATCAGGACTTAACCTGCACCGCGGAGACAAATTTTACTTTCAGGATCTCCTTTACGCAATGATGCTTCCATCTGCCAATGATGCAGCTTCAGCAATTGCCGATAATTACCCAGGAGGAAGGAAGGAGTTTGTACTGAAAATGAATGAAAAAGCAGCCAAATATCATCTTACAGATACTCATTTTTCAGATCCTGTGGGGTTTGATGATGATGGAAATTATTCAACCGTAATTGATTTAGCAAGACTTGCATCAGTCGCAATAAAAAATAATCAGTTTGCAAAAATTGTCAGTACAAAGCAAAAGTATATTACAAATCTTACCAATACTCATCCTTATAATCTTTATAATCTAAACCGCTTGTTGGGTATTCATGGTGTAAACGGAATAAAAACAGGAACTACCGAAGGAGCAGGCGAGGTTTTGGTGACCTCAGCTATTATAAATAACCATACATTCGTAATTATTGTGATGAATAGTCAGGATAGATATGGAGATACGAGCGGTCTTTTAACTTTTATTGAAAATAGTGTACGGTTCGCTGACCCCAAAGCTGATAACTCAAATCTCTAACGTTTAATTGCAGATACGTATGCAAAGAAGTTTTTTTGTCCCTCAAAGACGATAATAGGCATAAGATAATCTTGATTTTCACCTGCTAAATAGTATGCAAGAAACACGTTGCTGATAAGTATTTCTTTATCAAGTCCTAAGTAGGATGGAATGTAGGCATCACCTCTTTTTACTTCCTCAAAAGCATCCTCTGCTGTTTTTAACGGGTATGTGGCAGGGGAATCAGTTGTCGAAATTGCTCTGTGCACAAATTCCAAACTGTCTACTTCTGCAGTACTTTGGCCGGATGCAACCCAAAAACTCATGGTTGAATATGGTGGATAGGGGTAAAGGACCGGAAGCTTCATTTTTATTTTAGCATCTCCCCTCCTACCCGTATCTAGGTCATATTCAAGATCTTTTTGGTATAAATCAACTCGTATTACTTTTGCATTAGATAGACTTGTCGTCGGGACAAGAGTGCCATTTCTTATTGCATATAATTGCGGATATGTATTATATTTAATATCCTTTTGGTCATTTTGGGTTTTTGTCAAATCAATATCATCAGGAAGCAATTGTATGGAGTTCAAAAATTCATGCACGGTTTGGATAGCATTATTCTCATCAGATAAATTCGAAGCGCCGAGAACAGTGAGAGAAGATAAATAGTCTGATGATAGGGAAAAATCAAATGTGACAATATCCATCTTTAATTTACGGTTAATTCCGGTCTGCTCTTGCCATTCATAATTTCCGTTTCCAAGGGAAACTTCAGGAAGTGTTTTTCCTGACTGGTCTGAGAATTTAAGAGTCGCTGCTTTTTCTTTTGCTTTATCAAGATTGAGAAGATTGGGCGATGGATGAATAAGGGAATAAACATTTATGCGGTCAGGAAACAAAGGTAATGTACCGGAAACTGTATTAATGTTGTAGGTGAAATTATCAGTAATTTCACTTTTAGGAAATTGAATTGAAGGCAAGGCCCCAAATCTCTGATCAGGCGGTAGGGTCTTTGGCGGATAAAGAATGTTTTTAAGTAAGACGCCCCCTTGAAAAATAAATACAAGTATCACAATTACACCTATTCCAATACCGGCTCCAATGGCCATTTTTTTAATTAGCTCCGTTGCCTTGTGAAGGGACATATATTGAGTATAGGTAAATTATCAAGTACAATCAATACATGCCATTACGATCAGTACGAACCAGGATTGCTCCCAGCCCTACAGGTGAAGATATTCACATAGGTACTCTGCAAACAGCTTTAATCAATATGGCTGTTGCCAGAAAAAACAAAGGAAAATTTATTATCCGAATTGAGGATACGGATAGAGTAAGACTAGTCGAAGGTGCTGAAAAAAAATATCTGCAAACATTAAAATCTTACAACATAACACATGATGAAGGTCCGGATATTGGGGGTAAATATGGTCTATACAGGCAGTCGGAAAGATTAGAGCTATACAAAAAGCATGCACTAGAGTTAATAAAAAAAAGAGTTGCTTACTATTGTTTTTGTAGCATGGAGCGTTTGGTGGAATTGAGGGAAAAACAGATAAAGGAAAAGATGCACACCAGATATGACAAACATTGCCTTCTTCATGTTAAGGATGTTGAAGAACGGATTAATAGGAATGAATCATATGTAATACGTCTAAATGTAGTTCCAGACAAAAAAATAGTGTTTGATGATTTAATAAGGGGACAAATCACGATTGCCTCAAACGAAATTGATGATCAAGTATTACTGAAATCCGATGGATTCCCGACATACCATTTAGCAGTTGTAGTGGACGATCACTATATGGAAATTACTCATATAATCCGTGGCGAAGAATGGATTTCATCTACGCCTAAGCATATTTTGTTGTATGAGGCATTCGGCTGGGACTTGCCACTTTTTGCGCATACACCATTACTCAGGAATCCTGATAAATCTAAACTTTCAAAGCGAAAGAATCCTGTTTGGGCATCTTGGTATATAAAAGAGGGATTTCTTCCTGAGGTGATGTTAAATTTTCTTGCTCTTTTGGGATGGAGTCATCCCGAGGAGAAAGAGATATTTCCGCTTGATGAGTTCATAGATTTATTTAAATTAGAAGAAATAAAACCTGTAGGTCCTATCTTTGATTTGGTAAAATTAAAATGGATGAATCAGCAATATATACAAAATAAAAGCGATGAAGATTTAAAAAAACTTATAATTGATTTTTCACCCGATGCCAAGAATATTCCTGATCAGACGTTGAGTAAACTTATGCCGCTACTAAAGTCACGCATGGAGACTCTTGTAGATTTTGCAAAATTGACCGGAATATTTTTTGATAAATTCGGGGAGCAAAGTTTTAATCAAGAAGAAAAAGATATTGCATCAAGCTTAGTTAATGACCTATCCAAGATAAAAGACTGGAAAAATGATACAATTTTTAATATCATTAAAGCATCAATGGTATTAAATAAGTTGAAAATGCCGGTCTTTTATAAGATTTTTACGGGAGAGACGCGGGGATTGCCGCTTCCTGAAACGCTTGAAATTTTGGGACAGGAAAAATCAATTAAAAGGCTTAAGGAGGTATTGGGAAAATGAATCTTTTATTTGCGAGTTTTATTTCCTTAGTTTTCAATCCTTTTGTGATCTTAGTATTTTTGCCTTTTTTCCTAGTGTATAAATCAAGCGGCAGTATAGGTATATCTCTTTTTTGGACTACATACTCACTTATTTTTTTAATGACAATTGCCCAGATTGTTTTGTACTACGTAAGAAAAAACGTTTTTACGGATTTGGATGTATCCACGAGGGCGCAGAGACCTTTGCTGTTTAGGATTCTTGTTATTTTCGGAGTGCTTTATATATCAGGATTATATCTACTTCATGCACCGCGCGTACTATATGTAATGGTGGTTAGTCTCTTATTTGGAGTTTCTGTCGTAAGCATAATTAATATGCGTATAAAAGCGAGTCTGCATGTTGCCACCCTTAGCGCTCTTATATTGGGTCTTGTTCTAGGGTATGGAATTTATTATGCGTTTTTTTTACTTCTTATTCCTCTTGTTGGATGGTCGAGGGTAAAGCTTAAGAGACATACTGTGTCCGAAGTAGTTGTTGGTGGAGTTGTGGGCAGCCTGTTGCTATTAATCATATACGGATTCGCTATCGCAGGACATATATTGGTATGGGATCCTATGAGAGGAAATTATGGATTTTAAAAAACTGAGAAAATCTTTTGGATTTGCGCTTGAGGGGATAGATTATGCGCTTAACAGCGATCAAAATCTGGTTGTGCATTTTATAATAGCTTTTTTGGTTATAATAGCAAGTATTCTGTTGAAAGTTACCACGTTTGAAATGGCGATATTGGGACTTACTATTCTTCTTGTTATCACAACGGAAATGCTTAACACTTCAATTGAAAAGGCAATTGATTTGGTGACAAAAGAACATAGAATGGATGCAAAAATTGCCAAAGATGTAGCATCTGGAATGGTGCTAATTACAGCGTGCGGAGCAGTAATTATAGGAGTACTTATTTTTTTGCCTCACATTCTCCGCTTTTTTAGATAAAGAAGTTTTGGTTGAAATAAAATAACTGCTTAAATAAAAAGAGAGCTTTGAAGAGCGAAAGATACAATTTTTGAAGAAATGTGGATATCTTTATTGAACTACGAAGTAACTTAATATAAGCAGATGCCTTATTTCAATCTGCTGATTAACTATAGGTATTATAACAGGAACACCAGTTAATGTCAAAAAATAGCTTTTTATTTCAAACTTTAGTAAAATGAAGCTACATTACTGACCTACAAGTTTAAGTAGGAGTATATAATTACCGAGTCGTCTAATGGTAGGACAACAGATTCTGGATCTGTTTATTGGGGTTCGAGTCCCTGCTCGGTAGCTTTATTCATAAGTTGCGGAAATTCCGATTCTAATTGTCATGATAAGCGGAAATCCAGGACTGTGAGGAAAAAGTGCTATTCTTTTCCTGGAGATGTTTTGCGTTCCTTGTAGTCTGTCAATAACCATGTTAAAAGGACAACAGCACCAAAGATAATATAAAAATTTCTCGCTACTGCTACATCTGCAAATCCAAAAATCCAAGGCATTACTATAAGAATGATTGATACCAAAAGTTCAATTACCCCATGAATTTTAAAAGGAATTAACTTGAAAATGCCTAGCTTAAATCCACTTGTTATAGTAAGGATAAAATGGATAGCACCCAATACATAAATAAGTATTCCCGGCAATCCTGTGATATTGAATAGACTCGGAGAGAGTAAGAGAAATAAAACTACAAAGTAGTCAATTACTCCATGAACATAAGGGGTGATAATTTTCATATTTTTCTAGTCTCCTTATCTTGCAACACAGACAGGAAATTGTCAAGTACCGATGACAGTGTGCTGAGTTATTTTAAGGTAAAGCTAAAATGAAGGGTTGCAGAGTGATCCATTGCATGTAGGCGATTATTTATCTTTCGTACATTCATGTATAAGAGTCACTTTTTTGCTATAATTTAATTATGGATTTTAGATCAATGATTGGCTTGGGAGTTGCAGGAAACTTTAGCCGGCATCTGAAACAAAGAAGAGAAGAATTAAAAACATTCTAGAGATGCTTTAGAGAAACGAGAAGTTTCATTGATATATTATGAAAAAAACATACTATTTATTTAGACATGGATTGACCCAAGCTGTGAAAGACAAGCGGTGGTATTGGGGTAAGCTTTATTCTGCTGATATTTTGGATGAAGCAAAGCCTAGCATTATAAAGATTGGGGAATTATTAAAAGACATAGATTCGGATTTTAACGTCAGCTCGCCTTTTAAAAGATGTATTCAGACGTCGGAGATAATAACCGAGATAACGGGTAAAAAATTTGTAACAGACAGAAGATTGGGAGAGTATGCATTTGAATTTCCCTGGACATTTAAAAAACGTGTCATGGGATTTATAGAGGATATGGAGAATTCAAAGCACCGAACAGTAATCATTTGTACACATGCGGTCGTTCTTGAGATGCTTATTCAATATTTTACCAACGGAAACATCAGTCTAAGGCACCGGATAAAAGCGCCGTTAACAGGAGTACTTACTATAATAAAAGACAAAAAAATCTCATCAAAAGATTTTAATCAGTAAAGCTTAATAAGTGACCGTTTCTTTTGAGCCAGATTCTATCTTCCCGGTAAAGCGGAAGCATTCGTCTGACATTTTCCCAGAAACTCCTGGAGTGATTTAGCTCAGTAAGGTGTGAAAGTTCATGGACCACTACATAATCAATTACTTCGATAGGTGCCATAATAAGTTTCCAGTTGAAATTAAGATTTCTTCCGCTGCTGCATGATCCCCAGCGTGTTTTGGCTGATACATTGCCGACAGTTACGGAATTAAAATTCAGTTTTGCGCGGTTTGCATATAGATAAACTCGTTCCCTGATAACATTCCGGGCTTGCTCTTTGTACCAACTTGCCAAGTAAGTATCTGCATTTTTGGTATTTGGAATTCCCAGATAAATTTTGTCCGAGACCTCAACGATATTTGTCTGCCCCAAACGGACTCCCAATTCATATTCTTTTCCAAGATATAAATATTTGTTTTTCATAAACGCATTGAATCTCGTAGTGAATATTTCCCTACTCTTGTTCTAAGTATTGAAAGCGCAATTGCGCCGCAACCTAATATTTCTCCCAGTTCATTTGCGAGCGATCTAACATAGGTTCCGCTTGAGCAATTTATATTAAAAGTTGCGACAGAAAGATATTCAATTTTGTTTGATTCAAAAAACAGACTCCATTTCTCGAGTGTTTCCATTTGTCTGAAATCGCCATCAACGCTCGCTACATTGGTTATAAGTGTTTTTTGTATTTCGGAAGGCGGGATTATTTTAACATTATCCAATTCAAAATTATAAATCTCAATGGTACGGCTGGGAATTTGTATTTCTGATAATCTATTTTCCCGCGACCATTGAAAAAGCGGTTTGCCTTTTATTTCAATTGATGAAAAAGGAGGATATTGCTGCATTTGCTTACCGGTTTTACTATTAACAAATTTTTCTATTTTCTCCTCCAAATTATCTGGTAATTTTTTAACCAATTTATTTTTCAGAAACCCTAACTGGTCATAAGTATCTGTAGAGACACCAAACGTAACTTCAAATTCATATTCTTTATCCAGATTTAAATAGTCCTTTCTATTTTTTGTTGCGTCGCCTATCATGAGAAGCATAACGCCCTGTGCTAATGGATCGAGTCTGCCGGCAAATCCAATTTTAATCTGAGCCAACTCTTCTCTTTCTATACGCAGTTTTTGTATCAATTGATATGGAGTCATACCAATGGGTTTATAGATGTTAAGTATTTTATTCATTCTTTTTATTTATCCGACTTAGTATATTTTAGCATGCCAGATGAGCTATAATGATTTATTATGAAAATTGCAAAAATTATCGGACGACAAATTCTTGACTCCCGTGGTCATCCCACAGTTGAAGCAGATGTTGTATTGGAAAACGGTGTAATTGGCCGGGCATCTGTTCCATCGGGCGCATCAACCGGAGCGAATGAAGCCCATGAGCTTCGTGACGATGATAAATCCCGTCACCACGGACGGGGAGTTGAAAATGCTGTTAACAACATAAATATGCGTATTAGTAAAAAACTAAAAGGATTTGATTCAGAAGATCAAGAAGACATTGATAATATCCTAATTGATTTGGATGGAACGCCAAACAAAAGTAAATTGGGTGCAAATGCCATACTTGCAGTATCTCTTGCATGTGCAAAAGCAACTGCTCTGGGCAATAGGGAGCCTTTTTTTGAATATATTCACAGCCTTTATGATAATTCCAAAAAGATGTCACTTCCAGTCCCCATGATGAACATCATCAACGGCGGCAGACACGCTCATGGATCAACAGATATCCAGGAATTCATGATTATGCCAGTTGGCGCAAAATCATTTAGTGAAGCGCTTAGAATGGGTTCGGAAGTATTTCATCATCTGGCAAAAATTTTACATAAGAAAGGCTACCCAACGACAGTGGGAGATGAAGGAGGTTTTGCGCCAAATGTAAAAAACGGAAATAAAGAAGCGATAGATTTGATCTTGGAAGCCGTTGAAGAATCGGGTTATAAAATTGGGGAAGAAATTGTTTTGGCTCTTGATATAGCAGCTTCTGAATTGTTTAAAAGTGGTAAATATTATTTAAAGACGGAAAATAAAAAATTAACATCGGATCAAATGATTGACTGGCTTATTGGTTTAACTAAAAAATATCCAATTTTTTCTATCGAAGATGCTCTTGATCAGAATGATTGGGAAGGATGGGAAAAATTAACTGATAAAATAGGAAAAAAGATACAATTGGTTGGTGACGATTTGCTTGTAACCAACACAAAATTCCTAAAGCGCGGAATTAAGGAAAAATCAGCAAATGCAATTCTTATAAAATTAAACCAGATTGGTACACTTTCAGAAACACTTGAGGCAATTAGAATGGCAACAGATGCCGGTTGGAAATCAATCATTTCTCATCGGTCGGGCGAAACAGAGGACACGACTATTGCGCATCTTGCAGTCGGAACGGGTGCCGGGCAGATAAAAACAGGATCCCTTTCAAGGACAGATAGGGTTGCAAAGTATAACGAATTGTTAAGAATTGAAGAAATACTTGGTGAAAATGCTATATATAATGGAGATATTTTGTCCGGGAGAAAATAGCAAATTACTCAACCTGAAGTTTGGAAGTACAGAATTTGCAGCGCTTTGCAGTTAGTGGCACTAAGCTTAGGCATTCAGGACACGCTTTTTCAGAGGGGCCTGCCTTTTCACCTTTTTTTGTTTTTTCAATAATTTTATTCATCGGCACTACAACGAAAAAATAAATAATTGATGAAATTATCATAAATGAAATCAGTGTATTAATAAAATCTCCAATAAGAAATTTACTATGATTGATTGTGACATAGAATCTGGAGAAATCAGGTTTTCCGCCAATTGCTGAAATTAAAGGGGTTATAAAATCGTCAACAACGGCAGTAACTATATCCTTAAAAGCAGTACCGATTATAACAGCAACAGCTAAATCAATAACATTTCCCCTTAAAATAAAATTTCTAAATCCTGTAAAAATATCTTTGAACATAGACATAGTTTATATCAAAAACAACCTACAAATCAATATTACAATTTTATACAAGGCAAAATTTAGCCTGATTTGGTATAATGCGTTTATGAAAAATACAGCAACTCTTCTGATAAGTTGTCCGGACCAAAAAGGTATCGTTGCATCTGTTGCAAATTTTTTGTACCAGCATAACGCAAATATTCTTCATGCAGATGAGCATCAGGATAATGAAAAGAATTTATTTTTTCTCCGTACTGAATGGGACATGGCTGATTTTTCTCTAAATAGAAAAGAGTTTAAAAAGTTGTTTACTCCGATCGCTCTTAAATTTAAAATGGATTGGAACGTTTTATATTCAAAAGACAAATTAAATGTTGCTATATTTCTTTCGAAAGAGGATCATTGCCTGGCAGATTTATTATATAGATATAAGAATAGTGAAATTTATTGTGATATTAAATTGATAATCAGTAATCACGAAAATGCAAAGGATATTTCAAAATTTTATAAAATTCCTTTTTTCCAAATTCCCAGTACAGATAATAGAGTGGAGGATGAGAAAAAAATTCTTACATTACTTAAGGCGAACAACATAGGATTGGCAGTACTTGCACGGTATATGAAGATTCTTTCTGCTGAATTTATAAACCAATTCGGGAACCCTATCATCAATATTCATCACTCATTTTTGCCTTCATTCATCGGTTCAAAACCTTACCATCAAGCATATGACAGGGGAGTTAAGATTATCGGGGCGACAGCCCACTACGTTACGAAAGAGCTGGACCAGGGCCCGATAATTGATCAGGATATTTTGAGAATAACTCACCGGGACAGTATTGAAGATTTGGTGCAAAAAGGAAAAGATGTTGAAAAGACTGTTCTATCGCGAGCTGTAAGATGGCATATAGAGAACCGTATACTGACATACGCAAACAAAACAGTAGTTTTCGAATAAAGCTTATTTTTAATTTATAGTTTAGCACCGCTATCATCTGTTATTAAAACTATCTGATCCTCAATCGCTATAGAAGGATTTAATTTATTTTCATTTAACTGCAAAATTTTGTTATACTGCTTTGGCATATGGAAGTTTGGACAACATTTACTCCGAGTAAGGTTTGTTGGGAGTTAACCAACATAGCGACAAAGGGAAAAGCTGCAAGCAGTAATTGGCAAGAAAACTTAGGATTAATTGAAAGTTCGTTGAAAAAGTTAAAAAAAGTTGGAATTTCCGGAACCCGTTTGGTTATATTTCCATCAGAAATAACAAATGATGGAAAAGTATTTAATTGGGTACCAATTAATAAGGTGCTTAGGTTATCTGCAAAGCACGAGTTAAAAGTTGATTTGTGCATTGGCCCTTTTCAATATCCTAATTACCCGGGAATTTATTTGGCATCAGGTGTTACTAGATACGTTTTTGATAACCGGAATTGTCTTGATACAATCCCAGAGCTATGGACATATGGAATAGAATTTATTAAAGCACAGATAAAACATTTCGGAACTGACAAAAGAATCAATGGATTTCATTTGGGCAATGAATGGCCTGATAAGCAAATAGTTTCGGATACGGCAAATATTAAAAAATGTATTTCCTCAGCATTTATGTTGGAAGCAGCAAAATATCTTAAAAAAAACACCAATAAACCAATTTCTCTTAATACAAATATAGATGTATCAGAGAAAAAAAATTTGAAAAAAACATTTTGGGAGCTTTTGGAAATTTTAGGGAATCGGGGAAGACTAGGTTTTGATATTTATCCCAGTCAGGAAACCTGGAAAAAGGTTCCTTTGTTAAAGGTAAAACGGATGATTTGGTCCTATTCTCATTCTATGAAGTCAATTCAGAAAATATTTCCAGCTACAAAGTTGTTTTTTGCAGAAGTAGAAGCACAACCTTGGGGAGGCGGACAATCATGGTATCAAATTATAAATGAAGCAGAGGTATCTTCTGAAATAGTATTAAAACATTCTATAAATTCTTTAAATAACACATGGGATAAATATATTAAAGATACAAATTGTCAAATAGTAAGCCTTTGGGGATCAGATTTCTGGTTGAGTGCAAATATGATGAGTGTTAAATGGCCTTTTGAAAATTTAAAAAAATTAACAAAAACTAATACTTAGCAATCAAAACTTTTTTATTTTTTCTTCCTTAATCATATATGACAATATGCTGAGTAATAATAAGTCACCAATTGTTGAAAAAAGCGCAAGTGTAGGATTTTTATAGAAGTTAAATATCTGGAGAATAAATATTGAGATGAGGACTGCATCGCGAAAGAAAATATATGCATTTTTTCTGGATTTAGTGATCGTGATGGCTCCGAATATAGTTAGGATGCTTTGAGATGTTAAGGCAAAAACCTGTACAAGGGGTAAAATTCCGCCTGGATTTATAATAGATGTTATCGTGCCATCGGAAATATGTTTGAGTATGTTGTTAAGTAGAAAATATCCATTTGTTAGATAAATAACAGAGCGGACAATAAAGAATAAAGCAATAGCATGTATGAACCAAGGCTTGTGAAGAAAAAAATGATAAACCCAAGTTATTTGTTTTTTGATATATTCATAAATATTTAATCTTTCATTGGGAAGTGTGCTGCTTTCTGAGAATAATTTTATTAATTGTTTAGTTAAAGGATTGTTCTGATCGCTGAATGAAAGATACTCAAGCGCGTCCTCTTTTTCTTCTTTATCAAAATACTTTAATTCAAAATCTTCAAGTAAGTTAATACTATTAATAAGATATTCTTCCTGTGTAAATTTTCGGTTATATTCAAGGCTTTTATAAAACAAATATAAAAAGATAAAGATTACATATATTATCGCAAAGGTAGGTTGAAAAAAATAATTGTTGTCACGTGTTACAAATTTTCCAATTTCATCAATAAAAGTCCCAAAACCAATTCCTCCCAATACGGCCCAGTATGATTTTAGGTCACTATTTAAAAACGTCATAAAGCCAATAATTGATGCAAGCATAAAAAATCCACCGAATAAGAGGTGAGCTATGTGAAATTCTCCAGAACCAATCTGGGGAAAGCCTGTTAATTTTAAGTAAATTCTAATCCCAAGAATTGCTAAAATTGCAGCCAAAGAAAAAAATTCAAATAAGCTCCCAAATTCAATAAATCGTATAAATTTATAACCTTTCATACTTTTCTTAGTTTAATTATATATTTAAACTATTATATTTCAAATAGTTTCTACAAGTATTAAAAATGAATTATCTGTTTCATAACAGACCGTATCAACTAAAATATAAATTTAACCGGTTAGTTTTGAGAGTTTTGGAATCTTATGAGCGATAAATGCGATGCAATATGATATGCCAACAACTATAAAGAAGAAAACAGGATCAAATAAAAGTTTTCTCACAAGATTATTTTTGCTTATATTAAAAAGATTAATGCCTATCATACGCCAAACAATCTCCAAAACAATTACATGGATAAAAAATATAAAAAATGTGAGACTTGAAAGTTTTTTAACAAAGACAGAGTTTAATAGCTTTTTTTGAAAGAAAGTATATAAAAGACCAGACACCAATATTGAATATATAAATACACTCACTCGCCATTGCGAATAAAAATAGAGGTAGTTATGAGTTTTTAAATATCCGTTTAGTCCCTCGTAAAATATCAAGAAACCAATTGCAAGAGTAATAATAGAGAAAGCATAGCGCCACTTATTTATTAATTGCACTATTTTATCTATATGTAGTGCGCTTATAATCCCCAAAAGAAAAATATAAAAATTAAGAATGGCAATTTTTACCGGGAAAAAAATAAGTAGAGGTTTGGGCGAATAATCAACGTAAAGAAGAATCATTTGGATGATCCCTAAAATCACAATTATAAATTTATTTGAAATGGTTGAATAAAATTTATGCATCAGCGGGAATAAAATATAAAAGATCAAAAGAGATGGAATAAAATATAGCTGATAAGATGCGTCACCGTTTATAACTGACTGAAAAAAATTTTCTGTGTGGCGCGTGTATACAAAAAAATAATAAATAGCGCTCCAAAAAACATAGGGAATAAATAATCTTGAAATGCGTTTTTTGAAATAAGTCAGATAGTTTGTGTGATTTACATAGTTTAGTTCAAGTACAAACCCTGAAAGCATAAAGAAAACAGGCACTGCAAATCTGAAAGCTTGATTTAGAAATAAAGTCCATGTGAATTTGAGCAAATCAAATCGAGATGCCTCAAGAGTCCTGGTGGTGGTATGAATCATGACAACTGCCAAAATTGATATTATACGGAGAATATCAATTGCGGGATCATACTTGTTTTGTTTTTTATTATCCATTTTGAGATTTTAGCAATATATCAGATAAAAAGAAAGATTAGGAGATTTTGGTGATTTTATAAGTAAATTCACCGGCAGGTGTGGTGATTTCAACCTCAGAATCTAAAGATTTTCCCATTATAGCGCGTCCGACCGGAGACAGAAGGGAAAGTTTGCCTTCTGAAGGTTGTGCCTCCAAATCACCGACTATCTGGTAAGTCCGCTCTTTCTTTCCGTCAGAAAGAGTGACGGTTGAACCTATATAAACAGTATCGATGGGGAGTTTTTTGCCATCGGCATCGATAATATCAGCCCTTTTCAAATAATCTGAGAATCTTCGAAGTCTTCCGTCAATAAAATTAAGTTTGAATTTGGACTCTTTATAATATCCATTCTCTGATAGATCTCCCATTTCCCGGGCTTTCTTAAGATCCGCAACAGCAAGAGGTCTTTGCCGAATAAGCTCTTGATACTCCTCTTTTAGTTTGGCATAGCCTTCCTTTGTAAAGCGGATTTTGTTTGCGGGTTTGATGTTTTTATTTACCATGTTTTAATTTTATATCTTTTATTTTCAACTGCAATTTTGTATTTCCATTCCATATGTTTTCATCAATTGTATAGGCGATATCTATTTTGTCTCCCGCTTTTAATTTTTCGGCGAATTCTCCCATGCCGAAAGCAATTGCTTCAAAGGTTTGGGAATCATCTTGTTTGAGCCATAATTTTAGATGATTTTTTTCCTTACCCAATAGTTTAAGATCTTCAACCTCAACTTTTTGACTTGCAAAAGTGGGTTCGGGATTACCCATCCCAAAAGGAGATAAGGCTTGAATAGCATTATAAAGAGATAGATCAATATTTGAAAGGGGAAGTTCGCAATCAATCTTCAATTTCCGTTTTTTTATTTCATCTGTCAGAAGTGTTATCGCAGATTCCTCAAGTAATATCTGAAGATCTGCTAATTTTTCAGTTGCTACACTAAATCCTGCTGCCATCGGATGACCTCCCACATTTACAAAATGATCAGTATGCCTACGCAAAAACTCAATCATGTTGAAGCCGCTTATTGAGCGCGCTGAGGCTTTACTTTGTATCTCTCCGATTGAGACAACAATTGAAGGTAGGTAATGCTCCTCAACAAGTTTGCCGGCAACCAAACCAATTACACCTGGTTGGTAACTCTCATGTGCTATAAATATTAAATTCTTAATTTTAGATTCTGAATTCTGAATTTTCGCCATTGCGTGCTCGGTTGCTTCTTTTAGCACCAATTGCCGCTCGCGGTTGATAAGCTCAAGCTTCTCCGCCAGCATCTTTGCTCTTTTCGGATCCTTTGTGCAAATCAACCTCAGACTGTCCATGCCGGATTCGATTCTTCCCGCTGCATTAAGGCGCGGTGCAATAATATATCCTACTTCATACGGCGTAAATTCGTTTTTTTCCAATCCTGCTTGATTGAAAAGCGCCAAAAGACCAGGCCTTTTCGTCTGACAAATTTTTGAAAGTCCGTGTTTGACAATTGCCCGGTTTGCCTCGGTTAAAGGAACCATATCAGCGATCGTGCCAAGCGCTGCAAGCTCAAGATGATTGTCCCCATCTTTTTTGACAAATTCCTTTGAAAGCAAATAAGCCACCCCCGCGCCGCAAAGCTTGACCGTATGGACTATTGCCAGAGCGTTTGGGAGGTCCTCAGAAGGAACATGGTGGTCTGTTATGATTACATCAATTCCCTGTGCATTTGCAAAATCCACTGCTTCGTGGGCAACAATTCCGTTGTCTACAGTAATTATTAATTTTACATCCGGAAGCTTTTCTTTTATATTATTAATTCCAACAATTGACAATCCATATCCTTCTTCGATTCTGTGTGGAATATGCGGAAGAATTCTTGCTCCCAAGTCATGCAAAGTTTCCCACAGGATAGCGGCGCCTGTTATTCCGTCAACATCATAGTCGCCAAATACAATAATTTGTTCATCATCCTTTATCGCTTTTTTAATTCGTTTAATAGCTTTTGCGAGTTGCTTTTTGTCAATTCCAACACTTTCAACAGTTACATTTTCAAGGCGTGGGTTTAAGAAATGATCTTTGCCTTTTTTGTTTTCGATTCCACGGTTTGCAAGAAGAAGGTCAATTAATTTCTCAATTTGCCATTTGCCATTTGCCATTTGCCATTTGCCGAGCGTATTCCATGTTTTCATGTTTTGTTGCTATACTATAGCAAGATGATTGATAAAATACCACCTCACATTTTAGAAATTGCCGGGAAATTTGATAAGGCAGGATTTGAAATTTACCTGGTTGGGGGATCAGTACGGGATCTTATCCATAACCGTCAAGTAACAGATTGGGATTTGACTACAAACGCTACGCCGTCTCAGATGTTAGAACTTTTTCCCGACTCTGTTTATGAAAATGAGTTTGGTACAGTTGGGATTAAAGTCTCTGATTTAACAGAAGTTGAGCATAAAGGAATTGTTGAAATTACCACATACCGCACGGAAAAAGGATACAAGGATCGGCGCCATCCTGAGGAGGTCTCTTGGGGGAAAACAATTGAGGAGGATCTGGGAAGACGGGATTTTACAGTTAATGCAATGGCACTGGACTTACACCATAAAACTCAAAACTCAAAACCTACAATAATTGATCCGTATAATGGGCAGGAGGATCTGAAAAACAAAATTATCCGGACCGTCGGGGATCCGGCTCTCAGATTTAAGGAAGACGCGCTACGTTTGATGAGGGCGATTAGATTCGCAAGTCAGCTTGGATTCTCAATTGAAGAGAAGACACTTTCGGAAATTAGTAATGATTCAGCGTTACTATCAGAAATTGCAAATGAGCGGGTCCGGGATGAGCTTATAAAAATTCTGGCAAGCGATTATTCATATGAGGGAGTGATGCTTTTGAAAAATACAGGACTTCTTTCGCAAATTCTTCCGGAATTGGAAGAAGGAATCGGTGTTTCGCAATCCCGTCCCGGAAGGCATCACACAGAGGATGTGTTTACTCACAATGTTTTGTCATTGAAATTCACGCCTGCGACCGACCCGATTGTGCGCTTTGCAACACTTATTCATGATATCGGTAAGCCGCGTATTGCCAGTGAAGATAAGGACGGACTAGTCATTTTTCACAATCATGAAATGGCGGGAGCCAAGATTGCCAGGGATGTTGCGGATCGTTTGCGTTTTTCAAGAAGAGAGCAGGAAAAAATCACAAAACTTGTCAGATGGCATATGTTTACTGTCGATGAACAGATCACAGATTCAGCTGTCCGTAGATTTATCAGGCGGATTGGTGTTGAAAATGTAAAAGATATGATGGATCTTCGCGTTGGAGACCGGCTTGGGGGAGGTACTCAAACAGCAGAATCCTGGCGGCTGAAATTATTCAAAAAAAGGCTTGAAGAGCAAATGGCTCCCGCACCTTTTTCAATAACCGATTTGGCAATCGACGGGAAGGATATTATGAAAGAATTAAAAATGAAGCCAGGCCCTGAGATTGGAAAAATCCTACAAAAACTATTTGAAGAAGTAGATGAGGATCTTGAAAAGAATAATAAAGAATATCTTTTGAAAAAGATAAAAGAGTAAACATGAACATTTTGTAAGGCTGGTGTAAGAAATGACGTTTCACTGTTGACGCCTTTAAAAAAGTTTGTTAGGATTATAAAGGTTTTATTAATTACTAGTCTTCATAACTTCATAAGCTGAAATTATCATATCTTGAGAGTATAAACACTTTAATATGAAAGGGGGTGAAATAAATGATTAAGAAAGCAGCATTAGCAACAGGTGTATTCGCAATGTCAGCATTAGCAGCAGCTAGTATGACTTTTGCCCAAACAACTACAACAACACCGGCAACAACTACGGTTACACCAAGCCCTACAACATCAGTTCCGGCGGCAGCGCCAAAAACAGGTAGAGCTAACTAAGGTAAGTAAATTTATAGATGCAAGATACAGCGACATTATGTTGTTGTGTCTTGCATTGCGTAGAAATTTATGAAAAAAATATTTTCAACATTCTTAATATTATTAGCATTGGGTGGAGGATACATAGGATTTAATGCTTCTCATAAGTTGGCCGAAAAAAATACTTCTCAGAACGTTTTACAAGCAGGTTCACATAGTCCAAACACCCAGATAATTCCCACAAAAATACCGGAAGCTGTATATGGTATTCCAAAAACTCTCCAAATTGCCAAAATAAATGTCAATTCTCCCGTAGAATCTGTGGGTCAGGATCAACAAAAAGCAATGGATGTGCCTAAAGATTCTGATGATGCCGGGTGGTACGATCTTGGGGTAAAGCCCGGGGAAAAAGGTAGTGCGGTTTTGGACGGGCACCTGGATAAGTCATCAGGCGCGCCGGCTGTATTTTGGAATGTCAGTAAATTGGAGGTTGGGGATAAGATTATTGTCAGGGACGATCTGGGACACGATCACACTTTTGCGGTGACTGAAAAGGCTCAATATCCATACAATGACTTTCCTCTTCAGAAGGTATTCGGGGCAACTGACAAGCGTATGCTCAATCTCATCTCCTGCAACGGTCAATGGAATACTGCGACCAAAAATTACTCCCACAGGACTGTCATATACTCTCAGCTTGCGGAATAAGACTCGACCAATCCAGGATCTAAATTTGACAGCGGGATCATTGCATGGTTTAATAGTGATAGTTTTAGTGACACTTGACAATTAGCAATAACTGTGATAGATTGCTAATTACACAAATAATATGGAAAAAATTGTTCCCATAATTCCAATCAGAGACGGCATAATATTCCCCAGCACAGATTCAGTCCTTACTTTTGGACGTCCCAAGAGTTTGGCAGCTCTGGAATCAGCTTTTCAGAAAGAAAGAATAGTGTGTTTTGTACTCCAAAAAAATGCGAGATTAAATGATCCCACTCCTGAAGATCTTAATATTATCGGTACACTCTCACGCATTGAACGGATGATAAAGACTGATGGGGAAATCAATGCACAAGTTAAAGGACTGGCAAGAGTGGAGATCCTTTCATACGAAAGACATGACTCATACTTCATGGCAAAGGTTCGGGAACTTCCGGAAATCTTTGAAGATACCGAAGAGATAAAAGCGCTTTGTAACCACCTAACAAATGAATTCAGGAAAGCAATGAACTTTGGTAAATCTGCTGACTTTTTACTTTTTATGAATATCATGTCAGAGAATACGCCTTCAGAGCTTTCAGATCTTGTTGCGTCAGCTCTTGGCATCAAACCTCAGGAAAAGCAGGAACTTCTTGAAATAACGGATGTGAAGACTAGGCTTGTTAAAATTACAGATCTTCTAGCTAAGGAAATTAAAATTCTAGAATTGGAGCGGAGAATTGCCTCAAAAACTCAGGAAAGATTTGAAAAAGGTGCAAGAGAAGCAATGCTCAGGGAGCGCCTAAGAACAATTGAGGAGGAACTAGGCGAAAAAGAAGACCATTCAGAAACGCAGCAGCTGATGCACAAGATAAAAGATGCCAAAATGCCTGAGGATGTTGAAGAAAAAGCAAAAAAAGAGCTTGCAAAGCTTCAGAACATGAATCAATTCAATCCCGAGGCAGGATATATCCGCAATTACTTGGATTTGATGGTTGCTCTCCCATGGAATCATGAGAGTAAGGACGTAACCAGTATCAAATCGGCTGAGAAAATTCTTGATGAGGATCATTATGGCTTGCAAAAAGCAAAAGAGAGAATTGTTGAGTATCTGGCCGTCCACAAATTATCAGGAAAGATGAAGGGTCCTATTCTTTGTTTTGCAGGACCTCCGGGAGTCGGTAAGACATCAATTGGAAAATCCATCGCTCATGCGTTGGGGCGGAAATTTGTCAGAGTGTCCCTTGGAGGAATCCGGGATGAAGCAGAAATTAGAGGACATAGAAGAACTTATGTGGGAGCTTTGCCCGGTAGAATTTTGCAGGGGATCAAGGATGCAGGTACCAAAAATCCTGTCTTTATGCTGGATGAGATAGATAAAGTCGGATCGGACTTCAGAGGAGATCCATCATCAGCCCTTCTTGAGGCTTTGGATCCTGAGCAAAATGGCCAATTCTCAGACCATTATCTTGAAGTGCCGTTTGATCTCTCAAACGTGATGTTTATCACAACCGCCAATGTTTTGGATACCATTCCACCCGCCCTTCGTGACAGATTAGAAATCATAAATTTTGCAGGTTATACTCATGATGAGAAATTTAAAATTGCGCATGACTTTTTGCTCAAAAAACAGCTTGAGAATCATGGACTGAAAGTTGAAAAAGTCGAGATTACAGACGAAGCGCTCAAATTTATAATTCATCACTATACCAGAGAAGCGGGAGTCCGGAATCTGGAGCGCAAGATCGCAACAGTTTATAGAAAAGTTGCCAAAAGAGTCGCTGAAGGAGAAAAAGAAAAAATTACAGTAAATTCAACAGACATAAAGAAATATCTCGGCCCCATTAAGTTCACAAGTACGATGATTGAGAAGAAAGATGAGGTTGGTATGTCTACAGGTCTTGCATGGACTGAGGCAGGAGGAGACATACTCTTTATCGAAATAGCCTTGATGCCCGGCAAAGGACAATTAATATTAACTGGACAGCTCGGGGACGTGATGAAGGAGTCTTGTCAGGCGGCTATGTCTTACATAAGGGCCAAGGCCTCAAAAATGGGCTTGTCAGAGAAATTTTATCAGAAAATAGACGTTCATGTTCACGTTCCTGAAGGAGCAGTTCCAAAAGACGGTCCATCAGCGGGTGCAGCAATAACAACAGCAATCGTTTCAGCACTCACAAAGATCCCTGTCCATCGTACAGTTGGGATGACCGGAGAGGTAACACTCAGGGGCCGGGTTTTGGAGATTGGCGGCTTGAAAGAAAAAGTAATTGCGGCCCACCGTGCAGGACTCAAAACAATTATTGTTCCGGCTGAGAACAAAAAAGATCTGGAAGATGTTCCCAAAGAAGTTCTGAATGATTTGAAATTCAAATTTGTATCCCACATGGATGAGGTACTTGAAATTGCACTTACCAAACCATTGCCCAAACCAAAATTATCAGTTGAAGATTTATCAATGCCGCCAGTCCTCCACGCCCCAATGCCTTCCTAATTATTAGAATGAAGCGGACAGTTTTGCCAACAAATATCTCGGTTTTAATTAAATTGTCTATCTTTGCTATAATTCGGTTATGCGAAAACGTTTGATTTTGATCGGTCACGTTACGGAGGATATTGCGGATTCAGGCAAACTCATTGGCGGGGGAGTAACGTATATTGGAATCACTGCAAAAGAATTAGGAATGGATGTACAAATAATTACAAAACTCCCCTCCGGACACAGGTATATAGACTATTTAACCGGATGCGGAATTAAGGTTATAAATCTGCCGAATAAAAATAATCACCCGACCGCAACCATTAATAAATTTGATTCACTTGGGTATAAGACGATTGTTTTAAAATCCAGACAGGATCAAATCACTCTTAAGGAATTAGTTCCTATTTCATTTGATCATTTAGTTAATCCGCTTTTTGTCTTAGCTCCTGTTATGGATGAGGTGGATATGGAGATTATTCTATATCTATCAAAATATGGGTCAGTTGCCATATCCGCACAAGGGTTTTTTAGAAAGGCTAAAAAAAATGGTGATGTAATCCAAAAAGAATGGTCAGGATTTGAGGAGGATTTATCTTCTGCGGATATAGTTTCTCTCGGTGAGGAAGAAATTTTAGTTGGAGGTAAAATAAATAGTAAATTGTTGGAAAGGATTAAAAAATCAGTTTCTATTACAATTCTTACAATGGGCGCAAAAGGAGCCAGGGTGTATCAAGAAAGTAAAAAGGAATTTCACGTATACCCATTTTCATTAGAGCCGGATGAGACAAAAGAATTTACAGGTGCCGGGGATGTTTTTGAGGCAGCTTATATCGCCAAATTTATTAAGACAGGTAATCATCATGACTCGGGGGTTTTTGCTGCTTTCGCTTCAGCAATCAAAATTATAGCCCTGGGCGGTTTGGGCGTTGATTCCATCCCCACAAAGCACCAGCTACAGGATTTTATATCACAGCATCCAGCAAGGATCAGGAAATTTTTAGAAATCAATCATTCCACAGCTGATGCATTAACGCTATAGTTCGGTTACTTAGCCACAATACTCTTACCTGCCTCTTACCTGATTTATATGGAGCTGGTGAGTACTCTATGTTAAGCTTTGTTGTAGATTGCGTAAGTATGATAAAGAAAAATGATAACATTTCCGGACATCCTCAATTTCTAAGCGTAAATAAAACAGCCGATTACCTGAGGGCTCCTCATTCTCAGTGGTCGGATGTCGCAGATAATTCTCATTTTGTCCAATTTTATGAAAATGATGCTTTTCTTATAAAGGCTATCAGGAAGTTCATCCAGAGTGGAGACAGCGCAATTGTTATAGTAACTCCTTCCCACAAAGAGAGGTTGGAAAAAGGGCTTGAAATGTACGGACTAGATCTGGATCAGGCAACTGAGCAGGGAAGTTATATGTATCTTGACGCATCGGAGACTCTTTCCAGGTTTATGATTGACGGGCACCCTGATCCCAAATTGTTTTTTGAAGTAGTCGGTGGCGTAGTTACCCGGGCAAGCAGGAATAAGCACAAAGTAAAGGCTTTTGGCGAAATGGTTGCTCTTTTATGGGCTGAGGGGAATCAGCAAGCAGCAATCGAGCTTGAAGAACTTTGGAATGAACTTCAGAAAATCCATTCTTTTTCTTTGTTTTGCGCATACCCTATGAGGGGGTTTGATGGAAAAGATCAGTCCCGGCCTTTTGAACAGGTAGGCGCGATCCATACTCATGTACTTCCCTCTGAAAGTTATTCTCTTCTTGTTGAGGAATCAGCCCGTCTGAGAGAGATAGCAATTCTTCAACAGAAAGCTCAATCTTTAGAGGATGAGGTTGCGCGCCACAAAATAACTGAGGAAAAATTAGTTAAATCTATTGCTAGGCTGAAAGAAATGGAGAGGAGAAAAGATGATTTTTTAAGCGCCACAAGCCATGAGTTAAAAACACCTTTGACAAGCCAAAAAGTATTTATTCAGTTGCTTCAGAGAGAACTGATAAAAAATAAAGAACAAAAATCACACAAATATTTAACAAAAATACATGAGCAAACAAATAAATTGACAAAGCTCGTAAATGATCTTTTGGATGCTTCAAAAGTACAGGGTGGAAAGCTTGCTCTTAAATCAGAAAATTTTGATTTATATAAGTGCGTTAAAGATTGCGTTGAGGAAATCCAAGCGACGACCGAAAATCACAAAATATATATAAAAGGGGACAAGGCGAAAAAAGTATTTGGGGATAAAGATAAAATATCACAAGTTCTTATAAATCTATTAACCAATGCTGTTAAGTATTCTCCAAATGGAAACGCTATTTATGTAAATATGAAAACAACAAAGAAGTAAGTTAAGCTTTCTGTGAAAGATAGTGGAATTGGGATAAATAAGCAGAACCAGAAAAAGGTTTTTGACCGATTTTACCGCGAAGTTGATCATGAAGAAAACACATATCCGGGACTCGGGATGGGACTTTATATTGCATCTGAGATTGTAAAGCAGCACAAAGGAAGCATGGGTGTAGCAAGCAGGAAAGGTGAGGGCTCTACTTTTAGCTTTACAATTCCATCTAAGTAACTTCCCTACTTACTTCCGGTAAATTTATTGAGTATAAAATATGGAATTAAAAAAGATATTAATAGTTGATGATGATTCTGATATATTGGAAGCCTTAAAACTCACATTTGAATCGGATTATAATACAAGGACAATAACAGAAGGGCAAGAAACTTTTGAGATTGTCCGTGAGTTTAAGCCAAATCTAATTCTTCTTGATATTTTTTTATCAGGAATTGATGGCAGGGCGATCTGTAAAGATTTAAAAAATTCAGAAAGTTCAAAAAATATTCCGGTTATTATGATATCGGCCAACCGGGACGTTGCGGAGTCTGCTGAGGAGGCAGGAGCAGATTTTTTTTTCGCCAAGCCCTTTGATGTATCAGATCTTTCCGAAAAGGTTGAGGAGATTTTGGGAAAATCCACAAAACTAAACTAAATTTATTTACTGTTCTTTGTGCGCACAATGAATGAAAATAACTTTTAAATAATTATTTTATCTGTTCTTTTGTGCCGACAAAAGAACCAAAAGCTCGTGAGCAGCAAAGTCGCGCTAAATTGCACTAGTCGTTAGTCGGGGGATTGTCCTCCCCCTTCCGACACTAAAGATCGGGATTCCCCCTGACAACTCCTACTACAATTCTTAACGCGCTTTGTTTGAATGCTCACATTCCCAAAGAATTAACCGTTTCCCGCCGATTCGACGTGGAATGCATGATAACAGATCAATCGGCAATTCGAGCATGCGTTAAAGAAATATGACGACTGAGTGTTAAAAAAACTGAAAAGCGTAGCGAAGCGCAGGCGTAGTTTTTAATGAAGGAGGAAATATTTCTAGCACGCGCAGATCTGCCGACGCTTTTCGTTCTTTGTGCGCACAAAGAACTATGAAAGCAATTGCTTAGCTCTCAAAAGATAAATAAAATTCGCATAAAAGAACAGAAGAAGTGCAATTTTAGTTATTATTTATAATCACATCCTCTGTAATGACTTTGACAGGTTCAGTTGTTACTGTCTCTACCTTTTCAACAAAAGGTTGTCCCAACATAGTGCATCCTTCCGTACCGCAGACTGTCGTTCCTGCTATGTATTCTTCCTCTGTTACTGATCCTCCGCAAGTTCCATTGCATGCGTATTTTTTTGTAGTTGTAGTGGTTGTAGTTGTACTTTCCATAAAAAATCACCCCCTCAAATTGCTATTAATTTATAACAAGAAAATAAGTATCTCATATGTGGTTAAGAAATGGGTAAGAATAAATACTTTAGGCGGCAAACATTTTTTTAATCAAATCTTTCTTAATTGCTTCTTTGATATCCTCTATGCCTTCTTCTTTTTTAACTGATATAAAAATGGGTGAAAAGTTTTTATAGCTTTTCCGAAGCTCCTCTTTATTTATATTTGGCGCTAAATCTATTTTATTAAAAATATAGATTACATTTCCGGTATTTCTTCCCAATTCATTTAAGATATCATCAACTACTTTTATTTTTACATTTACTTCAGGGTCAGAAACATCAATTACATGTAAAAGTACATCTGCATGAATAGATTCCATCAGAGTGGATTTGAATGAACTGATAAGAAGAGGTGGTAAGTCTCTTATAAAACCAATAGTGTCAGTAACCAATACTTCGGCATGCAAATCCTGGATATATATTTTGCCTACGCTACTATCAAGAGTTGCAAATAATTCGTTCTTTGAAAGATGTTTTTTTCCGGTAAGTAAATTAAATAATGAACTTTTTCCGGCATTTGTATATCCGACTATTGAAACAGTCTTAAATCCTATTTTTTTACGCCTATCAAATTGCTGAACCCTTGCATTGCCGATTTTAGCCAATTGATCTGTGATTTTCTTTCTTGCATCTCTCCAGTGACGCTTCATCAGCTCCGTATTGGTTTCTCCAGAACCAAGGGAGCCGATTCCTCCACCTTGGCGGGACAATACATACCCCATTCCATAAATTCTGGGTCCCATATAGCTCATGCGGGCGAGCTCAATCTGCAATTTAGCTTCTTGTGTTGTTGCGCGTTTATCAAAAATGTGAAGAATCAGATCTACCCTATCCCATACTTCAATATCAGATTTGGTCTTCTGCAATTGCGTTTTTAGTGCGTGGACTTGTCGAGGTTTTACCATAGCATTAAGTACCACTACATCTATCTGCTCATTTTTTATAGCATCTGTAATCTCCATTATTTTTCCACTTCCTACATATGTCGCGTTATTTGGTTTGTCGAGCTTTTGAATAATACGAGTGGGAATTACTCCGCCGACTGTATCAATAAGCGATTCGAGTTCCTCACCGATATTTATGGCTTTTTCAGATTCCAGGCGGGGATTTATCAGATGAACAGGCAATATTCGAAGTATCTTTTTTAAATCCAGCATATAAGCCTATTATACTCTAATCGAACTCCTCTGGGAGGCACATTTTTATGAAGAGAAATAATTGAGAATAGTATAAAAGTAAAATCTTCGAAGATAAACGAAAGCCTATTCTAGTTTTCTTACTTGTCCTGAGAGTACCGAAGTAAGAATTTAAGGATAGATGTTGAATTATATAGCTTGTAGCGTTCATTTTGCGGGGAAGGAAAATCACAAAGGCTATTACTAAATTATCGCGTATAAACGTTTTTTATTTCTAATTTTTTACAAATAACTTACTAACCATTGACAAAGCGTGTGGTATAATTATATTCTTAATTAAACATATGCCCGATATTGTTGAAAACAATCCAAAAGTTATGCATGGCCAACCAGTAATTCGCGGAACCCGTATTCCCATTGCGCGGGTTGTGGCGCTTTTTGTACAGGGTTATTCAATTAAAGATTTCAAAAGAGATTACCCTTATCTAAAAATAACAAAAAAAGATATTGCGGATATCTTTTCATACTACCAAAATCTTGCAACAACTTAAGAAAAACCCACCAAAAACCAGAAAATTTCGATTTATACTGGACGCGGCTTTTGCAAAATCAAACCAATTTCCAAAACTTAAAAAGAAAGTAAATCTTATACACGTTGTTCATGAGGGAGGACTTTCACCGCAATCATCCGACAAAGACATTTACCAATTGGCAGTAAAATTAAACCGTTTTGTAATAACTCATGATGACGACTTCAAAGAATTTGTTAGACGAGGGAAACCGGGTATACTTATAATTCCTCCCTACTTAGGAAATGATGCAATTGATGCAATGGTAACCTCTTATCTTTCAGGGAAGAATCCTGTTGATTTTTTGGGAAAAGCTATAAAGATAAATACCGCATAATATTCTCGTTTTCTTACTTGTCCTGCTTGTCCTGCCTGTCCAGAGCGAGGCCGAAGGGAGCCTGCCGAATGGAAGTCTAGCCGAAGCAAGAGTTTAAGGATAGATCAGAGCGCGGAGGCGTCTGGGCAAATGTCTGTTCTAAATCTATCCTTACAATCTCAAGTATTTAAGGATGATAAATTGGTGTAAATTTGTATTTCCAATTTTTTATGAATCTATGGATCGATAATGCGTAAAATGAAGATGGGCGGAAGTCTAAGAAAGAAAAGGTGCGAAGCTAATCACCCTCCAGGTGGCGATTACGGGTGGCAATCATACTTATTTCGCTGCCTATTGAGATAGCAATACTGAGACACTTTTGTTAATTAATATATTATGTTTTATTAGAAAGACTGGTAAAAAAATTTATTACTTTGCTCGTAGAAAACTCTCTTACTGGCCATTTTGCCACAACTCCATATTTTGCAGTTAGCTGTAGCTTTTTTGTTTTAATTTCCAATGTCTTTTCTATTTCATCCAGGAGTATACTTTCAATTGGTTTATCATAGAACCAAAAATTAAACACCAATTCGGGTTTATCTAAGACGTATGGCAAGCTAAGCGAAAGTGAATCTTTCTCGCTATTTGAAGGTTTATACGTAAAATTGATATTTTTAGGTGTTCTCCGGGCTACCCATCTATCAATCATCACAACTCCTGCCTGCATATCTTTTGAAAGCTGAAGAATTTCTTTAATTTTGCTTTCAAGACCTATTCCTGCATAAAGTGAAATAAATTCTTCATCAGATATAAAAGTTGTATCTGTTTTCATTGTTGTTAGATTCTTCTTAATTTCCGCTCCAAAGAGTTTTGGAATTGTAATTTCAAATTCTCCATGCTTATAGAATTCGAGCTCAACCCCATAAATATCAAATTTACTGTTTTGGTTCATGTATAAAATTAAGTCTTTAAGCTGATCGTGGATTGTATCCATGAGTACTACAAATTTGAAATTACCTCCGGAAAGATTTACACCAATATTGTTTATTAATTCTTCTACATCTTCCTCGTTGAGTGAATAATAATTCTGCATTCTTTCCCGAACAGTTTGCTGAAAGTTTCGCTGCGTTGCAGTATTTATCTGAAGCAAAAAAGATTCTAAATCGGGATGAGTCTTCCAAAGCGATGCGCCGTAATCAAGAACTTGCGCAATAACTGTGCGTTTATCAGGATTCTTATACAGTTTTGTTTCAATTAGGTATATTTCTCCTTCTTTGTCTATGCCAACTGCATCTATCGGGCCGCTTAATGTGCCATATTCGCGGGCAAGTATGAGAAGTTGCACATCTTCTTTGATGTCATAAAGTGGGATGCTTTCCGGATTGTTGTATATGAATTGCTGAAGATTGTCCTCCAGACCATAAGGCACTTTATTTAATTTAGAGGCATTTTTTCCATTTTTTGATACGATAATTGCCACAGAGTTATTGTATCACACAAATAAATAACTATCATCAAGCATACAGACTTCCAAAAGACTTTATAGAGACTTGATATAAGAATACAAAATATATATTCTCGTTTTCTTACCTGTCCTGAGTGATTCGAAGGAAGAATTTAAGGATAGATCAGAGCGCGGAGGAGGCTGGGTGAAAGTCTAGAAAAGAAAGGGTGCGGAGCTAATCCACCATCCAGGTAGCGATCATAAAGTTGAGGAATATTTTTTTCTAATAAGGTAAGTAGATTATCCTTACATTCTCAAGTATTTAAGGATGATAAATTGGTGTAAGTCTTTAACTTCAATTATTTATGAATCTGTAAATTGATAAGGCGTACGATGGGGTAGAAAGAAAGTCTAGGAAAGAAAGGGTGCGAAGCTAATCCACCCTCCTGATGGCGATCATAGATTAATTAACTTTCAGCAAAACTAACGCCTATATAATCAAGTAATTCCTTTGGGTCTTTAAGAGACAAAAACTCAAATTGTATTCTAGATTTGTTACTTGGTTGAGCTGATCTTCGCCAAAGAAGATCATCCTTCGCACTAAATCCGTTTCTGACATACTCTAAATAGTCGCAAGCTAATCCGCAAAGCTCTATCGACTCGTTTTGAGAATTAAGGGCAACTTTTAT